>CAZYTO010000011.1:0-23134 GCA_964650405.1 uncultured Thermoanaerobaculia bacterium | reverse complement strand
CCTGATCCGCTCGAAAGACATATTTTGTCGGCTCACGATCAGGTACTCTTAAGTGGCTGAGATGGCTGGCCGAAGAGTTGGCGGAGCGATCATCGATGTCCTGGCGCGGGTTGCGCGCCTTGAGGCGCGACGGCTAACCCTTGACGGCCTCCGCGAGGATGTCCGCCGCGCCGGTGGGCGGTCGCCGTGGATCTCCATCACGGAAATCCTTACCGCCGACGTGGACGATCTCACCGCGCCAGAGTTCGGCCGCGTCATCGGCTCGCTGAGGACCTACCTCATCAAGGCGGCCGCCGACTTGCCTGCGGTTCCCAAGACACTTATCCGGCGCTATGCGACCATCCAGCACATCGTCCGCATCCTCACCGATCGCGAGACGCTCGCCCGGATGGCGCGGATGGAACCGGTCTCGATGCCCGAACAGTCGCCCTCGGAGCTGGATCGGATCGGCCAACTCGTCCGCACTGGCCACGCTGAGGGTAGCCCGCACTGGGAGTTGCCGGTGAGCAGTCAGCTCTACGGCAGCAAGATGGTGAGTTACTTCTACGTCTCGGACAGTGTCTTGCCGAGCGACCCGTCAGCGATCGTGAATCGTCTCGTCGCGCACGACTCTGACGAGTTTGTTCTCTACCTCGGCCACGCTGACGGCAAGGCGGCCGGCGCCGGCTCCCTCCCGCTCTACCTCCATGGCGAAGCAGACCCCTACGCCCGGGTACTGCAGCCGATCCCGCTCGAGGTAAACCAGTTTTTCATCATCGATGGCTTGAACCCGCACTACTGGTTCGCTCCCCAAGACACGGTGGCATTCTTTGTGGGTGCGTCGCCGAACCAGATGTACCGCAAACCGGTGGCGTTCCGATCGGAGAACCGCGACAGCGTGCCCGGAGGCTCGTACCCCTTCATCGAAACTCGGCGGCGGCGGAAGCCGAAGGCGGGAGTTGAGGCGCCAGAGCCGAAGAAGACGCGCCCCAAGGTCACGTCCGAGCGCATCGGCTATCTCCTCGGAAAGCGTCTTCGCCGGCGCCGCGACGGGTTCGGACTCTCCGCCAAGGAGATTCAGAAGCTGAAGACCCGCGGGCGCGGCATCACGGCGAACATCATCGGCAAGATCGAGAACGACGCCTTGGCGAACGCCCATCTGCAGCTGGTCGCCGAATACGCGGAGGCGCTCGATCTTCCCCTCACCGAACTCTTCCCCCGCGAGCCGCTCGCGCTCCATGGATTGGACGTCTCGGCGATGCGGCGACCCGATCTGAAGGAACAGGAATCGGCCCGGTGCGAGGAGCCACCGTATGCGGTCGTGGCGCATCTCTTCAACCCTCCCGAGGCCTCCGACATCATTTCTTTTCGGGAGGGCGAAGGGGATGTGGTCCTCTTGCCGCTTGAGGGGGCGGTCGACGTGTACGTCGCGCCCGATCCGCTGCTTCTGGCACTCGAACTCGTCCACGACTTCATGACTCATCTTGACCGGCCTGAAGAGAGCGGGTTTAACTTCGGCCGCGGCGATCACCTTTGCATCTCGCAGCAGACCATCGAGCGCTTGAAGCGGCGTCAGCTTCTCTGGCACGACCGGGTTGAAGCCCGGCAGGCGTTCCACTTCAACGCCGCCCTTCCGCACGCAGTACTCTCGGCGGCGGGAAACACCGCGCGGGTCGTGGCGGTTACGACTCGTGGTGACGCCACCCTCCCGAAACAGTGGTTGGAGGTGGACGATGCCGAAGATGCGGTGCCCCACACCCTCGCCCCGAAGCTCAAGGCGGGCTGATCATCATGATCCCCGAGACTCGCACCCGCGTCCTCCTCTTCTCCCCTCCGCTCCGTGAGCGCACTTATCCTGGCCGGCCGCCGATCTACTACCTCTCCGCTGTCTTGCGCCGGGCCGGGCACGACGTGAAGGTGATCGACGTCGATATCGCGGGTGTGCGGGCCTTCGTACGGCTCGTGAAAGCATTCCAACCCCAGGTCATTGGCGGCTCGTCGCTCTCAATCCAGATCAACGACGCCCTGAAGCTCTTCAAGATCGCGAAGTTCTACCAGCCCGAGGCCATCACGGTCCTTGGCGGGAACCATGCGACGGCGGCGAGTCAGTACCTCTATCCGCTCCACGACGACATCATCGATGTGGTGATCGCCGGCGAGGGACTCACGGCAATCACCGCTATCGCCGATCTCGTCGGCCGAGCGCGGTGGGATTCGAATCGGGAGGAGGTACCGGGCGCGCTCTTCTGCGATGGCGGGAAGGTCATCGCCGGCCGACCGTCGGCCGCCGAACTTCCGGATAGCTACGACCCTGATTTGCCGTACGACCCTTCGTACGACTTCGAGATCTTCAAGGCTCCGAACGGGAGGCGTCTTCGAACGTTTCAGCTGATGACCGCGTTCGGATGCCACAACGCGTGTTTCTTCTGTTTTTCGGGGACGAACAAGCGCGGCGAGGACCGGCGCGGCGAACGCCGCCGGAGTATCGCCTCGGTTGACGCGACGTTACGACGGGCTGCCAGCTTCGGCTACGAAGCGATCTACTTCGACGACGACACGTTCACCAGGGTGCCGGAACATGCGATCGCACTCGCGCGCCTCTGCAAGAAGTACGGCCTCGTTTTCGGCTGCCACACCCGACCGGATTGCGAGGACGAGCGGATCATCACGGAGCTCGTTGCGAACGGCTGCGTGTACATGTTCTCGGGGCTCGAGAGCGCCGTCCCGGAGATCCTCCTCGGTGCGAACAAGACGGATGATCCGGTGGCGTACCGCGACACTTACCGTCGCTCCTATGCGATCAAAAACCGGCTCGGTATCCAAGTCTGCGCGTTCCTGATCCACGGCATGGCGCGCCGCGACGAAACCCAACTGCCCGACATCCCGGATCATGAACGGAAGTTCGATTGGCGGCCCGACACACTCGAAGACAGCATCGCATCGATCGAATTCGCCGTGCGCGAACTCGACCCAACGTACGTCTCGATGAACATCCTCCGGTTCATCCCAGGCGTGCCGTTCGCCGAGGCGCCGCGGTTTGCTTTTTTGCGGCCGGTTCGCGGGCCGCTCCACGGAGGGTACTTCGACGCGGCATGGGTACGCGCGTTCGCCGACCGGGACCCTCGCTGTTTTCATCCGATCCTCCGCGCGTTCGAGGGCGCCGGCTCGCCGACGCCGCAGCACATGACCCCCCGTCACTGTTACAACATCCTCCGGAGCGCGGTCGCGATCGTGAACGCGAAGAACGCGGAACCTGCGCGCAATCAGACGCGCATCGTGGTCGATCCCTGGTTCAAAGCTCGTTACCTTCCCGAACGCTGGAGCGGGAACGTTCTCCAGTACGAGTTGGCCTCATTCGAGGCGATCGACGTCGAGGCGGCACCGTCGGTGGATGGCCTTCGGAGGACCTTGCGAGGTGTCAAGCCGCATGTTTCGCATGCTGCATCGAGCCATGTCACGTAGGCGACGTCATCGCCTTGTGCTTCGTCGGTAGACACGAACCAAGGCGAGGCCTCCGTGCCGCACGCGGCACAGTGCGCAGAAACAACCATGAACGAGCTGACCGTGACCATCCCATCTCCTTCTCGAAACCCGCTCCTTTCGCGTGTGGGATACGTGTGTCCACCGGGAGTTTTCTGCTGTTCGAGCGGGTTTGGCGTACTGTACTTTCAGTAACTTACGCAACGGCGAGCCGGGGATACTGTCCGAAGCCTTTGACCTGCATCAGGTCCGAGGTCGTCTTGAAGGCGCCGTGCTCTTTCCGGTAGTCGACGATGCGCTGCGCGGCCTTGGCGCCGACGCGCGGAAGGAGGGCAAGCTGCGCCGCGTCGGCGGTATTGATGTTGACCACGCCGGCCGGCGCCGCGGCTGCGTGGCTCTCGGCAGCATAGGCCGCCGTGGTGAAGATGGCCACGATGAGCATGGCCGCGAGTGCATGAAGGGACTTCCGCATGATTCAGGGATCTCCTTTCCTACTGCGTTGGTGGTTTCCGAAATGGCTGACTTGACTCACATAAGAACCTTTTGAACCTTCACCTCTGGTTGACCGTCGCTCTAACAACCACCTCCTTTCGGGGCAGGCAGAGTTCAAGCGGGCCGCCAAACGTGGCGCAGAGTGAAGTGATTGATTTGTATGAAGTTAGCTGGTCAAGAGGGTGTCAAGAAAGGCACGATTCGCCTGACGGCGCAGTATTTCTTGACAGCGGTGGGAGGCATCACGAACGACGCATCCGGGGCGGGCGGCTCCTCTCTCGCAGCGTCGTGATCCCGCGACCGGCCGCAACCCTCGCCACAGCGTGCGTTCGTACGGCGGAGCCCGACTCGAGGCTTGGGCGGGCCGCGGCTGTCCTTAGCCTCGCAGTGCCCAGATGTGGATGCGTTTGAACGGAAAAAAGAAGGGACGGTCGTCAGGGAGCGCTTCGAGCAGACGGGCGGTGTAGCTCTCCAGGAACGCCGGCCAGGCGTCGCCGAGGCGTTCCTGGTACCAGGTCAAAGTCGATCCTTTCACCCACTCGACGACGCCGCGGGCCGATTCGAGGACGTGACCGTAGGCCTGCAGGCGGACGTGCTGCCGCGTGTAGCCGAGGTGGTGGAGGAGCGTGGCGTACGCTTCCGGCGCCAGCACCGGCACGACGCGCGGGACGATGCCGAACTGCGGCGCGAGCTGGGCGGCGACGACGTGCGACGGATGGTCGTGATTCGCCGGCATCTGGATGGCGAGCTGGCCGCCGCCGGCGACGAGCTTCGTCAATCGCGCGAAGAGGGCCGGATGGTCCTCGACCCAGTGAACGGCGGCATTGGAGAAGACGAGGTCGAACGGGCGTTCGCTCGACACGTCTTCGATGGGCCGCTCCTCGAAGTGCAGCGTTTCCGTGGCGAAGGCCGCGGCCTTCGCCAGCATTTGCGGCGAGCTGTCGACGCCGAGCGTCTCCGCCGCCTCGAGTTGCTCATGCATGGCCCGCGTCAGCTCGCCCGTGCCGCAGCCGAGATCGATGACGCGCATGCCCGGCCGCGGCTCGACGAGCGCCAGCAGGTCATGGAACGGCTGCGCGCGCTGGTCTTTAAATTTCTCGTATTGGTTCGGGGACCACATTCGCTGATTCGCTATTCGCTGATTCGCTGATTCGCTGATTCGCTGATTCGCTTATTCGCGTTATTCGCAGGTCGCTGGTCGCGAATCTGCGAACAGCGACTAAGCGACTAAGCGACTCTACCTCACTCCCAACTTGTCCCAGTTCATCACGGCGTTCATCACGAGGGCGTACATCCCTTCCGTGTTGCCGCGCCAGAAGGGGTTCGAGGCCAGGAGCAGGATGTGGCCTTTGCCGCGCGGGGCGTCGATGACGGCGGGCTTGCCAGCCAGTTCCTCGGCGCTTTCGAGCATGCCGGACATGAGGAGCTTGCCGGCGTCCTTGGTGAAGCTGACGATCACGCGGGGGCGGTCTTCGGGCTTCGGCCAGGCGTAGTCGACGTTTCCGGGCATGTCTTCGGGAAGCTGAAAGCCTTCTTCGCCCGGCGCGGGCTTGGGGCGTTCGGGTGTCGGGACGAACGCACGTCCCTGCGGCACGTCCGGATCGTTCTTGCCGCCGCGGCCGCTCACGCGCTCGCCTTCTCCGCCCCCGGGACCGCCTTCCCCGCCGCCGCCGGCCTGGATGCCGACGCGGAAGAACGGTGAGCCGGCGAAGACGAGAGGAAGCGTCTCGTCATAGCCGGCGGCGATGGGACTCTTCCTGTCGACGACTGTCGCGGCGACGATGGTGCCGGGCGAGCGGAACTTCGGGGAGGCCTCGACGACGCGGACGTAGCGGGCCAGCCCGTACTGCACGGCCAGCACCGACGTGTCGCGCGAGGTGACCAGGAGGCCGCCGTCTTCGACGAACTTCGCCAGGCGCTCCACGCCGGCCAGGCCGAGGCCGGGACGGATGTCGTCGGTCTGATCCACGGCCAGGTTCGGGGTGAGGGCCGTCTTCTTCCAGGGGAGTGGCTGGCCGGGCGGAAGACCGTTGACCGTGTCCTGCGCCTGGCCGCCGACCGGCGGGAAGATGATCACGTCGAAGCGGTCGCGGAGATTCGGGGTCTTCGTCACGTCCTGCGTGGAGATGTACGTGTAGGGCACGCCCATCTGCTCGAGGCCGATGCGCCACCACCCCTCGTCCTGCGTGCGCGTCCAGGAGTGCATCACGGCGATGCGCGGCGCCTTCCAGTCGTGCGCCTTCACGCCGAGCGCGGAGTCCAGCACGAGGCTGCCGGCCGGATACTTCTTCCCGTCGACGGTCGTCTCTTCGTCGCTGATGCGGGCGCTCTTCGCGGCGAAGGCAAGGTGCGTGTAGTCGGTGTCGGCGTTGTTGGCCGCGATGCGGGGCGAGGTCTGCGCCTCCGCGCTCCACGGGTGCATCGGCACTTTCAGGACGTCGGGATTGGCGATGCGCCGGAAGTCGACGTTCTTCAGGTAGCCGAGCGTCCAGCCGGTGTCGTCGTAGACCTGCTCGGTGCCGCGGACGTACTGCACGTCCAGGAAGGCGTCCGCCAGCCGCGAGTACGGCTGATCCATGCGGATGATGTACGAGCCCTTCGCGAAGGTGACCGATTCATCCTTCTTCTTCTCGGCCGCCTTCTTCTCGTCGCTGCCTTTTTCGTCTGGCTTCTTCTCGTCCGCACTCTTGTCGCCCTTGTCATCGGGCTTGGCTGCGTCTTTCCCTTCGCCCGCCGCGCGTCGCTCCCCGCCCGCCGCTCGCCGTTCCCCGCTCGCTTTGTCGGGTGGCGGCCAGTCGGGCTTGATGGTGAAGGAATCGTCGGCGACCTGCACTTCCACGCCCTGCAGCTTCAGCGTCGACATGAGGTCGCGAAGCTGCCCGTGCCGCTTCTGCGATGCGTCGAATACCCACGCCGCCGGCCCCTCGGTCGAGGCCTTGGCGATGGACCGCTTCGACATCGTGTAGAAGTTCTCGAGGAAGCGACGGCGGTGCTGGGCCATGTCACTGAGCGAGAACAGGACGCCGCTCTGCTGGTAGTTGACATTGTCGCGCAGCGACCATTTGACGGTGGGCAGCGGTGGATTGGGGCGATACCACTCGCGCGTGCTCTGCCCGCGCACGACGCGGTCCTCTGTGGTCGGCCAGCGGTTGCCGAACGTCTCATAGAAGCGGCCGATGGTGTTGTGGCCCGTGCCGACCCATAGCATGTAATTCGGTGCCCAGCCGTCATAGAAGCCGTACGTCCAGACGCCGGCCAGTCCGCGGCGCGTCAGCTCATCGACGTTCTGGAAGGCCATCCGCGTGAACTCATTGATCATCAGCGGATCGAGCGACGGGTTGTACGGACCGGTTCCCATCATGACGTACATGAACGGCACGGATTCGTGCAGGTCGTGCATGACCGTGGGGTGATAATCGAAATAGGTGTGCAGGACGTTCCGGCTCAGAGCCAGGGTGGCGCCGAGGTTGTCGCGGTTGTTGTCGTGAGCGACGTAATGGCCCCAGTAGACGAGCGGCGGGGTGGGGAGCTTCGGATTGGCCTGTTTGTAGCGCCACAGATCGACCTGCCGGTTATGGCCGTCGACTTCGATGACGGGAGTCATGAGGACGATGACGTTGTCGCGGATCTCTTTGAAGCGGGGCGACTCGTCGACGGCCAGCCGGTACGCCAGTTCCATGAGCATCTCGGGGCTGCCCGTCTCCGGCGAGTGAATCGTGCCGGTGAGGTAGTACATCGGTTTGCCCTCGTCGATCAGCTTCTGCGCATCGGAGTCGTTCAACGTTCGGGGATCGGAGAGCTTCCGGGTGATCTCGCGATAGCGGTCGAGCTTCGCCATCGTCGCGTCGCTCGAGATGGCCACGAGGATCATCTCCCGCCCCTCCTCAGTCTTGCCGATGGAGAAGACCTTCACCCGCGGCGAGGCCGCCTCGAGGGCGCGCATGTACTTGTAGACATCCTCGGCGTAGGTGAGATGTCCGTCCGCCCCGGCGATGTACCCGTTGACCTTGAGCGGCGTGGGAACCTTGTTCGAGGCCGGAAGGTGGTCCACCAGCTCCGTGGCGAAGCCCGGCCCGGTGGTGAACTGCCGGATCTGCCTCGTATACTCGGTGTCGTCAGGCTGCTGGGCGAAGGCGGAGAAGGCGAAGGTGGCGAAGAGAAGGGCGATCGCGATTCGCTTCATGGCGCGCGAGTGTAGGGGAAAGCCCGGCGGGCGGGAAGGATGAAGGCGGGAGGGCCGAGGGTTGGAAGGCGGGAAGGAGTGAAGATCCGCATACCTGGCGTTAGAATTGTGAAGTCATGTCGAGCTCCGAAGATCTGTTTTCACAAGCGCTACGCCTGCCGGAACATAAGAGAGCTGACTTGGCTGCCAGGCTTCTGGAAAGCCTTGACGCGCCAGCGGAAGCGGGCGTTGATCAGGCATGGGCAGACGAGATCGAGCGCCGCTGCGCGGCCGTCGACGCGGGCGAGGCAATCACGACCGACTGGGAGACATTTCGTCAGCGCGTTGAGCGAGAGATCTTCGGACGTTGAGTAAGCCGGTCCATCCCAACCAGTTTGCCCAGGCCGAAATCCTTCACGAGCTTCGCCGGTATGAGGAAGAACGCGCCGGTCTCGGTGACCGTTTGTGGGACGAGATCCAGGCGGTCAATCTCCTCATTTTCGGCCTACCCCGAAATTGGAGAGACCGTACGACGTGTCCGGGGCCGTTCGCTGCGGCGATTCGGGCTTCGCCACTTCCCATTCTTCCTGATCTATCGTGAGCATCGGGACTACATCGAGCTCGTAGCCTTGGCTCCGATGAGCAGGAAGCCGAATTACTGGCGCTCGCGCGTTTCGTAGAACAGCGCCGGGCCGGCCCGTCAGCCTTGCAGGATCCCGTTCCGGATGATGTCGGCGATCTCGCTGATCACGGTCACGGAGTCCTTGCCGAACGGCTCGGCGACGTTGAACAGGATCTCGATGGTGAAGTAGTTGAAGAAGAGGCGCCAGGTCATGAGCAGTGCCGTGGCGGGAGAGACGCCCGGCCGGAGGCGTTGCAACAGCTCGTCGCCGCCGCTCTTCTCCAGCAGCTCGGTGAAGCGTGCCGGGGTCTGGCTGTAGAAGCGCTTGATGTGCGTCCCTTCGAATTCGAGGACGTCGACGAAGAAAAGCGCCATGTAGGAGCGGAACTCGCGAACGCTGTCCCGCGCGGCGGCGCCGAGCTGCTCGATGTTGTCGGGAAAGCGGCCCGACCGGAGCGCACGCGTGAACGGATAGCGCGGCGTCTCGCTGATCCTCCAGAACTCGTCCAGCAGCGTCTTGAAGATCGCTTCCTTGTCCGGGAAGTGGTGATACACATTTCCCGTGGAGACCTTGGCCGCCTCCGCGATCTCCCGCACACTGGTGGCTTTGTATCCCTGGTGCGCGAAAAGCTCGAGCGCTCCGTCCAGTACCTGCCGCCGGCTGCGCTCCGACTTTTCCTCCCTCTGCATGACCCGGCGTGCAATGTACCTGTTGCGGTACGGGAGGTAAAGCAGTTCCTTTGGTACTGACACGCTTTGGTATCAATGCGTACACAATTCCGTCAGGAATGGGCGTCGATGCACACAATCGATATTCTGCGCAAGACGCGGTACGCGTTCGTGGATTGTCCATTACTGCGACGTGCTGGCACTCGAGGGGCTGACAGACGTGCCCACCGAGGTGGGCACGTCAATCCAGCAGTTCTGTGATCCCGATGATCGGTCGAACGATCAATTCCCCAGGACTGCCTTTACCGCCGCATCGAGCTCCGAATCCTTCCCTGCCGCGTCTTCACCAAGAGCGCGCGTAACGGGGATGTCGACGGGCCGCGGGTGCAGCTCCATTGGCTCGCCTTTTTCCGTGGTGACGGTGATGAAGGGCAGGCGGAACGCCGTGCCGTCAATGAGCTCCGAGTTGCTGGTGTAAATGATCCAGCCGGCGGTCGGCTCGCCGACGATCTTTCCCAGTCCGAGGGCGTGATAGCCCTCGCTGAAGTCCTCGGCGTCCGACAGCGAATGCTGATTCGTCACCAGCACGGTCGGCCGCTGCAGCGCGCGCTGGCCCAGGAGCGTGCGCGCCGTGGCTGTCGGCCGGTCGCGGAAGGTCATGTTGAGGTAGGGGCGGCGGGCGAAGACGTCGAGGGCGTAGGCGTTGACGAAACCGCCGTTGTTGTTGCGGATGTCGATGACCACGGCGTCGCGGGTCTGGTTCTCGGCATCGAGGTCGACGGCCAGTTGCGCCAGCGAATCGGAGGACATGTCGATCATGTGCACGTAGCCGACCCGCCCGTTGCTGATCCGGCGGACATATTCGCGGTTGCGCTCGACCCAGTTGCGGTAGACGAGCTGCTTTTCCGTTGCGCCGTTGACCGGCTGCACGTCGACGTCGGTTTTCGCACGCGCGGAAGCGGGTGTGCCGGCCGCGCCGCCGGCCGCCGGCGCGGTCTCGATGGTGAGCCGCACTTGCTTGCCGATCTTGTACTCGAGCAGTTGATCGAGGTTCGTCGACTTGGTGAGCGGCCGGCCGTCGATGGCGGCGAGCACGTCGCCCGGATGCACCTTGCGCGTGACGGCGGCAGGGGAGAGCGGAATGACCTCCGAGATGACGAAACGCCCGTCGCGCTCGACGGCGGTGCGGTCGAAACGGAGGCCGATGCGGCCGCTTACGGAGCGCGCGCCCTGACCGCGTGCACCGAGGTGGGAGGCATTGAGCTCGCCGATCATGAGGCTCAGCAGGCGGCGCACCTCGTCGTACGTCCGGGCTGCGGCGACGCGGGGCTCGATCTCCTCGCGTACGGCGTTCCAGTCGGCGCCGTTCATCTTCGGGTCGTGGAAATGGTCGCGCATCCAAGTCCAGGCCTCGCGGAACATGTCGCCCTTCTCCTGCTCGAAGTCGACGTCGAGCTCCGCGCCGGTGGCGACCGGCTTCGACTTCCCGTCCTCGACCGTCACCTTCAGGACCTTGTTCTCGTCGAGCAGCCAGACGTCCTTCGAGTCGCTGCTCCACTGCAGGCGCGACTTCGAGCCGGCCGTCGACGTGAGCTGCTTCGCCACGGGCGGCTCCTTGGCCAGCTCGTCGAGCGAATAGACGTAGAGGTTGGTCTGGTTGGCGGCCGAAGCCAGGAAGACGATCTGCTTGCCGTCCGGACTCACGCGGGCCGTATCGACGCTCATGCCGATGGGCAGCAGGCGGGTGCGGCGGCTGATTCCGTCGAAGACGATCTCGGTGGCCGGCTTCGCCTTCTCAGGGGCAGCCTTCTCCTTCTCGCTCTTTTCGGCGGTCTTGTCGGCGGGTGCCGGCGTCTCACTCTTCGTCTGGTCCTTGTTCTGGTCCTTCGTCTGGTCCTTGTTCGGCACGCCCGGAGGAGTCTCTTCCTTGAAGAGGTCGCGGAACTGCTCCTCGCGGAACTTCGGGACGCGCGGCACGAGGTCGATGCGGGCGATGGCCCCGGGCTCGGTCCGCTGCGCCGTTGCGTAAAAGAGCGAATGCCCGTCGCTCGACCAGGTGATCGTGTCGGCATTCGTGTTGGAGAGGAACGACACCTGGTGGGCGGCGCCTCCCGCGGCCGGGACGACCCAGGCATTGCGGAAGAGGCGTTCACCGCTGGCCAGATAGGCGATCCACTTGCCGTCCGGCGACCAGGCCATGATGTCCTCATCGTTCAGCGGCGGGGTGAGGTCGATCTCCACGTTGGAGACCAGGGTCTTGTCGTCGTTTCCGCCCAGCGTGAGCACGTGCAGCTCTTTGCCGTTCCGGACGTAGGCGATCTGCTTGCCGTCGGGTGAGAAGTGCGCCGCGAAGTCGTCCTTCGAGGACGTGGTCAGACGGGACTCGGCACCGGTCCCAAAGTCGAAGAGATACAGCGAGAGCATCCCGTCGCGCTCGGACGAGTAGACCAGCTTGCGCCCGTCGGGCGACCACGACACCTGCGATTCGCGGGCGGTGGTGCTGGTGATGCGGCGGGAGTTGGTGCCATCGCCTGAAGGCGCGGCGAAGACTTCCCCTCGGACGATGAAGGCCAGTTTCTTGCCGTCGTGAGAGACGGCCAGGTCGTCGACGTTGGCACTGAACGTCCGATGCTCGACGGCCGGCCCGGAAGCCACGCCGCGCAGCGTGATGGACAGCGGCGCCGCCGCATTCGTCTTCGTGTCGAAGCGCCAGATGCCGAAGTCGCGCTCGAAGACGATGGCGTCGCCGGCATAGCTGATCGAGGGCCAGATCACCCGTCCCTTTATGAAGTTCGTCAGCTTCGAGGCCTTCGCGCCTGCGACGTCGAGGGACCAGAGGTTCTCCGCGCCGCCTTCGTCGCTCATGTAGAAGAGCCGCGTGCCGTCGGCCCTCCACGACGCGCAGATGTGCCCCGCCCCGCCCGGCCGCCGGCCCCGGTACTTCCCGTCGGCCAGCAGCCTCACCCCCGAACCGCCCGAGCGCCAGGGGCCGCGGGCGCACACCCGGCCCGTGCCCGTGCCGCGGCCGGTGAAGGCCAGCCGCTTGTTGTCGGGCGCCGGTGCTGCGAAGTACTCGTTCGTGTAGCGCTCACTCGTCACCGGCATCGGGGTTCCGCCCGTGGCGCGGACGCGGAAGATGTCGCTCATGCCGGTGATGTCCTGGCTGTTCGAGGTGAAGTAGAGCCACTCACCGTCATGGGACCAGGCGTCGAGCTGATCGAGTCCGCTGTCGTACGTGATACGCGTCAGGGAGCCGCCGGCCAGGTCGAGGACGTAGATGTCTCCATTGCCCGTCCGGTCGCTGACGAAGGCGAGCTTCTTCCCGTCCGGCGAGTAGAGCGGCCGCGACTCCGTTGCCGGATGGGAGACAAGCAGGTGTGCCTCGCCGCCTTTGGCCGGCGCCACCCAGAGGTCGCCTCCCGAGACGAAGACGACTTCTTTTCCGTCGGGCGAAAGCGACGGCTCCGACATCATGGGCTGTATGGCGTGGGCGGACAGAGCTGCCGCCAGGGTGAGGACGATCCATGCGCGCTTCATGGCCGGCGATTCTAGAGGGGCGCCGTCTCACGTTCCTGTTAATTGTTGGGAGCGCCTTCGGGGCCCTGGCCCGGCCTTGTGCCTGGAGTCCGCTCGGACGCTGAATCGGAAGGCTGGAAGGCTGGAAGGGAAGGGAAGCCCATGCTGCCCGTGGCCCTTTCAGCCTTTCGACCTTCCAGCCTTCCATCTTTACGTGCAAGGCCAGCCTTGGCTTCTGCCAGCAGCCCTTACAATCCAGCGCGCTTGAGCGACACTCGCGATCCGTACGCCGTTCTCCGTATCCGCGACTTCCGCAACATCCTCCTCAGCCACGGCACCTCGACGGTGGCGCGCGAGGGGCAGATGGTCGTCGTCGGCTGGCAGGTCTACGCCCACACACACGACCCTCTCTCGCTCGGACTGATCGGTCTCGCGGAAGCACTCCCGTTCATCGGCGTAGCCCTGCTGGCCGGACACGCCGCGGACCGGGCCAACCGCCGGACCCTGGCCGTTGCCGGCAACCTGGGCATGCTCCTGAGCGCGGTGGCCCTGCTGCTGTTCACCATGTTCCCAAACCTTGCCGGCGCTGGGCGGGTCTGGCCGATCTATCTCGTCATCGCCCTGAGCGCCGTCGCGCGCAGCTTCACCCGGCCGGCTATGACGGCGCTGAGCGCCGACGTCGTGCCGCGCGAGCTGTTCGCCAACTCCGTGGCCTGGCGCTCCTCCACCTGGCAGTTCGCGGCCGTCGTCGGCCCGGCGCTCGGCGGCCTGCTCTACGGCTTCTACGGCCCGCTGGCCGCCTATGCCGTCGTTACGGCCACGTTCGCCATCGCGCTCATCGCGGTCATCCTCATCGCCTACGTCGAGACCCGTGCCCCCGAAGTGAGCGAGATGACCATCGGGGAGAGTCTCAGGATCGGGCTCCGTTTCCTGTGGGGCCAGCCGGTCGTCCTCGGCGCGATGTCGCTCGACCTCTTCTCGGTCCTGTTCGGAGGCGCGGTGGCGCTGCTGCCGATCTTCGCGAACATGCTGCGCACCGGTCCGCAGGGGCTCGGCCTGCTCCGCGCAGCACCGGCCATCGGCTCGGTCGTGATGGGGTTGTGGCTGGCCCACCGGCCGCCATTCCGGCGCGCCGGCGTCACGCTGCTCGTGTCGGTAGCCATCTTCGGGCTCTGCATCATCGCCTTCGCACTCTCGACCTCGTTCCTCCTCTCCGTGGTCCTTCTCATGCTGAGCGGCGCCGCCGACAACATCTCCGTCGTCATCCGCGGAACGCTCATCCAGACCCTCACCCCCGCTCATCTCCTCGGCCGCGTGTCGAGCGTGAACCAGATCTTCATCGGCTCATCGAACGAGATCGGCGCGTTCGAGTCGGGCCTCGCCGCCAGGCTGATGGGGACGGTGCCGTCGGTGATCTTCGGCGGAGCGATGACCCTGCTCATCGTAGCCATCACCGCCTGGTGGGCTCCGCGACTGAGGGAGATGCGCGAAATCCACAGCGCGTAGACGTGCGTGTCGCCAGCACGCTGCCTCAACGCGGCTTGCGCACCGTCCACTCTCCCAGCGGATCGCGATCATTTCGGAAGTCGTTGACGTCGAACGATTTCATATGCTTAGAATTATGTAAGACATGGAGCGTAATTGAAGGTCCTTCTTCATCCGTACTTCATGGCGGTGGTGATACCGATCATCCTGCTTCTTTGTGGTGCCTTCGCTCGGAAACTCGTGCGTGGATCAACGTGGGAGCGTAGAGACTTCTACTTGGGTGTGGAGTTCACACTCGCAGCGCTCTCCGCGGCGTTGGTGAATCTGTTCGATCTTGCCAAACAGATGCAACAAGCTGCGCCGCCTCCCGGACTGGCGAATCAACTTGCTGCGACGGCAGGATTTGCCTGTGTGACGTTCCTCATTCTTCTTTGGGTCCTGGCAACACACCGGGACTGGGAGAAACGGGCCGAAGGGGGACAGTTTCTTCGCCTCGGAATACTCTCGAACGTCGCTGGTTCAGGCTTGATGTGCGCCTTCGTTTTGATTATCAAAGGGGTATAGGATGCTCACCATGTCTGACACTAACGGCGGCGCGTCACCGGCCTCTTCGCATCTGACACCCGATCAAACGGAACTCATCAGCGACATCGCGTCGCTGGCCTCCGTCGGGCTGGCGGTTGTTGCCGCGCTGGATGCCAGTCCCGTCGTCATGGTGGTCTCACCTGCAGGTGCGGGGATTACTGCAGTTACGAAACTGCGAGCATCGCGTCGTTCCAGTGCTCCGAAGTCCTAGCCAATCCACTATTCGTAGAGTTCCTTGACGCGCGCGCTAGGCTACGTGTGTGCGTGCAATGCTCCTCAAGCGGCAACACGAGCCACTCGTGCTCGCGGACCTGCCCGTGCCTGAACCGCGCGAAGGCGAGGTGCTCTTGAAGGTCGAGGCCTGTGCGGTCTGCCGTACGGACCTGCACGTCGTCGACGGCGAGCTGGCCGATCCGAAGCTGCCGCTGGTCATCGGCCATCAGATCGCCGGCCGCGTGGTGAAGGCGGCGGGCGGCTTCGTCGAGGGAGATCGGATTGGCGTTCCATGGCTCGGCTGGACGTGCGGCGTCTGTGTCTACTGCACGACGGGCCGCGAGAATCTCTGCGACCGCGCGCTCTTCACCGGCTACACGCGCGACGGCGGGTATGCCGGGTACGCAGTCGCGGATGCCCGCTACTGTTTCCGCATTCCGGACAGTTACTCGGCCAGCGAAGCGGCGCCGCTGCTATGTGCAGGGCTGATCGGCTACCGCGCGCTGCGAATGGCGGGCGATGCGAAGCGCCTCGGTTTCTACGGATTCGGCTCGTCGGCGCAGATCCTCGTCCAGATCGCTCGTGCCCGCGGGGCCAGCGTCTTTGCGTTCACGCGCGGCGGGGACACGGCTGCCCAAACCTTCGCGCGCGCCATGGGCGCGGCATGGGCAGGCGGCTCGACCGACGCGCCGCCCGAGCCGCTCGACGCGGCGATTCTCTTCGCGCCTGCAGGCGAGCTCGTGGTCACGGCCCTCCGGCATGTCGTGAAGGGCGGGACGGTCGTCTGCGCCGGCATTCACATGAGCGACATCCCGTCGTTTCCGTATGCCCTGCTCTGGGGCGAGCGGTCGATCCGCTCGGTAGCCAACCTCACCAGGCGTGATGGCGAGGAGCTCTTCGCGCTTCTGCAGACAATGCGCATCGAGACCCAGCGGACCGAATACCCGCTGGAACGGGCGAATGAGGCGCTCAGCGATCTGCGGAGCGGCAAGCTGACCGGGACAGCGGTATTGATCCCGGATCCTGAGGCCGGACGATGAATGCGGAGAAGCCGCGCGGCACTCAGCGCCAGGCACCTGGCACCCCCCTCAAGGGCCGCGGCGCGAGCTGGAATCCGCAGAACCGCTTCGAATCGCTCGAGTACGTCGTCGATGACGAGGCCTGGGTCGACGAGGAGGCGCCCCAGCAGCGCACGATCTACCTTCGGGATCCATCCCGCTCGATCATCGCCCACAACGACAGCCCGGATCTCGGCTTCGATTCGAGCCTCAATCCCTACCGGGGCTGCGAGCACGGCTGCATCTACTGTTTTGCCCGGCCGACGCATGAGTATCTCGGCTTCTCCGCCGGCCTCGACTTCGAGTCGAAGATCGTGGTGAAAGAGGACGCGCCGGAGCTGCTGCGCGAGGAGCTGATGAAGAAGTCGTGGCAGCCGGAGACGATCATGATCAGCGGCATCACTGATCCTTATCAGCCCATCGAGCGAAAGCTGGAGATCACCCGGCGCTGCCTGGCCGTGCTGGCGGAGTTCCGCAATCCTGTCGCGCTGATCACGAAGAACCAGCTCGTCACGCGCGACGTCGATTACCTCGGCGACCTTGCCCAACACGAAGCGGCCAGCGTGGCCGTCTCCGTCACCACGCTCGACCCGGACCTCCATCGCATCATGGAGCCGCGCACGTCGACGCCGGCCAATCGCCTCGCGGCGATCGAAGTACTGGCCAGGGCGGGAATCCCGGTGGCGGTCATGGCCGCACCGCTGATTCCGGCCATCAACGATCACGAGCTGCCGGCGATCCTGAAGGGGGCGCGGGACGCCGGCGCTACGTCGGCCGGCTTCGTCGTCCTGCGCCTGCCGTGGGCCGTGGCGCCGCTGTTCGAGAGGTGGCTGGAGGAGCATTTCCCGGAGCGGAAGGAGAAGGTGCTGGGGCGCATCCGGGAGATGCGCGACGGCAAGCTGTACAACTCCGCCTGGGGCCAGCGTGGGCGGGGCACCGGCAAGTACGCCGAACAGATCCACACCCTCTTCGACGTCACGGCACGCAAGCTCGGATTCAACGAGGTCTCGCGCCGGCACTCGACCGCGCATTTCCGGCGGCCGAGCGCACAGGGCACGCTTTTCGGTTAGCGTTGCCGCATGGAACCGAACGCGCTGCACGCCACTTCCATCCTTCTGCTGCTCGAGCGCGATGGCTGGCAATACGTGGAGCGGCAGAAAGGCAAAGCGGCTGTTGCGGTGATTGCCGTGACCGATGAGGGCGAGATCGTCCTGACCGAGCAGGCCAGGAAGCCCGTGGACGCGAACGTGATCGACCTCCCGGCAGGTCTCATCGGAGATGACGATCCGAACGCGGACGCGGCGTCGACGGCGATGAAGGAGCTCGAGGAAGAGACAGGCTTCACCTGCAGGCATGTCGAGCTCCTCACTACGGGAACAACCTCCCCGGGCATCACCTCGGAAAAAGTCGTCCTGGCCCGCGCCTCCGGTCTCGTGCGAACCGGACCGGGCGGTGGCGTGGGAAGCGAGAACATCACCGTCCACGTGGTTCCGCTCGACGGCATCGACCTCTGGCTGCGGGCGCAGGAACAGGCCGGAATCTTCATCGACATGAAGGTGTGGGCGGGGTTGCGCTTTGTCACAACAAGTCCTTGACGTATGCGACTCCACGGAGCATATTGCGTCCATGAGAAGAATCGGCGTGCTCGCTCTTTGGCTGGCGGCCTACTGCGCCCGCACCCCCACGACACCGCTGATCGGCGCCGCCCGTGACGGAGACACGGCACGCATCCGGGCGCTCGTGGCCGGCGGCGCGAATCCAAACGGGCGGGGCGGAGTCAACGGATGGACGCCGCTCGAACATGCCGTCCACAAGAACAGGATCGAGTCCGTGCAGGCGCTCCTCGATGCCGGCGCCGACCCGAATGCAGCAAGCCCGAAGGGTGTCACCCCGCTGATCATGGCCGCAGGCTACGGCTACACACCGATCGTGACGCTGCTGCTCGAGCACGGTGCGAATCCGCGTCGCACCGACGGCAACGGCCGGAACGCGCTCGACGCCGCCA
This sequence comes from uncultured Thermoanaerobaculia bacterium, assembly GCA_964650405.1. GTDB lineage: Bacteria > Acidobacteriota > Thermoanaerobaculia > Gp7-AA8 > Gp7-AA8 > CAZYTO01. The sequence goes on along the minus strand of CAZYTO010000011.1, from coordinate 4,868 downwards.
TGAGCGGCACCGGCGACATCGACCGGTTCACGCTGTACGACTGCCAGCGGACCACGGTCGACACGCTGCGGCACGAAGTACCCGGCCTCAATCCTCAACGCGAGCAGCTGTCGGAGTGGTCGAAGCGCTGCAAGTGAAGCGGCGAGCGGGTTGGGGCGAGCGGCGAGCGGGCAAGCGGGGTTCAGTGCGCGGTCACCACGTCAGCACGATCTTGCCGAAGTGATCGGCGGCCATGGCCCGATGCGCCTCGGCGACATCGTCGGCGCGGAAGGTGCGATCGATCACCGGCCGGATCGCGCCGCCGGCCAGCTCTTCGCCGAAGCGCTCGAGAAACGAGCGGGTGATCTGCGCTTTTTCGGCAACGGGGCGCGCGCGCAGGGTCGAACCGATGATCTGCTGCCGCCGCCCGAGGACTTTGCTTACGTCGATCTCAGCGGTCCTGCCTCCGCCCATCGAGCCGATGAGCACCACCCGGCCGCCGATCCCCAGGGCTTCGAGATCTCGCGGGAGATAGGGCGCGCCGATGTGGTCGAGGATGATGTCGGCGCCGCGGGCCTTCTCGACGAAATCCTCCTCGCGGTAGTTGATCGCCAGATCGGCACCGTGAGCGAGGCAGCGCTCGCATTTCTCCCGTGAGCCGGCGGTGACGAGGACGCGCAGCCCGGCGCGTTTGGCCAGGGTCGTGGCCGCCGTACCGATCCCGCTGCCGCCGCCATGCACGAGGAGCGTCTCACCGGGTTGTGCGCGGGCGAGCATGAAGACGGTCAGGTAGACGGTCAGGAAGACCTCGGGCACGGCGCCTGCTTCGATGTCGCTCAACGCCGCCGGGACCGGCATCACCGATCCGGCATCGACGACGGCCTCCTCGGCGTAGCCGCCTCCGGCCAGGAGGGCCATGACACGCTCGCCGGCACGCCACGAGTGAACGTCGCTTCCGGTCTCGAGGACTTCGCCGGCGCACTCCAGTCCGAGGATCTCCGATGCGCCGGCGGGCGGCGGATAGTGTCCCTGACGCTGCAACAGATCGGCGCGATTGACTCCCGAGGTTCGCACGCGAATGCGCACGTCGTGGCTGCCGAGCGGCGGGCTCGGCGTGTCCCCGAGCCGAAGCACGGATTCATCACCGTAGTGATCGAAGACGACGGCTTTCATTTGGCGAGCGGCTGAGGGCGAGCGGCGAGCGGGAACCATCCTGGCCTGCTGCGCTGTGCTCCTCGTTCAGTGTATCGTGCCGCGCGTGTCGCGCGATTTCGTCGTCTCCTGCCAGGGATTGAAGAAGTACTTTCCCGACGTGAAGGCCGTCGACGGGCTCGATCTCTGCGTCGAGCGCGGCGAGTGTTTCGGCCTGCTCGGGCCCAACGGAGCCGGGAAAACGACCACCATCGAGGTGCTGGAAGGCCTCACCTCGCCCGACGGCGGCGACGTGGAGATCCTCGGCAGGCGCTGGGACAGGCATGAGCGCGAGCTCCGCGAGCTGATCGGCGTGTCGCTGCAGGAAACGCAGCTCGCCGAGAAGCTCACAGTCTTCGAGACCCTGCGCCTCTTCCGCTCGTTCTACCGCAACGGACACGATCCCGAGGAGTTGCTGCGGGACCTGTCGCTCGAGGAGAAGCGCAACTCCCGGGTGGGAAAGCTGTCCGGCGGTCAGAAGCAGCGCCTGGCGGTCGCCTGCGCGCTCGTCGGCGATCCGGAGATCCTGTTTCTCGACGAACCGACGACCGGTCTCGACCCGCAGAGCCGGCTGGAGCTTTGGGACGTCGTCGGCCGCTTCCGGGCCAGGGGCGGAACCGTCCTGCTGACGACGCACTACATGGAAGAGGCGGAGCGTCTCTGTGACCGGGTGGCCATCGTCGATCACGGTCATCTCATCGCCCTCGGTACGCCTCGGGAGCTGATCGCCCGGCTCGATGCAGCGAACATCATCGAATTCACGAGCGAGCCGCCGCTTCCGGAGGCCGCGTGCCTGGAGCTGCCCGGCTGCCATGGAGCCACGCCTCGAGGCGAGGCATGGCAGCTTCGGGTCGACTCGCTGGCCGTGGCCGTGCCCCAGCTCATCGCCACGGTCGAGCGTCACCAGGCGAAACTCGTCACGCTCTCCACGCATGCGGCCACGCTGGAGGACCTGTTCGTTTCACTCACGGGAAGGGAGCTTCGCGACACATGAGCACGCGCATCCGTCCGCCCATCCTCGAGCTGACGATCGTGCGGACCAAGGAGTTCGCTCGCGAGCCGGAGGCCATTTTCTGGGTTTTCATCTTTCCCCTCCTGCTCGCCGTCTCGCTGGGACTGGCTTTCCGTGACAAGGCTCCGGACAAGATTCCCGTGGCCGTGATCGCCGGTCCGAACGCCCAGCAGCGGCTGGCCGCGCTCCGGAGGGCGGCGGACCTGCTGCCGCGGGTCCTGAGTGAGCCTGAGGCGCGGGCGGCGCTGCGCCGCGGCAAGGTCTCGCTGCTGGTAAGCGGCGATGGCGCCGTCACCTACAGCTTCGATCCGACCCGTCCCGATGCGCGCACGGCACGGCGCGAAGCCGACGACGCGTTGCAATCGGCGGCCGGCCGGAAGGACCTCCTGGCCTCCAGCGACACACTCGTTCACGAGCAGGGGGCGCGCTACATCGACTTCCTCATCCCCGGCCTGGTCGGCATGAACCTGATGGGCACGGGGATGTGGAGCATCAGCTTCACGGTGGTGAATGCGCGGATGAAGAAGCTGCTCAAGCGCTTCATCGCCACGCCCATGCGCAAGAGCGAGTACATGCTCTCGCAGTTCTTCTCCCGCCTGGCCTTCCTTGTCGTGGAGTCTACGGTCGTCATCGCCTTCGGCTGGATCGTCTTCGGCGTGCGGGTGAACGGATCGTTGTTCACATTGACGGCCCTTTGCATCGTCGGCGGCTTCGCCTTCTCGGGCATCGGCCTGCTGACCGCTTCACGGGCGCGGACGATCGAAGCGGTGAGCGGGCTGATGAATCTGGTGATGATGCCGATGTGGCTCTGTTCGGGCGTCTTCTTTTCCTACGAGCGCTTTCCCGACTCGGTCAAGCCGATCATCCGGGCCCTGCCGCTGACCGTGCTCACCGATGCGCTGCGCGCGGTGGTCAACGACGCCATGCCCGTCACGGCGATCCTTCCTGCACTGATCACCCTGCTGCTCTGGGCCGTGGTGACGTTCACGATCGGGCTGAAGATCTTCCGCTGGCAGTAGGGGCACGGCCGCGTGCGCGAACGTGCCCGTCATCCTTCGGTATCGAGCTGCGACGCGCGAGGCAGACCCCAAAGCCACTCATGCCCCATTACTCATGCCCTCATGCCCTCATGCCCCCAGCCGCCAGCACTCGGCACTCAGAACTTGAAGTAGATGCCGATGTTGGCCTCGCCCTGGTAGAGGTAGTCGCGGTTGGAGTAGTAGCCGTAGCAACCGCCGTGGCAGTTGTCGTTGCTGTTGTTCGTCGAGGTGTAGAACCCGCGCCCTTCGATGCGGAAGCCGGCGTTACGGTTGATGGGCACTTTCACGCCGATTCCCGCCGAGGCCGAGAAGCGGTTCGCCGAGCTCGCGCCGGCGACCTTCGGGTCGAGGTTGGCCACTCCTGCGCTCACCACCACGAACGGCACCGCGCCGCGGCCCGTACTGAACGGGATCTGCAGCCCGGCCTGGAAGTAGTTCACGTCGATTTTCCCCACCCGGTTATTGTGTCCGAAGATCGCGCCATTGCTCGTGGTGAGGTTGGTGTTCGAGTGATCGGCCAGGAGCTCGACCTTCAAGTTGCCGCCGATCGGGATACCGAGACTGACCCCGAAGTTCGCCGAGCTTTCCAGGTCGACGTCCTGGTTGAAGAGGCCCGTGTTCGAGTAGAGCGTTCCGCCCCACCGGTAGCCGGCGAACGGAGTGAGCTCGAACGAATTGTCGCGGGAGTGGTCGTAGCGATCGCCGCGGCGGTCGCGCCAATCCTGGGCGAGGAGCGACGGGGTGACGAGGACGAGCAGGAGCAGAAGAGCCAGTTTGCGCATAGATGTCTCCCAGAAGGTCGGTAGATACCGAGCCGGACTCTTGCAGAAATGGCGCCGCCTATTCCGCCCTCCCGGGCCGTCCCGAGCTGCCGGCGCGTCCGTCGCCATGGACAGCCTGAACCGCGGAGGGGACAATGCGCGGCGCCATGAAGATCGCTACCTGGAACGTCAACGGGATCCGGGCCCGCCACGATCAGCTCACGGAGTGGGTCGCGACGGTGCAGCCGGACGTCATCTGCCTGCAGGAGCTCAAGGCCAGGCTCGACCAGATCCCCGGGGTGCTGTTCGAGCTGAAGGACTACTGGTGTTACTGGCACGGCGCCGGGGCGTACTCGGGAGTGGCCCTGCATCTCCGCCGGGCGACGTTTCCGGACGCGCCGGTATTCACGCATCCCGAGTTCGACAACGAGACGCGTATCGTCCAGGCCCGGGCCGGCGACACGGTTTACGCCTCCGTCTACGTGCCGAACGGAGGGAAGGACTACGACGCGAAGGTGGCGTTCGTGCGGGCGTTGATCGGATACGCGCGCGCGCATCGCGAGCAGGGGCTGAATCTCGTCATCTGCGGGGACTACAACATCGCCCGAACCGACATGGATGTACACCCCAAGGAGCGCAAGCCGAACGTCATCGGGCAGCGCCAGGAGGAGCGCGACCTCCTCGAGGCCATGCTGGCCGAGGGGCTCGTGGACGTGGGTCGCAAGCTGTATCCGGACGACGAGAACTACTTCAGTTGGTGGGCGCCATGGCGCAATCTGCGCCAGCGCAACATCGGCTGGCGCCTCGACTACGTCCTGGCCAGCGAAGCACTGGCGGAGCGCGCTACGTCATGCCCGTCGTTCCGAGAAATTGGAACGAGTGACC
>CAZYTO010000010.1:0-46328 GCA_964650405.1 uncultured Thermoanaerobaculia bacterium | reverse complement strand
CATCGACGTGCCGATCGAGAAGGACCTCTACCACTTCTTCCGCCGCAATGAGCCGTTAAATCGCTGCGTGACCACGCTCGACGCGTCGCTCGACCGCGAGCGCCAGTTCCCCGACTTCGGTTTCGTGGCCGGACCGCTGCACCTCATCGACGAAATCACGAACTTCGGAGCGGCCCACAAGGCCAGGCTGATCGAGGCCATCAACGGACTCGATGCCGACTACGTCGTGCTCGACATGCGCGCCGGCCTCGACTCGAACGTCATCGACTTCCTGCCGTTCTCCAACAGCGGCATCCTCATCTTCACCCCCCACCTGCCCAGCGCCACCCTGGCCGCTTCCGACATCGTCAAGGCCATCCTCTTCCGCAAGCTGCGGCTCATCTTCAGCAAGGACTCTCCCTTCTTCGAGACCATCGGAGAGAACCTCAACTACTGGCGCCTCATCAACGACCTGATCGACCGCGTGGAGGACGTGTACGACTCCTCCGTACAGAACCTCGACGCGTTCGCCGACGACCTGGCCCAGAATCTGGGCGATCACCCCATCACCCGCACCCTGGCCCAGACCCTCGACGACTTCCGCGTGCATTACGTGCTCAACCTCTTCAACGGCGTCGACGACTCGTTTGACTCGGCGGTGAAGCCGTTCGTGGAGAACCTGACCCAGCACGTCTCGGCCCGCTGCGGCGTGACGAACCTGGGCTGGATCACGCGCAGCGACGCCATCCACCGCGCGAACTGCAACAAGATCCCGGCCCTGCTCCTCCCACCCGAGACGAAGAAGGCGCCGAAGAGCAACCGCGTGGCCCAGGAGCTGGCCGACCTGCGCCTCACCGCCATCGGCCTCGAGCCCAAACGGCCCCAGTTGCCGCAACCGGGGAAGCCGCGCTTCGCCTCCACGGGCGATCCCAGCGACCACCTCGCCAACCAGCTCAGCGTCCTCCGCCAGATGTTCGACCAGAAGAAGGACGACGACTTCTACGCCAACTTCGACTACGCCTCCCAGCGCGCCCTCTTCACCATGAAGAACCGCCGCCCCAGCGAGTTCGGCGACCTCCGCGTCTACCGCCCCGACGAGATGCTCAAGGCCCTCTTCGCCAAGTCGAACGTCCCGACGAGCATCGACTGGGAGGAGCTGGAGTAGGAGCCGGCAACAAATCCGTGACAACCCGCCCCTGTCCACGACCCGCTGACCGCTTGGGCTCGCTCCCCTTTACACTTTCGCGCCCATGAAGCGCTTGATTGCACCTGCACTGTTGTTTCTCGCTCTCCCGCTGCTTGCCGCCGACGAGCCCGATCTGACGATGCAGACGCGCATCCGTCAGGAGGCCTTCCGCAACTCCAAGGTCATGGAGACGGCCGAGGGGCTCATGGACGGCATCGGTCCGCGGCTGACCGGCTCGCCGAACGTGAAGAAGGCGAACGAGTGGACCCGCAAGCGGCTGGAGGACTGGGGCCTGGCCAACGCGCACATGGAGAGCTGGGGCCCGTTCGGACGGGGCTGGTCGTACCAGTCGTGCTCGGTCCGTCTCGTGGCGCCGGACGTGGCCCAGTTCGAGTCCCTGCCGCGGGCCTGGGCGCCGGGCACGAGTGGGCCGGTGCGCGGCAAGGTGGTGCACGTCAAGGCGTTCATGACGAAAGAAGACCTCGAGAAGGCCAAGGGAAAGGTCGCCGGCAAGATCGTGCTGCTCGGCGATCCAACGGAGTTCAAGCCGCATGAAAAGGCGCAGTACGACCGCTACGACGACAGGTCGCTGGCCGAGCTCGGGGTCTACACGCTCCCAGGAGCGCCGCGCCTGACCCGCGAGCAGGCCATCCGCCGGCGCGAGCTGACCCAGGCTGCGCTCAAGTTCTGGGCCGATGAAAAACCGCTGGCCGTGATCACTCCGGGCAGCGGCGACTTCGGCACCATTCACGTGCAGTCCGCTGGCTCGGCCAAGCCCGACCAGCAGTTTCCTGTGCCGGCTGTGGTCATCTCCGACGAACAGTTCGCGCGCCTGCTCCGCCTCGCCGAGAAAGGGAACGATCCCGAGGTCGAAGTGGACGTGAAGACGACCTGGCACGACGACGCCAATGACCAGTACAACACCGTCGCCGAGATCCCGGGCAGCGACAAGAAGGGCGAAGTGGTCATGATCGGCGCCCATCTCGACTCCTGGCACGGCGGTACCGGGGCCACCGACAACGGCGCCGGCGTCGTGGCCACCATGGAAGCGGTCCGCATCCTCAAGGCCATCGGCATCCAGCCGAAGCGCACCATCCGCATCGCCCTCTGGACCGGCGAAGAGGAAGGCCTCCTCGGCTCGAAGGCGTACGTCACTCAGCACTTCGGCGGCCGCCCCGAGCCCACCGATCCCGTCGAGCGCGATCTGCCGTCGACGCTGCAGAAGAACGCCGGGCCGATCACCCTCAAACCCGAACAGGCCAAGCTCGCCGCGTACTTCAACCTCGACAACGGCACCGGCAAGATCCGCGGCATCTACTTGCAGGAAAACGCCGCCGTCCGCCCCATCTTCGAGAAGTGGATCGAGCCGCTCAAGGATCTCGGCGTGACGACCCTGACCATGCGCAACACCGGCAGCACCGACCACGTCTCGTTCGACGCCGTGGGCATACCCGGCTTCCAGTTCGTGCAGGACGACGTCGAATACTTCGAGCGCACCCACCACACGAACTTCGATACGTTCGAGCGCCTGCAGAAGGACGATCTCGAGCAGGCCGCCGCCGTGATGGCGACGTTCGTCTGGGAAGCCGCCAACCGCCCGGAGATGCTGCCGCGAAAGCCGCTGCCGAAGGAGTGAGGTTTAGGGGCGTTAGTGGTTAGTGGTTAGTGGTTAGGAGGCCGGCGTTTGTCCGGCCACGAACCCTACTGCGCACTCAACGCCGCCCTGGCCAGGTCGCGGGCGATGATCGCGTCCTTCTGCGTGTCGAGGTTCGCCAGGACGGCGATGACGAGCTTGTCCTCGGCGTAATACTGCAGGGAGGCGTTCCAGCCGGGCACGCGGCCTTCGTTGGCGAAGACGTGGCGGCCGCTCGGCGAGACGACGAGGCGGAGGGCGCAGCCGTAGCCGTTGCGGAACGGTGTGGTCATCGTCGCGAACGAGGCAGGCGACAGCACCTTGCCGCCGAAGAGCGCCTGCTCCCACTTCAGCAGGTCGTCCGTCGTGGAGAACAGCGAGCCCGCGCCGCCGAGGTCCGCCAGCTCCGGGTCCGCGCCCGAGTCGTTCATCCCCAGCGGCCGGAGGATGCTCTCCGAGACGAAGGCGCCATAGCTCTGTTTCGTCACGCGCTCGAGGATCCTGCCGAGGAGCTGGTAGCCGATGTTGCTGTAGGTCCACTCCTCCCCGGGCTTGAAACTGAGGCGCGCGCTCCCGTCGCTGGGGATGCCGGAGGTGTGCGTCAGCAGGTGCTTGATCGTCACGTCGTTCCACTCCAGCGGCGACTCCGGCAGGTAGCGGCGGATCGGGTCGGACACATGCAGCGCGCCGCGCTCTTCCAGCAGGAGGATCGCCGCGGCCGTGAACTGCTTGGTCAGCGATCCGATGCGAAACTTCGTCTCCGGCGTATTGGCGTAGCGGAAGAGAACCTGCCCGTCGCGGGCCACGAGGACGCTGCCGCGGAATTGATCCGCGCCGTAGGCCGCCATGGCCTTGCCGATCGCCTCCGTGGCCTTGCCCTTCGCCTCATCCTTTGTCTTATCGATCGTCTTATCGGGGGCTTTCTCATCAGTCCTGGGACGGATCGCAGCGCGCGCCGTGAGGTCGAAGCGGTCGCCGGGAGACAGGAGGTAGTACCCCTTACCGTCGCGCGTCTGGCCGTCGACGATGCCGACATGTCCCTCACCGACGACCTCGAACGCGTTTTCCCTCACGACGATGGCCGTCGCTTCGTCGATGCCGATGCCGAGCGGTGCGTGAATCTGGCCCGTGTACTTGACGAGATCCGCCTCGGCGCGGCGCTCGCTCCAGTGCGGCCAGACCAGGACGCCCGAGATGAGTCCGAAGCCGGGAACGAGCGTGTGGCCGTCCTCCGCAAGCAGCACCGCCGTCTGGATGATCGCGCCGGCCGAGGTCCCCGCGACGACGCCGCCGCGCGCCAGGAGCGCCTTCAGCTCCCGCTCGGTGCGCGTCCCGTAATACGAGCGCACCAGGTAGCCGGCCTCGCCGCCCATGATCCAGACCGCGCGGGCGCGCTGGAGCGGCTTCACGAACTCCAGCGAGTCGGCCACGGAGCGGTCGCGGGTATGGAGGATGGAGACGTTCCGCGAGTGAAAGATCTCTCCGTGCCGCGTGACCAGAAAGGTCAGCCGTTCCGCCGTCAGGTACTTTTCTTCGAGTGCCGTGGGGATGACGACGATCGGCGCGTCCGGGCCGGCCAGCTCTCGGAACCGCTCCATGATGCCCGGCGCTTCGGCACCGCCGCCGGAGAGGATGAGCGCACCGCGCGAGGCGACGTTCGTGACCGATGCCGGCGACGGATTCACGTCCGCCGGCAGGGCCGGGAGCGGGGGTGCAGCGGTGGCCGCCGACGGAGCGCGCGTCGCGCTTTTCGACGGACTGGCATCCGCCGCAATCCGGTGCATGGTCACCTCGAACGTGCGGCCGTGCGAGACGGTCAAGGTCACGTTCAAGGCGTCGCCCTCGAGCGTGGCCGCGCACTGTAAGGTGTCGGCGCGGAACGTCAGGCGATTGCCCTCGACCTTGCCGTCAGAGAGCGGCGCCATCTCTTCGCCCCCCTGAAGCAGCCGGCCGCGAACGCCGCCCGCGCCCGCCTCCGGGATCTCCAGCCCGAGCCGGACCGTCTTCCCTTCGTGAAGCAGCGAGCCCTCCCACGTCCCCTTGAAATCGGGAGTCTCCGCCCGGGCCGCCAGCGCGTGGAGCAGAACCAGCAGTGATGCCATGCGCAACAGCCGATTCAACAGTCGCTTCATGCAAGACCTCCTGCCGTGCAGGATGCCCGGTTATCGCTCGACGTGCGGTCGAGGTTTGTCGGGAAGCGTCGAGCGCGCTCGACGAAACTCGACACTCCGCTCCGGCCTCGGTGTCTACAATCGAGCGGTGTCCCAGATCCTGCTCATCGACGACGACGTCGAGCTGTGCGACCTCGTCACACGCTTCCTGACCGGAGAAGGCTTCACGGTCGACGCGGTGCACAGCGGCGCCGCGGGCGGGGAGCGCGCGCTGGGCGGAGCGTACGCGCTGGTGCTGCTCGACGTGATGCTTCCGGGCACGAACGGCTTCGAAGTGCTCCGCCGGATCCGCGCCGGCTCGGCCGTCCCGGTGGTGATGCTGACCGCGAAGGGCGAGATCCTCGACCGCGTCCTCGGCCTGGAGATCGGCGCGGATGACTACCTGGCCAAACCGTTCGACCCGCAGGAGCTGGCGGCACGCATCCGGGCCGTGCTGCGCCGCGTTGCTCCCGACCGTCTCGCTGGGCGGCGCACGGCGCTGCACATCGGCGACGTCGAGCTCGAGCCGGCGGCACGGCTGGTCCGGCGTGGCGGTCAGGCCGTGGACCTGACCAGCGTCGAATTCGACCTGCTCGATGCACTGCTCTCGGAAGCGGGGCAGGTCGTCAGCCGGGAGTCGCTCGTCCGCAAGGTCCTCGGCCGCGAGCTCTCCCCGTTCGACCGCAGCATCGACACGCACGTCTATCACCTCCGGCGCAAGCTCGGGCCGCTCCCGGACGGGACCGAGCGCATCGTCGGCGTCCGCGGCATCGGCTACCTCTACTCATGCTCCGCAAACTCTTCCTCTCCTTCTGGCTGACGATCGTCGCGGCCGGCGTCGCACTGCAGCTCGCTTCGTTCGCGCTGCATCAGGTCGAGGTGCGCGCGAGCGAGCGGGCGCGGCGGCTGGTGGCGGCGGCGCGGGACGCAGCGGAGGCATGGGAGCGCGCCGACCCCGTTCACTCCGGCACCACGGTCACTGCCATCAATCGAACCCTCGGCACGACCGCAAATGTGCTCGACGCGCACGGCCGGTCGATCGCCGGGATTCCGCCGCGCGCCGAGGAGCTCGCCTTCACCGCCATGGCCACGCAGTTCTTCGCGCGGGGGGCGAGCGGGATGGTGGGTGACCCGCGGACACACCTCGTCGGAGAGACGTTCCAGTCGAAGGGCGGCTCCCGCTATACAGTCGTCGCCCCGGCAAGCCGGAACGCCCTCATCGCGCTGGCCACAGGCCGCCAGGGTACGTTTCTCGTTCTCGGAGTCGTGCTGGTCCTCGGCGGCGTGGCCTGTTTCGTCCTCGCCCGCCACTTCGCGACGCCACTGACGCAGCTCGGCGCGGCGGCCAATGCCGTGGCGGACGGCAAGCTGGAGACCCGCGTCGCCAAGGGGATCGGCGAACGGCATGACGAAGTGGGCGCGCTGGCCCGCGACTTCAACCGCATGGCCGAACGGATCGAAGCGCTCGTGGCCGGCGAGCGCCGGCTCCTCGGCGACGTCTCGCACGAGCTGCGCTCCCCGCTGGCCCGGCTGACCGTAGCCCTGACGCTGGCCCGCCGCCAGCCCGATCCTGCCGAATATCTCGACCGGATCGAGCTCGAAGCGCGGCGGCTCGACCTGCTCGTGGGCCAGCTCCTCACGCTCGCCCGCATCGAAAGCGGCGTGGAGCTGGCCCGGAGCGAGGTCGACCTCACCGCCATCGTCGAAGAGGTGGTCAGCGACGGCGACTTCGAAGCGCGCGCACGGGAGCGCCGCGTCGAGCTCCACGCTGCCGACGCATGCACCATCATCGGCAACCCTGACCTCCTGCGCAGCGCCATCGAAAACGTCGTCCGCAATGCCGTCCGTCACACCGCTACGGGCACCACGGTCGAGGTGGGGCTGTGCGCAATCGACGGCCGGATCACGCTCACCATCCGCGACCACGGCGACGGCCTCGCCGCCGAGATCCTCGACCACCTTTTCGAGCCCTTCCGCAGCACCTCCGGCGGCGCCGGCCTTGGGCTCGCCATCGCCGAGCGCGTCGTCCGCATGCACAAAGGAAGCATCGAAGCCACGAACGCGGACGGGGGCGGGGTGGAGGTTCGAATTCGCTTTGCCCAGTCAGATCTCAGATGAAGAGCCTTGAACCTGGGTTGCCACCTTCGCCCTTCATCCTTCGCCCTTCCGTTTTACCGGTTCCGCCAGAAGAACCGCGCGCGAAAAACGGTCCAGGCGATGCGCAGCGTGTCGAGCAGCGGCTTGTAGTGGCTGGTCGAAACGCCGTCGACGAAGCCGAGCTCGATGGGGGTGGTCATGACGCGGAATCCGCCGCAGCCGGCCCGGACGATCATCTCGCTCTCCATGTCGAAGCCGTCGGTGTGCAGCTTGACGGAGCGCAGCAGCTTCGCCGTGTAGAGGCGGAAGCCGCTCTGCGAGTCGGTGATCCCCGTCTTCGAAGCCTTGGCGATGGCCCAGGCCGAGAAGCGGTTGGCCATGCGCCGGCGCGGGAGCATCTGCGCGAAGAGGTGGGCGCGTCCGCCAATGATCAGGTCCGCGTGCGTCTCTGCGTAGCAGGCCAGGAACTTCGGGATCTCATGCGGCAGGTGCTGGCCGTCAGCGTCGAGGGTGATGACGAGGTCGAAGCGGTTCGCCAATGCATGCGCGAAGCCGGTCTTGAGCGCGCCGCCCTTGCCGCGATTGACGTCGTGGCGGAGCACGGTCGGGACGCCGGCCGCGCGCGCCACGTCTCCAGTGCCGTCGGTGGAGCCGTCGTCGATGACCACGACGTCCGGGATCTGCTGCAGGGTCTCGCGCACGACCGGAGCGATGTGCTTCGCGGCGTTCAGGGCGGGGATCAGCACCAATACGCGCTCCGTCATGCCGCCTCCCGCGAGAGAACCGCGCAGACGATGCCGCCGCCGGCGGAGATCGTGTTCACCAGGACGTGACGCAGCGGCTTCGACATGGCCGCCGTCGTCGGCATGAGCGGCAGCGATTCGTCACGGACCTCGAAGCCCGCCGAGGCCGGCAGCGTCTGATCGGCCACGGCCAGGACCGCCGCGGCGATCTGCAGGGCGTTGCCGGCCGCGTGCTCGCCGAAGTAGGCCTTGTTGGCCACGACGTCGCACGTGAAGAGCTGGGCGATGGCGTGCGCCTCCACAGCGTCCAGGCGCTTCGTTCCGTTCGCCGAGGCGAAGACGGCGTCGACATCAGCGAGTGTGATTCCGGCATCGTCGAGCGCGGCACGCATGGCTCTCACGATGGCACCTGCGTCCCCGCCCCAGTCGGAGATCGTGGCCGTGGTATCGCGGGCCATGCCGAAACCGGAGAAGTACGCGTAGGCCCTCGTTCCGATTCCGAGCGTGAGCACGGCGGACCCTTCGCCGGCCACGAAACCGCGGCGGCGGGCATCGAACGGCCGCATGTCATCGGCCATCGCCCCGATGCGATCGAGCACGCTGAAGACCATTTCGTTCAGCTCTTCCACGCCGCCGGTGAGGGCGGCGGGGACGGTTCCCTTGACGATTTGCGAACAAGCGTACATCGCCGCGGCCAGGGCCGACGACTCCCGCTGGGTGATGGTGATGTTGAACCCGCGCAGGTTGTGCTCGATGGCGATGTGGCTGCCCGGCGCGTTGGCCACCGATTCCGCGAAGAGCTGGGGCGGCGCCAGCGCGGCCCCCTTGGCGACGTACTCCTGCATGTACTCGGCCGAGGTCTGGACCGGCCCGAAGCCCGTGCCGAGGGCCACGCCGCTGCTCTCCGGCGGCGCGGCGCCGCAGTCGTCGAGGGCCATCTTCGCCGCGCTGAGAGCAAAGCGCGACAGGGTGTTCATGCGCCGCAGTTTCATCGGTGCGATGAACTGCTTCGCCTGGAGATCGCGCACCAGCGCCGCCGTATGCACGGAAAGGCCGTTCGTATCGAAGCGTTCGACGGTCTCGATGGGACTCCTGCCGCCCGCCAGCAGTGCGCGGAGCGCCTCCACACCGATGGCGCCGGGCGCGACGATGCCCATGCCCGTGATGGGAACCCGATTCATGCGAGTGGGGGGTTATAGCACGCGGGCGAGCGGGTTGCGGCGAGCGGCGGTCGGGAAGAGCGGCGTTTACTCGGCCCGCGCGAACAACAGTGACACGTTGCTTCCTCCGAAGCCGAACGTGTTGGAGAGAGCCCGTTGCATGTTCATCGGCCGCGGCGTGTTCGGGATGTAGTCGAGCGTACAGTCCGCCGCCGGCTCGTGCAGGCGCAGCGTCGGCGGGGCGAGTTGCTCGCGCAGGGCGAGGACGGTAATGACCGCTTCCACGCCGCCCGCCGCGCCGAGCGTGTGGCCGAAGTAGGACTTGCTCGACGAGACCGGTACGCGATCGCCGAAAGCAGTGACGATGGCGCGCGTCTCCGCGGAGTCGTTGAGCAGCGTGCCCGTGCCGTGCGCGTTGATGTAGTCCACGCTGCCTGCATCGACGCCGCTCTCCTGCATGGCGATGCGCATGGCCGCCTCCGCTCCCCGCCCATCCTCGGCGGGGGCGGTGGGGTGGTGGGCATCGCACGACGCTCCGTAGCCGCAAAGCTCGGCGAGGATCGTGGCGCCGCGGGCCACGGCGTCGTCCCACCGCTCCAGGACCAGGTAGGCCGCGCCTTCGCCGAGAGTGATGCCCTTGCGCTCCGCGTCGAAAGGAGCACACGGCCCGGGGTCGACCGCCTGCAGAACGTTGAACCCGCTGTAGGTCATGCGGCAGAGCGCGTCGCTGCCGCCGGCCAGGGCCACGCCGGCATGGCCGGCACGGAGGTAATCGGCGGCGATGCCGATGGCCGCGCCGGCTGAGGCACACGCCGTGGCGTTCGAGATCACGCCGCCGCCCAGGCCGAAGACTCGGGCGACAGCATCGCTGGGCCCCGAGGTCGGCTGCTGCAGCACCGTCGACGGCGCGGTACGGCGCCGTCCGCGCACGAGGCGGCGGAAGTAGAAATCCTCTCCTTCGAGCAGGCCTCCGGTCGACGTCCCGGTCGAAACGATGGCGCGCTCCAGCGGCAGGCGTGACGCTCCGCCCGCCTGCTCGATCGCTTCCTTCGCGGCGATCACGGCCAACCGGTCGCTGCGGGAGAGGCGCCGCACCTCGCGTTTCGCCGCCGGCAGGAGCGCCTCGAGCTCACACCCGACCTCGGCGGCGATCTCCGTGGGGAAGGTCTCGCCGGGAAAGCGGGTCAGCTTCCCGATCCCCGCCCGAGATTCCCGGATCGACTGCCAGACCTCGGACTGATTGCGCCCGATGGCACAGATGATCCCGGCACCAGTGACGGCGATGCGGGTCGTGAGGTCGGGGGTGCGCATTTGGTTGCGAGGTGTCAGCTATGTCGGTGGTTCCGCCAGATAAAACTTGCCGCGGATCACTTCTACTCCATCGACGGCGCCACTTCCGGTGAAGCGGAAGGTGCCGCCGAAGGACGCGCTCATCGTCACCCGAAAGCGGACGACCTCTCCAGGCTCGATGGGGCGGTCGAGCGTCACGCCGTCCATGCCAGAAAGGAAGCCATGGCCCTTCGTGTCATGAAAGGCCAGGCCCCCGGCGAGCTGTGCCATCGCCTCGACCGCAAGAATGGCGAACGGCAACGGATCGTCCGCGGTGCAGACATACGTCCCCTCGATCGTCGCGTCATCGATCGGCGTCGCCGCCGAGGCCGCCCGGAACGGGATCTGGTGCGGAAGCATCTCGAGCCAGGTCATTCGAGAGTGCCGAGTGCGGAAGTACCGAGTGCCGGAGTGCCGAGTACGGATTCAATGCCGCGAGCTAACTTCTCGGCACTCGGCACTGGGCACTCGGCACTTCCTACGAGACCTTGTCCGCCAGTTTGTGCTCCACGAAGTTTGCCAGCGAGGCCACGGAGCGAAAGTACGTCCGGGCGGACGATTCATTCTTCACCTTGAGACCAAACTCGCTCTCGAGCATGACCACGATCTCGAGCGCGTCGATCGAGTCCAGGCCGAGGCCGCCTTCGAACAGCGGCTCCTCGTCGCCGATGTCGTCCGGCGTCATGTCCTCGAACTTCAGACGTTCGATCAACAGCTCCTTCAGCTTCCGTTTCAGATCCATCGAGTCCCCTGAGAGAGATTCACAGCTTCCGCCTCATTCTGTCACGATTGGACCAACGAACAGCGAAGAGCAAGCGGCGATCAGCGATCAGCGATCAGCGAATAGCGATTAAGCGATTAAGCGAGTAAGCGAATAAGCGAATAAGCGATTAAGCGATTAAGCGATTAAGCGACCAGCGAATAAGCGATTAAGCTATCTCGTCCATGCTCACCCGGTTTCTCGCGCTTGCCGCCGCCGCGCCCGAGGCGTCTGCGCTGGTCGATGCCTCCTCGGGGAAGGTGACGACGCGGGCCGCATTGCTCGCCCGTGGCCGGGCCATCGCCGCCGAACTGGCCGGGGCGGGCGTGCGCGAGGGCGATGCCGTGGCCATCCAGCTTCCGAACTCGGCCGAGTTCGTGGCCGCGTTACTCGCCGCGCTGGAGCTTCGACTCCTGGCCGTACCCATCGACCGCGATGCGCCGGAGGGCGAGGTCGGGGCGATCCTCCAGCAGTTCGGCGTCAGGGTCCTCCTTCACCGCGGCGGGATCGGCTGCCGGAATGCCGGTGGCGGCGCACCTCCGCCGATTCCGGATGCGCGGCTGCTCAAGCTGACGTCCGGATCGACGGGCAAGCCGAAAGGAATCGTCACCACCGAGCGCAACCTCATCGCCGACTGCGAGCAGATCTGCGCCACCATGGACATCCGGCCGGAGGACGTCAACTTCGGCGCCATTCCCTTTTCGCACTCCTACGGCTTCTCGAATCTCGTCACGCCGCTCCTCCTGCAAGGCACGGCCGTGGTCATGTCGAACGACTACCTGCCGCAGTCGGTCCTCGATCACTGCAACCACTGGCGCTGCACGGTCGTCCCGGCCATCCCCATGGTCTTCGAGCACCTCGCGGCCGCGGCTACCGGAGACTTCGACACAGTACGCACATTCCTTTCCGCCGGCGCGCCGCTGCCGCCGGCGACGTCACGCCGCTTCCGCGAGCGTTTCGGCCAGCCGATTCATACGTTCTACGGCTGCAGCGAGTGCGGCGGGATCACGTACGACCGCGCCGGCGCCGCCGTGGAGCGGGGGACGGTCGGTCAGCCGATGGAAGGAGTGTCGCTGACGCTCGACGGAGGCCGCCTGATCGTTTCCGGCCCGAACGTGGCCCTGGGCTACCTGCACGCAGCCGGGCAGTTCGAAGCGTTCGCTCCCGGCGTCTTCGTTGCCGACGACCTGGCCGAGCTGCGGGACGACGGGGAAGTGGCGCTCACGGGACGGGCCAGCGATCTGATCAACACGGCCGGCAAGAAGGTGAACCCGCGCGAAGTCGAGCAGGTGATCCTGCAGATCGACGGTGTGCGCCAGGTGAAGGTCTACGGCGAGCCTGCCGGGGCGCGCGGCGAGGTCGTGGCCGCGGCCGTCGTCGGCTCCCCGGACGTCACCCGGGAGCTCGTCCGCGCGTTCTGCCGGGCGCGCCTCTCCCTGCACAAGGTCCCGCGCATCGTGAAGCTCATCGAGCAGATCCCCGTCGACGAGCGCGGAAAAGTCAAACGCGCCGCGCTCTCGGCACTTTAGGGCGCCTCCTGCGACCAGCTCCGTTCGTCTTGGACGCCGGTCGAAGAAGCCGCACGCGGAGACGCGGAGACCGCGGAGAAACCCGAGGCTCTCTTCTCCGCGTTCTCCGCGTCCTCCGCGTGAGAATCGTCGTCTACCGCTCAGCCGATCTGGAAGGAGCCGGTTGTACTGGTTCCCCTGCCGCGGCCGGCGTCACGCGTTTCCCGCGGAACAGCAACCGCACCATGTCCAGCTCCGCGAAGAGCCAGAGCTTGAGGCCGCGCAGGACCATGTGGAACGGCGCCAGGTTCAGGTTGAAGTAGGCCTTCGCGCGCCGGCCGTCGTTGCGCAGGCCGTCCGTGCCGGTATTGCGGCGGGCGTTGGCGATCTGCTTGAACCGGCGGTTGTAGAACGCCATCAGGTGATAGCTGAAGAAGGCCGGCTTCGGCCCGAGCACCGGCATCCAGTAGAACTTCCGCAGGAAGCGGTAGGCGGGGATGACCAGGAAGATGTAGTAGTGCGCCGTGTCCAGGAGAAACGACGCCGCCAGCAGGTCGTGCTCTCCCATGTAGTAGTACTTGTCGAGGAAGACGGCGGCGAAGAAGCGCTTGTACGACCGGACGAACGCGGCGTTGTGCTCGTCGATCCGCGCCGCGACGTCCTCCCCCCGCGTCTGCGCGCCGACGATGGCCACGGTCGCGTCGACGCTGAACGAGGCGTGGTCGAGGCCCGGCGAGTAGTACGGATCGAGGAACGACGCGGCATCGCCCAGCAACGCCCAGCCCTTTCCCATGTACTGCTTCGCGTAATAGGGCAGGTGTCCGTAGAAGCGAAGGTCCTCCAGCCGCGGCGTGGCACCGTCGAGCAGCTCCCGCAACGAGGGGATGGCGTTCATGAAGGCGAAGAAGTCCGGCCCGCGGTTCGTGCTCCGGTGCAGGTCGAGGATGCGCTTGTCGAAGACGATGCCCACGGACGTCTCGCCGTTGCCGAGGGGGATGACCCAGATCCAGTAGCCATGGCCCATGTAGTGATTCGTGGCCAGGCGGCGGGAGCTGATGTTGCCGGCGGCCAGGTCCCCCTGGCGAGCAGCGAGGTCGTCGACATGCCGGACGCCACGGTAGCGGCACCAGATGGCGGCCGTCGGATGCTCGTCATTCCGCTCGATGAGACCGAGCCGGCGCCCGATGAAATTGACGCGCCCCGTGGCATCGAGCAGCCAGCGGCACGTCAGCTCGCGCGTCTCGTCGCCGCCCTCGGACACTGGCTGCGGACCGTCCTGCACCTGCGGGTCGCGCCACTGCCGGTGGGACGAGCCGTCGCCGAACTGGCTGCTCACGACGACGGTCACGGTGTTGTGATACTCGCCGAGCTGGACGTCGCGCGCTTTCGCCGGACGGAGAATCTCCGAGCCTTCCCGCACCGCGGTAGCCAGCAGGTACTCGTCCAGCGCATCGCGCCGCAACTGGAAGGAGGGCACCGCACTGCGCAGGTAGCCCCCTGCCTCGCTGGCGTTGGCATGCCCGGTCACACGTGCGTTCGCGAACCAGTAGCGCAGCCCCTCCTTCGGCAACTGCTCCATCTCCAGGTGGTGCCACATCGCCAGCCGGCGGGTGAGGAACATCGCCGACATCTCCGTCGTGGCCTCGCCCACCTTCTCGTCGAAAGCCGTAGCGCGCTCCACGATCAGCACGCGCAGATGCGGATACTCGCGGCGCAGCAGAATCGCCGCCGACGCCCCACTGAACGCACCGCCGAGGATGATGACGTCGTAGTGGGTGTCCATGGCCATGGCCGGGATGCTAACACTGGGCAGGAGGCGGCGTAGGGCACGACTGCGTCGTGCCGAACCCCCGTGGGTGGGCGGGGAATGGAAAAGCTCGCTGCATCATCCCAGCAACGGAAATCTCTCCCACGAGTCCCGCGGCCGCACCAGCGCGTTGTACTCGCAGAACGACACCGGCCGCCCTTCCGTGTCCATCAGGTGATGGCAGCAGTTGGCGATGCGGTCCTGGTCGTAGTTGAAGCGGTCCATGAAGGGCTTGATGGCGACGGTGAAGATGTCCGTCGAGCGCACGAGTTTCCGGGCCAGGGTGGCCAGGCGGTTACGCGTACCCACGGCGCGCTGCAGCTCGTTCGTGGAGAGCAGGGTCTTGTATGCCACCTCGTCCATGATGGCCGGCAGGTCGATGAAGCGCATGATGTTCTTCACCATCCCGAAGCGGCGCACGAAAAGCGTGATCCAGCCGCAGTTCGGGTGGCTGCAGGGAATGGGTGCGAACTCCTCGGCGCGGACGCGCGGACGGACCTGCGCGGCCACGGCCTTCAGCACGTCGGAGAGCGTGAGCCGCTCGTCGGGATCCTGCGCCAGCTCATAGCGTCCGGAGTACGTCACCGGCTGCAGGGCGATGACTTTCACGTTGCGATGGGCCAGCCCCTGCCTCACCACCCAGCCCACCTGCCCGTCGTTCACGCCGCGGGTCATGGTCATGGTGAGCTGCATGGCGATGCCGAGCCGGTCCAGGCGGGCGATGACCCGCTGCCGTGCCTTCTCCGGATTCGCGGCCCGCATGGCTCGGTTGGCCTCGGCGGTCTCGGCGTCAAACTGCAGCAGCACCATCAGCTTGTCGCGGTACGGCACAAGGCGCGCGGCCAGGTCGCCGGACGCCAGCAGCAAACCGTTGGTCGGCAGGTAGACCTTTTTCACTTCCGCCCGGCCGTGAAGGAAGGACACGAGCTCGAGGAACTGCGGGTGCATCGTCGCCTCGCCGCCCGTGAGCTGGACGGAATCGAGTCCGCCCTTCTGCTCGATGAGCCGCTCGATGGAGCGGCGGAACTCCGCCAGCGGGACGAAACGGTCGCCCTTCGCGTCGCTGTAGCAGACCGGGCAGGCCAGGTTGCAGGCGTTGGTGACTTCGGTCAGGAGCGTGCAGCTCTTGTTCGCCAGTTGATCGGTGTACGGCCCGAACGCCGCCTCGGCGGAGGCCTTGCACCCGCCGCCGTTCGCGCCGCAGCAACCGCCCCCGGCGTACTCGCGGATCTCGACGATGCGATCGTCCGCGAAGCGGCGGCCCGATTTGTCCTTGTTCGAGAGGAAGTAGAAGCGCTCGTCGCTCTCCAGTCGCGCCTCGCTCAGGCCGTGCGCGTCGCAACGCTTCCGCATCACCACCCGTCCGCCGCGCGCGAAGACGATGGCAGGCACGTGGAGGAGACAGGTCGGACAGAGGCTGACCGTCGTCTTCAGCAGGCGTTCGCTGCCGTCGACGCCGAAGAAACCGGCGCTCTCCTGCTCGTCCATCGCCAGGAGGCGCCGCCGTACGAGACTGACGGCCTGCGGATAGGTCGCCGTCTCAGACATGGGCGGCGGCGTGCTCCATGAGAAATGCGCAGAAGCGGTAGAAGACCGGGCGATGCCCGAAGCGACGCACGTAGGCACGAACCTGCCGCTGGGAGAAGGCCAGGTTGGCTTTCGCCTCGGCGCGGCGATGGTGCTCGAAGACGTGGTCCGCCTCCTCCCGGGTGAGGAGGGCCCGCGCCGCGTCCGCGGTGTAGGAGACGTGGCGATCTTCGTCGCGCAGCACCGCCGTTACGACCCGCTCCGGCACGGCCGCTCCGGCCCGTTCGCACGCATCGCGGTGGTAGAGGAGCGAGCGGGCGATGCGCTTCTCCAGGAAGTGGGCATGGGCGAGGAAGTTCGCCAGCTTGCGGCGCTTCGTCTCCCGATCATCACTCTCCGCGATGGTGAAGTTCTGCTCCGTGAACGACCGGATGACGACGTTGAAAACGTCGCCGCCGTCGAGCTCCACCACCGGCTGGCCGAGCGCGCGGATGGCGCATGTATACATGGCCGCGTGCCGCTCTTCGTCGTGACGGTGACGCCGCAGGTCGGCGGCGAGCTGCGCGTCCGGTGCATGCTCGGCCGGAAAGTAGTCGGCGATCGTCTGCGGGTAGCGCTCACCGGCCCGGTAAAGATTCAACACCCAGCCGTGGACAACCGGGTCCGCCACGAGATCGTGATGCCAGAGATTCTTGGTCCAGTCGACGATGCTTTGCGTCACTTGAAACCCCCGCAGGCGGCATAGATGAGCAGCCCCAGTACGACGAAGATCCCGATGGCAATGAGCAAGCCGACGGCCAGGCAGTTGAGAACCTTTGTGCCTCGGCCCCGGCCTGCGTCCGGCGGCCGGCTCTGGGGTCCTTGCGGTTGCGATTGGGGCTGATTGGGTCCTGTCGTCTGAGCTCCCATTCGTTGACTCCTCTTCGCTTACCCGGCCGCCGGCTCGGGTGCGACCGCGGCTTTGTTGGCGGATCCGGCTGCTGCTGGACTGCCGTCGAAGCTTCCACGGCGCACGTAGAGCGCGATTGCTCCCGTGGCGATCATGACGATGCAGAAACCCTGGTAGACGGAGTACGGCCCGAAGACGCGCGGCGTGACGCGGATGAACTCACTGAAGAAGCGGTACACGCCGTACGCGACGAGGAAGACGGCGAAGACGTGGCCGCGCAGCAGGCGGCGCCGCACGAGCTGCACGAACACAAGGCCGGCCAGGACGTCGAATCCCGCCTCGAACAGTTGCGCCGGATAGCGCGGAATACCATCCGCGTAGGTAACGCTGAGCAGTCCCTTGTGCGGCGTGCCGAGGCAGCAGCCCTGGAGGAAGCAGCCTACGCGGCCGATGGCCAGCGAGAACGGCAGCAGCGCCGCGAACCGGTCATTCGGCGGCAGCGTGTAGCCCATGAGCGGCTTCACCGCCTCGGCGGTGAGAAAGCCGAACAGCAGCCCGCCGACGATCGACCGCCCCGCACCGAGCGCCTGGAGGAAGCTCATCGGCACGACGGGCCAGAAGCGGTCGCCCATCAAGACGACCAGTTTCGCGCCCAGCAACGCGCCGAGGAGCGTGATGCCCTGCAGCGTGTAGTAGCGGCGCTTCTCGCCGGAGCCGAGATGCTTCGCCACCGGATAGACGGCCAGCAGGATCAGGCCCGTCAGCACAGGGATCGCGTAGCGGATGGGAAATGCCTCAGCCATGTTCACCTCACCCAGACGATGGCCGCGAAGACGGCCACGAAGAAGAGCAGCGCGAAGTGCTCCTTGGCGTGCACGTCGTGCTCGGACTCGGGGATGCGACGGTGGAAGACGTATTCGTCGAAGGATCCTGTGGCCACGAAGAGCAGCAGGGCCACGGCCACCCACTTCGTGTGAAAGAGAAAGGCCCGGCCGATGACGATCGTCAGCAGCACGGCCAGCAGCGCGTGGATGATGTTCTCGGTGACGGAGACCTTCCGCACGGTGACGTGCAGCACCTGATCGCGGATGGCGTACCAGAGAAACGGGACAAGGGAGCCGGCGAGCAGCAAGCGCGCTGCCGCCGGTCCGATCACGCGTGGGCCCCGAGGTAAGGGTTCGGGTTCTCCGGGTGCGGATACTCGGGATGGAAGGCCTGGATCGAGTCGATGTGCGCGTGGACGACGTGGAGCGCGTCGCGGACCACGTCACGCAGGGCATTGGCATTGCCGCGCACCCGCGCGTTGATGGTGATGGTCGAATGCAGAACGCTCTCCGCGGCCGTGTCGTCGATGACCACCGGCGGCTCCGACGACGTGGCGTGCGCGCGCACGCCGCCGACGGTCAGCTTCACGTGCGCCAGTCCGGGCGTGGCCAGCCGGGCGATGAGCCGCTCGGCCACGGCCCGCGGCACATGCGGCGTGGCGATCGTGGCCGTGGCATTGAGCCAGGCCAGCAGCGCTTCGCCATGCGCATAACGGTCGTAGTCGAGCGCGCGCAACGGATGCTCGCACGACGCGCCGCGTCCGAGGTGGGCGAGCCAGTCGTCGATGCCCGCGCCGGTCAGGGCCGCGATCTCGATGTGCGGCCGGTCGCCGCAGGCGGCCAGGACGCCCGCCCGCTGCGCGACGGTCGTGCGATCGCACTTGTTGACCACGACCAGATCGGCCTCGGCGATCTGCTGCCCGTAGAGATAGCCGACGTCGTCGTCGGCGCGCGCCGCGAACTGCAGCGGATCGACGAAGATCGAGACCGGCGCCAGCTCGATGGCATCGCCGTAGAAGCCGGCGAACGGTTCGGCCACGGTCGCTACGAGATCGGTGCAGCTTCCCACCGCCTCGCAGAAGAGCACGTCCGGCGACTGCGCCAGGATCCCGTCGGCCGCTTCGACCAGGTCGGAGAAGCGGCAGCAGAAGCAGCCGCCGGCCACTTCCGCCACCTGGACGCCCGCACCGGCCAGCGTGGCTGTATCGACGAGCCCCATGGCCTGATCGTTGGTGATGGCCCCGACCCGCAGTCCGCGCGCCGTGAGCACCCGGGCCGCGGCCGCGATGGCAGTCGTTTTCCCGGCGGCAAGGAAGCCGCCCACGAACGCGACGCGCGCGCGAGTCGACCGGTCCGAGATTGCGATCCGAAAATTGTAGCGCGGTCGGTGTTCGTTGTTCGTTGTTCGTGAACTGTGTCGAACCCGAACAACGAACCACGAACAACGAACAACGAACAACGAACAGCGAGCGTATACTTCGCCGCTTCCATCAGACTCATCAGAACGATGTCGAAAGAAGCGTCGAAGGAAGTCGAGGTCTTCAAGTTCGGCGGCGTGGCCGTCGGCAGCGCGGATGCGGTGCGTACCGCGGTGGCCCACGTGCGTGCAGCGAAGTCGCGCCTGGTGGTCATCGTCTCCGCGATGAACGGCATTACCGACCTGCTCCTCGGCTCGGCCCAGTCGGCGCTGCGCGGCGATCGCGATGCCTGCATCGAGGCCGCACGCACCTTTCACGACCGCCACGCCACGCTCGTCCACGAGTTGTGGAGCGAAACCGAGCCTGTCCGTCGCACGAGGCGGAGCCGGGCGGGATTGACCGACCTCCACGCCGCCATCGAGCTGTCGGCGGGCGAGCTGCGCGCGATGACGGATTCCATCGCCGTGCTGCGCGAGCTCACGCCCCGCGCGCAGGACGCCGTCGTGGCGCGCGGCGAACGGCTGCTGGCCACGATCTTCTCCTCCTTCGCGAAGACCGAGGGCATCGACACGGAGTACATCGACGCCACCGAGATCATCCACACCGAGCAACGCCTCGGCAGTCTCTGGCCCGATTTCGCGAAGTGCGAGCGCGCCGCGAAGAAGCTGATCCTCCCCCTGCTCGAGCGCCGGGCCGTGGTCATCCTCCCCGGCTACCTCGGCCGCGGACCGGCCGGCGAGGTGGTCACGCTCGGACGCGGCGGCTCCGATTTCTCCGCCGCCATCGCCGCCCGCGCCGTCGGCGCCTCACGGCTCACGCTCTACAAGGAAGTGGACGGCCTCATGACCGCCGACCCGAAGAGCGTCCCCGCGGCACGCGTGCTGCCCGAACTGCACTATCGCGAAGCGGCCGAGCTGGCCTACTACGGCGCCAAGGTCCTCCACCCGCGCACGATGATCCCGCTCGCGGACCGGAAGATCCCGCTGCACGTGCGCAACACGTTTCGCGACGGTGCCGGGACGCGCATCGCCGCTGACGTGAAACCCGGCGAGTATCCCGTTCGCGCCCTCACGGCCATCCACAAACAGGCCCTCGTGGCCATCGAAGGCGGCGGCATGATGGGCGTGCCCGGCGTGGCCGGCCGCGCCTTCACCGCCCTCTCCGCCGCCGGCCACTCCGTGACCATGATCAGCCAGGCCTCGAGCGAAGCCAGCATCTGCTTCGTCATTCCTGATGCCGAGGCGAAGCACGCCGTGGCGGCGCTGGAGAATGCTTTCGCGCTCGAGCGGAAGATGAAGCTCATCGACCGTATCGACGCGGAGACGAAGATCGCCCTCATCGCCGTGGTCGGCCTGGGCATGGCCGGGCGCCCCGGCATCGCCGCGCGCACGTTCTCGGCGCTGGCCGGCGAGCGCGTGAACGTCGTTGCCATCGCCCAGGGCTCCTCGGAGCTCAACATCACAGTGGCTGTGGCCGAGAGCGACGCTACGAAGGCGCTCCTGGCCCTGCACAACGAATATCAACTGGAGAAGGTACGGCCGCTGGCCGACACAACCGGCCGCGAATCGAAGCTGACCCTTCTCGGCTTCGGCCAGATCGGCCGCGCCCTGGCCGCCCAGCTCATCGCACAAGAGAAGCTCCTGCGCCGCGAGCTCGGCGTCAATCTGAAGGTCGTGGCCATCGCCGACCGTTCCGGCGTCCGCATCGAGGAGCACGGCTTCACGCCGCCTGCCCTGCAACGCGTGGCCCGGCACAAGGCCTCGGGCGGCAAGCTCTTCGAGGGCGGTTCGCCGCTCTCCCTCAAAGAGCTGCAGAAGATGATGCGCGAGGAGTTGTGGCTCCTGCCGTCGTATCGCCCCATCCTCGTCGATCTCACCTCGGAAGAGAGCGCGCCGCTGCTGCAGGAGGCCCTGGAGCACGGCTTCCACGTCGTCACGGCGAACAAGAAGCCACTGGCCGTGCCGCAGATGGAGTACGACCGCCTGATGGAGACGGCCCGAGAGCGCGGCCTGTCCGTCCGCTACGAAGCGACCGCCGGCGCCGGGCTGCCCGTGCTCGACACGCTGGCCAAGCTCAACGAGGCCGGCGACCGCGTCGATACCATCCTCGGCTGCTTCTCCGGCACGCTGGGCTTCCTCATGACCGCCCTCGAGGACGGCCGCTCGTTCGCCGACGCCGTGCGCGAGGCGTGGAAGCTCGGCTACACGGAGCCCGATCCCCGCGACGACCTCTCCGGCACCGACGTGGCCCGCAAGGCGCTCATCCTGGCCCGCACGCTCGGCCGTCGCGTGAACTTCGACGAGATCGACGTCCAGCCGCTCTTCGGCCCCGACGTCGACAGCGCCGACCCGGCCATATTTGTAGAGAACCTCACCCGCCTGAACGGCGACTTCGCCGCGCGCGTCGCCGCCGCGGCGAAGAAGAACGCCGTCCTCCGCTACGTGGCCAAGATCGACAAACGCGGCATCCGCGTCGGCATCGAAGCCGTCGACCGCAACTCGCCCATGGGCAGCCTCCGCGGTACCGCCAACCAGGTGGCCATCTACTCCAAGCGCTACAAGACCAACCCGCTCGTCGTCACCGGACCCGGCGCCGGCGCCGATGTGACCGCCGCCGGCGTGCTGAACGACATCGTGGCGATCACCATTGCGGAGCGGAGGAGGGGACGGCGGTGAGGACGGGCTCGAGGGCGAAGGGCGAAGGACGAAGGGCGAAGGTGCCATTCGTATGACCCGCGCCACCGTCTTCGCCCCCGGCTCCATCGGCAATGTCGGACCCGGCTTCGACATCCTCGGGCTGGCGGTCGATCGCATCGGGGACACGGTCACGCTGGAGTTGATCGACGGCCGTGATGCACCCGTCGTCGTGCAGGGACGCGACGCGGCGATCGTTCCACTCGATCCGGCCCAGAACGTCGTCAACATCGCCGCCCACGCCATGCTGCGCCTCCTGGGGCGCGACCAGGGTGTGGCCATCTCCATCGACAAGGGCCTGCCCGTGGCGGGCGGGCTGGGCGGGAGCGCCGCCAGCAGCGTGGCCGGTGCGTACGCTGCGGCCCTGGCCACGGGCGTGGAGCCCGCACCGACGCTGACCATCGAGGCCGCGCTGGCCGGCGAGATGCACGCGTCCGGGCGCCACCTCGACAACATCGCCCCCATCACCCTCGGCGGTCTCGTGCTCTCGCGCCTCGCCCATCCCATCGACGTCATCAAGCTCCCCATCCGCGACGACTGGCACATCGCTCTCGTCCCCCCGCACGTCCGCGTCGAGACCAAGCCCGCCCGGGCCATCCTGCCCATGGAATGGCCGCGCCGCGAGTGGATCCCTCAGATGGCCAACGTCGCCGCCATGGTCCACGCCTTCGCCACCGGCGACGGGGCGCTCCTCCGCCGTTCGCTCGACGACCGCTATGCCGAGCCGCGGCGCTCGCCGCTCATCCCCCACTTCTACGACGTCAAGCAGGCCGCCATCGACTCCGGCGCCTTCGGCTGTTCCATCAGCGGCTCCGGCCCGACCATCTTCGCCATCGCCGCGAAGGACGACGTGAACCGGATCGCCGCCGCGATGCTGGAAGCGTTCGACGACATCGCCAGCGACGTCCACGTCGCCCCGATCGCCCAGCAGGGAGTGCGCCGGGCATGAGCGAACGCCTTCAGTGCATTACGTGTGAACGCAGCTATCCCGTCGACATCGTCCGTTATACGTGCGACTGCGGCAGCCTCCTCTCGCTCGAGCGCGATGCGATGACCACCGGCCGCGATACCTTCGACGCCCGCCGTGGCGCCCGCGCCCCGATCGACGCCAGCGGCGTGTGGCGCTTCCGCGAAGCGGTGCTCGATGCCGACCCCGGCGACGTCGTCACTCATCCCGAAGGAGGCACGCGCCTCTACGAGCGCGACGGACTCTGGTTCAAGCACGAAGGGGAGAACCCGACCGGCTCGTTCAAGGACCGCGGCATGACCGTGGCCATGACCCAGGCCAAACGCCTCGGCGCGACGGCCGTGGCCTGCGCGTCGACCGGCAACACCAGCGCTTCGCTGGCCGCCTACGCGGCGCAGGCGGGACTGCGGGCCATCGTCTTCGTGCCGAGCGGCAAGATCTCCGCCGGCAAGCTCGCCCAGACCCTGGCTTACGGCGCGCTGGTGCTGCAGGTGCGCGGCGACTTCGACGCGGCCATGCAGCTCGTCCGCGCCGCGTGCGACCGCCTCGGCATCTACCTCGTCAACTCCATCAATCCCTTCCGCATCGAAGGACAGAAGACGATTGTCTGGGAGCTGCTGCAGGACCTGGAGTGGCAGCCGCCCGACTGGATCGTCGTTCCCGCCGGCAACCTCGGCAACACGAGCGCGTTCGGCAAGGCCCTCCTCGAGGCCCGGCGCTACGGCTGGATCGACCGCCTGCCGCGCCTCGCATCCATCCAGGCCGCCGGCGCCAATCCCTTCTTCCAGGGCTTCGGCACACACTTCGCCGAGCGCTTCCGCGTACAGGCCGAGACCGTGGCCAGCGCCATCCGCATCGGCGACCCCGTGAGCTGGGACAAGGCCGTCACCGCCATCGAAGGCACTGACGGCGTCGTCGAGCAGGTCACCGACGACGAGCTGATGGCCGCCAAGCGCACCATCGACCGCATGGGTATCGGCTGCGAGCCCGCCTCCGCCACCACCCTGGCCGGCGTCCGCAAGCTCCGCGCCGCGGGCGTGATCCGCAACGGCGATCGCATCGCCTGCGTCCTCACCGGCCACGTGCTCAAAGACACCGACGCCGTGATGAAGAACGTGTCGGAGGGACAGATCACGGAGATCGACCCGGCGGTGGAGGCGGTCGAACGGGCGATTGGAGACGCTTAATCGCTGAGTCGCTTAATCGCTGAGTCGCTTAATCGCTGGTCGCCCGCTCGCCGCTCGCCGTCCGCCGCTCGTCCGCGAATAAGCGATTAAGCGATTAAGCGATTAAGCGACTCACCTTCTCGCCCATGGCCGCAGCACGAAGTGCTCCGGCGTCGCGGTCACGCTCTCGCGCTCGGAGCGGACGAGCTTGCGCCGGGCCAGGTGCCGCAGGGCGGCCTGCACGGCGCTCTTGGAGAGTCCCGTGTCGTTGGCGATGCCCTGGTGGCTGATGCGCAGGCTGCGCTTGCGGCCGGCGGCGTTGGCGGTGAGGTACAGATAGACGATGAAGGCGGCGGGCGTCTTGTCGTGACCGGTCAGGTCGCCCATGAGCGAATCGACGACATAGCGGTCGATGCGTAGCGTTTTCATCACTATAGTGACCAATGCTATAGCAAAAAGACGGACCGTGGACAACCGGGCCGCCTGCGCCTACATTGCCGGCATGATGATTACGCAAGTGAAATTCGTCAGCGTCCCCGTTCACGATCAGGACCGCGCCCTGGCCTTCTTCACCGAGAAGCTCGGCTTCAAGGTCGCCACCGACCAGCCCTTCGGCCCCGGCCAGCGCTGGATCGAGCTGAAAATCCGCGGCAACGACGCCGGGATCGCCCTCTTCACCGCGCCGGGCCACGAGGACCGCGTCGGGTCCTTCACCGGCATCTCCTTCACCTGCGACGACATCCGCAGGACGTACGACGACCTCAAGGCCAGGGGCGTCGAGTTCACCCAGGAGCTCCGCGAGGAGAGCTGGGGCTCCTCGGCCATCTTCAAGGATTCCGAGGGCAACCAGTTCGTGCTCGGGACGAAGTGAGCGGGTCTAGAATGGCGGCGTGCTGAAACGGATCGCGCTCGCTGCCATCTTGGCCTCTCTGGTTGCCTGCGGCGGCTCCAGCAGCCCCACCGATCCCCAGGGCTCGCAGATGACCGGGCGCCTGTCCGGAACGGTCACCATCGGCCCGAACTGCCCCGGTCCGGTCACGACGGCCGGCTGTCCCACTCCGCCGGATGCGTATGCCGCGCGCAAGATCCTCGTCTACAACGCTTCGAAGACGACGCTCCTGCACACGGTCGACATCGATTCCCAGGGGCTCTACACGATCCTGCTGGCACCGGGGACGTACGTCGCCGACCTGAAGACCACCAGCTCCGCCGACCGCACCAGCGACCTGCCGAAGAACGTGACCATCCAGGCCAACGCCACCACGGTCGTGAACGTGAACATCGACACGGGGATCCGGTAAGACAAACACAAAGAGCCGCCCGCAGGCGGCTCTTCGCGCGCGTCGCGGAAGCGCGAGCTAGCTCAGGTGCTTGTTGACCAGCGCGGTCATCTCGAACATCGACACCTGCTTCTTCCCGTTGAAGATCTTCTTCAGGTTGTCGTCCGCGTTGATCATGCGCTTGTTGGTCTGGTCCTGCAGGCCGTGAGCCTTGATGTAGTCCCACACCTTCTTCGTCACTTCACTGCGCGGAATCGGCTTGCTGCCGACGATCGCCGCGAGATCCGCGCTCGGCTGTACCTCGGCGGCCAAACCCTTGCCGCCACCCTTGGATCCGGAAGCCTTCTTAGTCGCCATCGTCATCCTTCCTCGGTCAGTTTCGCGGATTCTGCGCTGCTTTTGGAGCAAAGGTCAACGCCGAACCCCTTGCAGTCTACCGCAGGCGCGGCATGGATTCGCTCGCCACGAACTGGCATTGCAGAACCCGGCGCGGCCCGCCGGTCCGGTTGCGCGTCCCGCTGTGCCATAAATGACCGTTGAAAACGAGCACCGAACCGGCCCGCGCCACGACCGTTTTCTCCTCCGGATGGCGCTGCTCCGGGTCCCGGAACGCCTTCGGCACCGCACCTTTTCGATGCGATCCCGGCACCAGCCGCGTGGCCCCGTTGTCCGGCGTGAAATCGTCCAGCAGCCACAGCGCCGTGGCCGCGGAATACGGCTCCCAGGCCGCCCGCGCATGCCAGTCGGCGTGCAGCCCCTGCTGGCCGAAGCCCGGCAGCGGGTCGCGGCCGCCCCAGTTCATGAGCCCGAAGTCGCGATCGATGACGTGCCGCACTGCCTCCAGCACCCGCGGCTCGGTCCTGGCCATCCCGAACGATGCATCCTCGAGCGTGATGTGGCGGGTGCCCCCTTCCCGGGCACCTGCCTCCTTCTGCGTCGTTGCCGCACGCTCGAACGCCTCGCGCATCGCCGCCACGGCGCTCGCGTCGAGGACGTCCGGCAGGACCAGCCAGCCCTCATCGTCTAAGTTCACCGACTTCATCCTGAGCCGCGCAGACGGCGAAGGATCTGGCGGCAACTGACTGGAAGCGGGCATGTCACGAATCTTCATTTCAACTTATCCGAGGCGGGACGGAAGGATCTGGCGGCGTGAGACCGTGCAGTTGCCGCCAGATCCTTCGCCGTCTGTGCGGCTCAGGATGAACTGGAGATCGCCTTCTGGATGTACGCGAAGATCGCCGGGTCCACACCGTACTGCTGTGACACCTGCGGCTCGCTCCGGTACATCGTCATGACGCCCTTTTCGATCTCCCGGTTGCCGCCGCTGAAGGCGTGCACGAGCTCCATCCAACGCTTTGCCAGCGCCTGCACCGCCGGTGCGCCCGGATCGGTGTTCTTCGCCATCTCCGCGCGCACCTTCGCGATCAGCTCCGGCCACTCGTTGGCCACGGCCTTCAGATCCTCCTCGCTGAACTGCTCGCGGCGCTTCCTGATCTCTTCCAACTGCCCGGTCGAAAAATACTTGTCGAACATGCTCATGGCCTCGATTGCTTGTATGAATTCCTCCGCGGAGACGTGCTCCGCGCGGTCGTAATGCGACGCGATGGTCTCCAGCCGCACCCGGAGCCGCTTCTGCAGCTCGATCTCTTCGTCGAGACGGGCCAGGTGAAGACCGATCACGCGCCGCGGTGAGAACTGCCCATTGCCCAGGCACTCCCGGATCTCGTCGAGCGAGAAGCCGAGCTGCCGCAGGGAGCGAATCTGCTGCAGACGGCCCACGTCCTCCGCCGCATACAGCCGGTGCCCCGCCTCCGTTCGCTGGGACGGCCCGAGCAGACCGATCTCTTCGTACCAGTGCAGAGTCCGCACCGAGACGCCGGTCCGCTTCGCCAGCTCCCCCACGCGCCAGAGACTGGAGCGCATCATTCCTCCTCGTGTGTTGACGTTCGTGTTCGTGCGCACGAACCACACGATAGGACCTCACGTTACGTGAGATGCAAGGGGAATCCTATGGGTACCGGGCATACGCGCATGCGGGTACCGGGTACCAGGTACCGGGGGCCGGGGACCTGGTTACCTGGTACCTGGTACCCGGCCCCGTGCCGGCCGGAAGGGATGATGCCGGGCGTCACTTCTATGCCGGCTGGGAGCCGTTTTCCGCCTCGGACCGAAGCGAAGGACCCACCTTCTGCTCGACAACTCGAAAATCCTGGCGTATCCCTCAGGCGCGAGGGAGAACGCCGACCTCAACGTATCCGCATGGTTGAATCGTTCGCCCTCGGTGCGCTCCGGCTCGAACCATTCCGGAAACACGAAGTCCGACACCGCCACGCCGTCGATCCTGTAGTGATTACCCTGAACGGGGTCGCACGCCTCGTACGGGAACAACGCCTTCTTTCGCCGGCCCTTCGGGTCGACACCCACCGCGTACAGATTCACTTCCGGATCGACGAGCATTTCGATGATTTCGTGAGAGAGCGTCGAAGAAAGACCATCGAGTCCCCGCCCGTGCGCCATGTCGTCCTTGGCAAATACATACGTGACGGGCAGGCCATCCTCCGTCAGGTGATACCCGGCCGTCCCCTTGAAGTCGCTCCTGTCTTTCACGTTGATGATCATGACGCCGGACGGGACTCTGGCCGCCTTCCGGATCATCCGCAACTCGGCCTTCAAACCCCAGGAAGGGTAGACATCGCGCAGGATCTGCTGTTGGATCGCGGCAATCATCCCGGCCACCTGGTGATCGGTGGCGGCGGTACTCAGGTTGCGAACCACCATCTGGTAGTTCCTGCGGTTCCAGTGGCTCATGACTAACTCCTCGCTCTTGGAATGACCTGGGCTCTGTCCACTCTACACAGACCGGCACTCGAGACGCCGACGGATCACCCGGTCCTACCCCGGCAGCTGATACCCGGCACCTGTTGCCTGGTACCCGTTACCCGGCACCCGACACCGCGAAGACGCGCAGCGCCTCCGCCAGCATCCGCGCCGGTGCATCCTGCCCCACCGTGATGCCTAGGATCGAGAGCGCCTCGGCCAAGCTTGCGCGGACGCGGGCATCGTCGAGCGTTGGGAGGGGAAGGGCGCCGTCGCGCTTGCCGAGCTTCGTGCCGTCGGGACCGAGGACCAGCGGGAGGTGCGCGTAGACGGGAGCGGCCAGCCCGAGCGCGCGCTGCAGGGCGATCTGGCGCGGCGTGGACGACAGCAGGTCGCCGCCGCGCACGACCTGCGTCACGCCTTGCTCCGCGTCGTCGACCACGACGGCGAGCTGGTAAGCGAACGGTCCGTCGGCGCGTTTGATGACGAAGTCGCCCGTGCAGGCGGCGACGTCCTCCTCGACACCTCCGCGGAGCAAATCGTCGAAGGCAACGATTCCCGGCGGCACGCGGAAGCGGACGGCACGCGCCGCTCGTCCGGGCGGCAGACCATCGCGGCAGGTGCCGGGATAGACCGGCTCCCTGCCGAGCGGCGCCGAG
Source organism: uncultured Thermoanaerobaculia bacterium (assembly GCA_964650405.1). GTDB lineage: Bacteria > Acidobacteriota > Thermoanaerobaculia > Gp7-AA8 > Gp7-AA8 > CAZYTO01. Next base: position 17,736 of record CAZYTO010000010.1, on the reverse strand, counting down.
GCCGCGCGCTGCAGCTCCGCGCGCGAGCAGGAGCAGTCGTAGGCCAGTCCGCGGCCGCGCAATGTCGCCAGCGCGTCCTCGTACAACGCGATCCGCCGCGACTGCCACACCACCTCGCCGTCCCATTCCAGACCGTAGCGCCGGAGCGCGGCCAGGATCTCCTCCGCGCTGCCGTCCACGACCCGCGGCGTGTCGAGATCCTCCATCCGCACCAGCCATCGACCGCCCGCGGCGCGTGCAAACAGCCACGACCCCACCGCAGCCACCAGACTGCCCAAGTGGAGCGGCCCCGTAGGACTCGGCGCGAAACGGCCGGTGAACGGCATACGGCCGAAGTTAATCACGGCAGGTGATCGGATCCGGGCTTGAATCCGAGTCGAGGTGTCGCTGAGAACGAAGGCTGAAAGGCTGGAAGGCTGAAAGGGTGGGAAGGCCCGTCGCGCTCCCCCTTTCAGCCTTCCCGCCTTCCAGCCTTGCCTCGCCCCCCTGCCGAAAGTCATGCCCGGCGCCTCGCCCCTCCGGCACATGTGCGTCCTCGCGCCGCCGTCTAGATTGCGGAGCGTAGTCAACGAAGGAGACGACATGAACGACCTCATTTCCCTGGAGCACGTCAGCAAGTCGTACCGCCTCGGACGGGTGAGCGTGTCCGCGCTGCGCGACGTGACCCTGACCATCGCCCGCGGCGAGTTCCTGGCCCTGGCCGGACCGTCCGGGAGCGGCAAGACCACCCTGCTCAACCTCATCGGCTGCATCGACAAGCCCGACCGCGGCCGCATCGTTATCGACGGCGCCGACGTCACGCCGCTGCCGCTGCACCGCCTGGCCACCCTCCGGCGTGACACGATCGGCTACGTCTTCCAGACGTTCAACCTCGTCCCCGTCCTCACCGCCTACGAGAACGTCGAGTACCCGCTCCTCCTGCAGCGCGTCCCGCGCCGCGAGCGCATCGCGCGCGTCGCCCACTGGCTGGCCCAGGTCGGCATCACCGAACAGGCGAAACAGCGGCCCGATCAGATGTCCGGCGGCCAGCGGCAGCGCGTGGCCATCGCCCGGGCCATGGCCGGCCAGCCCAAGCCCGTCATCGCCGACGAGCCCACCGCCAACCTCGACTCCGACACCCCCGCCCGCATCCCCGACCCGCCGGCCCAACCCAACGCCACCACCGGCGTGACGTTCGTCTTCTCCACCCACGACCCCGCCCTGCTGGCGCGCGTGCCGCGTGTCGTGCGCATCCACGACGGGCAGATCGCCAGTGGAGGACGGACAATCCTGTCCGTCCCCCCGGCCGCGATTCCCACCACCTCCGGACAGACGGGCCTGGCCGTCGTCCACGCTTGAGACGGACAGGATTGTCCGTCCTCCACTGAAAGGGACGACATGCTCACCAACCTCGCCATCCGCAATCTCTTCCGCAACCGGCGCCGTTCGGCCATCACCCTGGCCGCCATCGTGCTCGGCGCCGTCGGCCTCATTCTCTTCGGCGGCTACAAGGCCGTGACCTTCCGCGGCCTCCGCGAGTCCGGCATCCGCCGCCTCGGACACCTGCAGGTCTACGGCAGGGGCTTCGACAAGGCCGAAGGCGCGAAGCCTCTCGAGTACGGCCTGGCCGACGCGACCGCCGTCCGCACGGCCATCGAGCACGACCCGCGCGTCAAGATGACCGCCGCGCAGATCACCCTCATGGGGCTCGTCAGCAACGGCGAGAAGTCGGAGACATTCCTGGCCACGGCCGTCGAGCCGGAGAAGGACCGCGTCTCCAGCAGCCAGCGCATCGTCTCCGGAACCGATGTGCCGCTGGGAGAGCGCGACGCCGTGACGCTCGGCAAGGGCCTCGCCCACGCCATGCACGCCAAGCCGGGCGACTACGTGACCCTCATGTCCATGACCACCACCGGCTCGCTCAACGCCATGGACGTGCGCGTGGCCGGGATCTTCATGAGCGGCGTGAAGGAGTACGACGACCGCGCCGTGAAGATGCCCCTGGCCGGCGCGCAACAGCTCCTCCAGACGAAGAAGGTCGAGAAACTGCTCGTCTTTCTCAAGGAGACCAACGACACCCAGGCCGTCCGTTCGGACCTGGCCGCGCTCTTCACGCGCAACGGCTGGAGCCTGGACATGCGCGACTGGCTCCAACTGGCCACGTTCTACCAGCAGGTCATGGCCCTCTACAACGGCATCTTCGGCTTCCTCGGCGTGATCGTCTTCGGCATCGTCGTCTTCAGCGTGGCCAACACCATCGCCATGTCGGTCTTCGAGCGCACCCGCGAGATCGGCACGCTCATGGCCATGGGCACGACCCGCGGCAGCATCTGGCGCCTCTTCCTCCTGGAAGGCTTCGGCATCGGCGTCCTCGGCGCCGTCTGCGGCGTCACCGCCGGCGCGGTCATGGCCTGGCTGATCAACCACGCCCACATCATGCTGCCTCCGCCGCCGACGTACACGGTCGGCTACCCGCTCTACATCCTCCTGCAGCCGTCCGTCCTCGTCACCGCGGCCGTGATCTCCATCGTCACCGCCACGCTCTCGTCCATCGTCCCCGCGCTCAAGGCCTCGCGCCTGCGCATCGTCGACGCGCTGGGACACATCTGAGGACCACACAATGAAAGCTCTAATCCTGAGCCTCGCAATCCTCACCGCTGCTCCTGTTCGCGCGGAGGATCCAAGCACGATCCTGGCCCGCGTCGACCAGTTCCGCAATCCGCTGGACAGCTTCTCCATCGACGTCGAGCTGACCGCCATCAGCGGCACGACGTCCGACACGCAGAAGTACCGCGTCTACGGCCGCGGTTCCGACCGCAGCGTGGTGGAGTTCCTCTGGCCGCAGACGGAGAAGGGCAAGTACCTGCTCATGCTGCGCGACGCCATGTGGATCTACCTGCCGTCCGCGAGCAAACCGATCCGCATCTCGCCCCTGCAGCGGCTCGCCGGCCAGGCCTCGAACGGCGACGTGGCCCGTACCAGCTTCACCGTGGACTACACCGCCACCACCGCCACGCCCGACGGCGAGGCCTGGCGCCTCGACCTGACGGCCAGGGATCCGAGCGTGGCCTACGCGCGCGTGCAGCTTTGGGTGGACAAGACGACGTACGAGCCGAAGCGGGCTGATTTCTACGTCTCGTCCGGAAAGCTCATCAAGCGCGCCTGGTACCGCGAGCTCGGCATCCTCGACGGCCGCCGAGTCGTCACGTCGGTCGAGATCGAAGACCTCCTGCGCACCGGCAACCGGACCCTCATGCGCTACTCCGCGCTCACGCCCCACGACAACCCCGAGCGGATGTTCACGAAGGAAGGGTTTTCGAGATGAGAAAATTTTATCCTGAGCGAGGGTGTCGGGAGGGCGAGAGCGAAGGATCAAAGCGTGGCACAGCCGAGAGCACGCCATTTGCCTCAACCCCTCACGGCTCTTCCGCGCTGAATGCTTCGGAGCTGATTCACTCCACGCAGGATTGCGCGCTCCAGAGCCGACCCTCTCCCGCCGGGAGAGGGTCGGGCACCGCGAACCTCCAGCAGAACGGCCCGGGCAGGAGAGGTCAGGGCTTTCTTGCACTCCTGCTGCTCCTGTTCCTCGCCCCCTACGCCCGCGCCGAAACATTCACCGTCTTCGGCTCCGCGGCCTACGAGGCGCAGCTCACTCCGCCCAACACCGGCTCGCCGCTGAACCCCGGCAACATCGCCCGCATCCCCTACCGGACGAACTCTGCCGACGCCACGCTGTACGCCGACGCGAAGGGCGACACCTGGAAGCTCCACCTCAAGCTGGGAGGCGACGCGTCCGACCAGGCCGGCGACCGCGGGCAGGTGGGCGAGGCCTACGCGCGGATCACACCGAGCCACTGGCTGACGCTGGCCGCCGGCCGGGTCATCGAGAAGTGGGGCACGGGCTATGCGTGGAACCCCACCGCGTTCATCAGCCCGCAGAAGAATCCCGTCGATCCGAATGACCGCCGCGGGGCGTATCGCGGGCTGGACATGATCCGCGCCGACATCTTTGCCCGGGGCACGAACGTCTCGCTGTACGCGCTCGGCGGCGGCGCCACGGCGGCGCGCGTCTACCGCCTCATCGCCGGCACCGACGTCTCGGTCAACGTTCGCCACGACCACGACGGCACGCAGCAGGGCCTGAGCCTGGCCCGTGTCTTCGGCGACGCCCTCGAACTGCACGCCGAGGCGGCGCGGCGGCGGGTTGTGGCCGGAGGGCAGTACACGTTCGCGGGAAGCAACATCAACGTCGTCGGAGAGCTCTACCGCGACGGCGCCGGCCTGACCCCGCGGGAGTGGCAAGCCTTCACCGAGCGGCCGTCCAACGCCGCCTACCGCCCGCTGCGGATGGGGCGGACGTACGGCTTCGCGCGCGCCGACTGGCCCTCGTCCGACGGCAAGACCGAAGCGGAACTGATCGCCATCACCAGCATCCGCGACGGCTCATTGCTGGCCCGCCTCACTCTCACGCGGAAGCTGCGTCCGAACGTCAGCGTCTACGTCATCGACACTGAGTTCGCCGGCCGCGCGGCCACGGAGCTTTCCTACGTGCAGGTGCGGCGGGCCACCACGCTCGGCGTACGATGGTTCTACTGACATGCCCGCGCCGATCGATCCGCAGGGAAGGCTCCGCCTCGTGGCCATCCTGGCCTGGGCCGTGGTCGCCGTTTCGCCGATGCTCGAGGACAACTTCGACCGCGCCCAGACCATCACCTGGGTCATCGCCCTCGGCGCATTCCTGGTGATGTTCCTCGTGGCCGTGCGTCCCGGCTGCCCCACGCCCGTGTCGCTGCTCCTAGCCGCCGCGCAGGCCGTGGCCGCCTCCGTTGCCGCCGGCACCTGCGGCAGCGGCTTCGAGGGCGTGCTCCTGGTGATCGTCGCCGCCCAGCTCGGCCACCTTCCCTTCCGCGGGGCCGTGGCCTGGGTAGCCGTGCAGAGCCTCGTCCTCGGCGCCGTCTTCTACTCGATCTCGCACAAGGCCATCCTGGTCACCCTCGCCCACTTTGCCTTCCAGCTCTTCGCCCTCTTCACCATTCACACGGCGCACCGCGAGCGCGAGGCCCGCCAGGAGCTGGCCGCCGCCAATGCCGAGCTGCAGGTCACGGCCGGCCTCCTCGACATCAGCAGCCGCACGTCGGAGCGCCTGCGCATCGCCCGCGACCTTCACGACCTCCTTGGCCATCACCTCACCGCCCTGACGCTGAATCTGGAGATCGCCAGTCACGTGGCCAACGACGACGCCAAGCAGCCGATCGAGACGAGCCGCTCCATCGCCCGGCACCTGCTGGCCGACGTCCGCGACGTCGTCAGCCGCCTCCGCGAAGACGAGCCCGTCGACCTGACCACGGCCCTGGCCACGCTCCCGTCAGTCATAACCGCGCCGGCCCTCCACCTCGACGTCGCTCCCGGCGTCGTCGTGCGCGACTCCTCCATCGCCCAGGTGGCACTGCGGGCGGTGGAAGAGATCGTCACCAACGCCGTCCGGCATTCCGGCGCGCGCAACCTATGGGTTGCCCTCACGGCAGACGACGGTACGTTAGCCATCGATGCGCGCGACGACGGCGACGGCGTCGACTACGTCCGCTTCGGCAACGGCCTCTCCGGCATGCGCGAGCGCGTCACCGCCGCCCGAGGTGCGATGGAAGTGTCTTCCATGCGCGGCCACGGCTTCCGCGTGAACGTCCGGCTGCCCGTGAGCGCGTGAAGGCCGCAAGAGGCACGAAAACGTCTCACGCGGAGACGCGGAGGACACGGAGGAGAAGAGCTCAACCCCCGCGATCTCCGCGTCTCCGCGTGAGACGTCCCCCGTCGATCGTTTCTCCACTCGAGTTCAGCGATCGCCGTTCCTTCGCCCTTCTACCTTCGCCCTTCGCCCTTCTACTTGACCCGCGTATCGGTGGCGATCCAGTTCACTTCCCACGTCTTGCCGCCGTCGTCGGAGAACGACTGCTCGAAGCGGGCCGAGTCGTGGGTGATGTCCGAGATGATGAACCGGACGAAAATGGCCCGCCCGTTGAGCGTCTCCTGGTCGTAAAACTCGCCGCGGCCGTCCTTGAAGCTCCCGATCGTCGGCTGGGCCATCGTGCCGTCGCCGCTGTGAGAGAAGTTGAGGCTCCACTGGTGGGCCTGCTCGTTGTAGAGGCGCAGGCTGAGCCCCTCGAAGTGCACGCCGCCGCCGTCGGCCACGAGCTCCAGGATGTTGGCGCGGCCGTCCCAGACCTTGCGGCAGATGGTCGTCCCCTCCATCTCCACCCACGTATTGGAGCCGGTCAGCGGATGCAGGCGGCGCCGCAGGTGCGTCTTCCACGTGCCGATCTCGAAGTCGAAGTCGTGCCATCCGTCGTGCGCCTTCGCCTGCGGCGCGGCCGGCCCCGGCTTCGTCTCCGCGGAGACTCCGGTCAACGTCAGCAGGACGATCAGCAATACCGGCGGAAACCGCACTCCGGAGCGTGCATTCGCGTTCATCATGTCCCTAGTTTCGAAAGACAACTGGTATTGGACAATAGCCACCCCACGCTCCATTGCCATGTCCACTTCGATGAAGCGCGAAGGAGCTTTACACTAGAGTCCGATCGGACGAGGAATATGAAGGCTGGAAGGCTGAAAGGCTGAAAGGGAAGCCCGTGCTGCCTCTGGCCCTTTCAGCCTTTCAGCCTTTCAGCCTTCCGTTACAGCGCATCCTCCCGACTCTTAGGTGCAACTCCGGGCGAAGGTCAGCTCGATGGGGAATTGACGATGCGAACAGAAACCTCGAAGGTCCTGGAAACCCTGACCGGCGCCGGCCTGCTGCTCAAGCAGGACAAGCAGGCCCGGAACGTCGTCACGCTCCTCACCGGCGAGACACTGAAGGGCTCCTGGTGGTCGCATCCGAAAGGCCGCCTGATCTTCGCCGTCCTCTCCGAGCTGGACGACCATCCCGACGTGCTTCTGGCCAAGCTCCTGGACGGGAAGGTCACGCTCGTCCACCGGACGCTCTGGCCCGCCTTCCTCGCCGTGGCCAGGGAAGGCGCGACCTGGCAGACGGATGGGCTCCCGGCACCCGCCCGCCGTCTCCTCACCTCGGTCAACGAATCGAAAACCCCGATCCGTGCCAGCGGCGCGGCCGTGAAAGAGCTGGAGGTCCGCCTCCTCGTCCATAGCGAAGAAGTCCACACGGAATCGGGAAGCCACGCCACCGCGCTGACGACCTGGAAAGCCTGGGCGAAACGCGCCGGGACAAAACCGCTACGCTCGAGATCCGCCGCGAAAGAACAGCTCGAAGCCGCCGCAGCAGCAATCGGCGCAAGCGCAACGGCCCTGCCGTGGCGGTGAACAGAAGCGCTCTAACGGCACTCAGGGCTCTTAGGGTGTTGACGCAATTACCCAATCCTAGAAATGTGTCACCCTGAGCGATGGGTGGGCGGGCGTCAGGGGAGCGAAGGGCATCCTTCCCAACATGGGGCATTGCCGTGGTCTGTGCAGACACAGGAGGCAATGGCCACACGTTGGGAAGGATGCCCCTCGCTCCCTCTCGACCCACCCGCCCCTCGCTCGGGGTGACACATTTCGAGGTGTTGCGCAGTACTACCCGTTCGCGCGGAGTCGGCACGCAGCGCAGCACTACTGACTCGTGTGCGCATAGCGAGGCACACGCCGAACCTACTCATGCCTCGCCGCACTCGGCACTCACGTTTTCTTCTTCGCCTTGATCTCAACCGACAGCTCGTCGTTGCGCGGGTTGGTGAAGCGGAGCTGCACGCGGCCCTCGGAATCCAGTGAGATCGAGGCCGGTGTGTTGACCGAGGTCAGCATCCAGCCGGCGGGAAGGGTGACGTAGTTCAGCGGGCGGCCCAGCGTGCGTTTCCAGGTCAGCTCGCCGTTCTGCACGAGATAGCCCACGGGATCGGTATAGGTCTCCTGGACGCGGATGCGGGTGGAGCGTCCTTCCTCCACGGCCTCTTCGAGATCGCCCTGCACGACCACGGAGTCGGGGTCCGTGGGCGTGGGGTAGTAGCCGAGGGCGTTGACGTCCTTGCCCGCGACGGTGTGGGTCTTCAGCTCCGTCCCGCGGTCGAGGTCGAACATCTTCGCGTCGGGGGAGACGACGCTTCCCTTGCGCACGAAGCTGTGAACGGACTTCTGCCAGGGGCGGATGATGGTGAAGACGTGCGAGCTGCTGAACCGGTGGTTGGCGGGATAGGTGCACCCGGTGTGGCGCCCGTGATACTGCGTGGCGCGGTGGAAGCCTTCCTGCGCGGCGAGGGGAAGCGCCGGCGAAAACGAGAGGGCAAGGAGCAGAAGGGCCATGCGTTTCATGGCAGCCTCCGCGCGACGAGCTTCACCGGCAACTGATCGTCGCGGTCGTTCAGGAAGCTCACGCGCACCCGGCCGTCGGCATCGGTGGAGACGATGCCGGGCGAGTCACACTGGATGAGCTCCCACCCCTTCGGCAGCACGACGACGTTGCGCTTGATGCCGAGCGGGCGCACGAAGACGAGCTGGCCGTCCTTCAGGTAGTAGGAAACGGGGTCGGTGTACGTCTTGATGATGCGGATGCGCGTCTCGCCGCCCTTCGGTACGGGGCCGGGAAGGTGGACGCGGATGAACTGCGCGTCATCGGCCGTCTTGTCGGAGAGCAGCCCGCTGGCCTTGCCCTCTTTCCCGGTCACGACCTCGAACTGCAGCTCCTTCCCCGAGGCGCGGGCCAGGACTTTCTCCTTCGTGGCGATCGAGCCGGGGCGGATGGGATTGAAGAACAGCTCCGCCCCTTCCTTGGCCTGGGTCACGTCGTACGTGATCGCAAACTGGTGCGTGTCGGGAGCGAGCAGCTCATAGAGCGTGAACTCGTCATCGGCGAACGCAGGGGCGCAGATCGCGGCGCAGAAGAGAAGGAGAAGCGTGAAGCGGCGCATGGCGGAAGAGTATAGGAGGCCTGAGTGCCGAGTGCCGAGTCAAACCTCCGCGATCTCCGCCTCTACGCGCTCTCCGCGCGACCGTCCTCCACACGTCATATGCGAAGGCGCCGCTCCGGTCGTGAGACCGGAGCGGTGTATCGAGTACCTCAGAAGTTGACGCGGGTCGAGATGCCGATCGTGCGGGGCTGGTTGGTGAGGAAGCCGACGCGGGCGCGCGTGCCGCGCTCCTGGTCGAGGGCCAGCAGGGCCGTCTCGTTGGTCAGGTTGTTGACGTAGAGGGCCGTGTCCCACCGGTTCTTCAGGATGCCGACGCGCACGTTGACGATGTCGTAGGCAGGCAGCTTCGGATTGAACGTGAAGACGTTCTGCGTGTACGGGCCGCCGATGTTGTGTGGGGCGAAGGAGGTCAGGTTGACCGTGCCGAAGCCGGCGGCCTGATCGCCGATCTGCGTGTAGCGGTTGCCCACGTGCTGGTAGGCGGCCGTGGCGTAGCCGGCCATCGACTGCGGCATCGACCAGTGGAGTGTGGCCGCCGTGGCCGCCTGGAACTCGGGGACCGTCGGCAGGCGGGCCCCCGACCGGATGCCGGCCACCACCGACACCTTGCCGGTCGTGTCCGTCGACGTCACCGTCGAGCGGAGCTTCGAGTCCGTCTGGCTGGCCGAGACGGCGAAGTCGAAGTGGTCGTTCGGGGCGATGGTGAACTCCGTCTCCACGCCCGTGCTGCGCGCCTTGGGCACGTTGAAGATGAGACGCGACGAGCAGGAGCCGGCCGTGACCGTGGCCTGCAGGTCGCTGACGTCCATGTAGAACGCCGCGGCGTTGAACGTGCCGTGGCCTTCCATGAAGGTCGACTTCGAGCCGACCTCGTAGTTCCACACCGTCTCGTCCTTCCAGTTTCCCCGTCCGCCGAAGGTGACGAGGTCCTGGGCCGTGCACAGCGGCGTGTTGAGCGGGTCGTTGATGCCGCCGAGGCGGAAGCCCTTCGAGACCTGGGCGTTGAGATTGGTCGAGCTGTTCAGCTTGAAGTTCGCCACTACGCGGGGCGCGATGCCGTCGGCGCTCGTCTTGCCTCGGGTCGTGCCCGGGTCGGCGAAGATGCCGTCGAACGTCTGCGTGCGGCTCTCGTTGAAGTTGTACCAACGCAGCCCGCCGGTCAGATCGAGCCGGCTGTTGACCGAGTAGGTGGCCTCGCCGAACAGCGCGTACTGCCGGAAGTGATAGTCGAGGTTGGAGAAGAACAGGACGTCCTTGGCCGCCCCGAACGAGCCGGCCGTGGGGATGCCGGTCAGCCCTTCGAAGCCGCTGACCAGCAGGCTCTGGCCGTAGTGCCGGTTGATGTGGCTGTAGAACCCGCCGCCCAGCCACTGCCACTTGTCGTGGGTGCCGGAGAGGCGGGCCTCTTCCGTGAACGTCTTGGCCTTCGTGGCGTCGTCCAGCGGCGCATTCAGCGTATAGACGCTCGCCGGGAGGCCGATGCTGCCGCCGGTGATGCTGGCGGTGAGCGCCGTGGCGTCGCGCACGACCAGCACGTTGCGGTCGTTGTAGGAGGAGATCGACGTGAACGTCGTGCCCTTGCCGAGGTCGTAGGAGACGTTGACGTCACCAAGCGTGAACTTGTCGGTGTACGGCTCCTTGAACTGGGTGAAAAGCCGGTGGTCGCCGAGGGTCACGGCCGGCCGCGTGGTCGTGTACGGATTGGCCAGGATGTTGAACTCGTCGATGCGGTTCCACCCGTTCATGTCCACCTTCTGGTAGAGCAGGCGGGGGGTGATGCTCAGCTTGTCGTTCGGTTTGAAGAGGAAGGACAGGCGCGCGCCGGCTCGGTAGCCGTCGTTGACGTCCTTGTTCACGGAGAGGTTCGGCTGCACCGCGTCCATGAACCCGCCGTAGCGCGTGTAGTAGCCGGCGAAGCGCATGGCCGACGTGTCGCCGATGGGCGTATTCACCGCCACCTTGGCCGTCCCGCCCGTGCCGCCGCCGTCGATCGTGTCGACGCTCAGCTCACCGACGGTCTCGTTCGTCTTCAGTTGCGGCTGGTTCGTGATGTAGCGCACCGTGCCCGACTCCGAACCGGAGCCGAAGAGCGTGCCCTGCGGTCCGCGCAGCACTTCCACGCGGTTCACGTCGAAGAGGTCGATGTCCGGCGTGAACAGCGAGAGCGAGATGACCGATTCGTCGAGGTAGACGCCGACCTGCTCCTTCACGCCCGGCTGGTCGCGCACGATCTGGCCGGCCGAGATGCCGCGCATGGCCACCTGGCTCTGCCCAGGCCCGAGGTTCTGGACCGTGAAGTCCGCCACGTTCGCGGCCACGTCTTCGATGTTCTGCGCGCCGCGGTCGCGGAGCAGATCTTCCGAAGGCGCCGCCACGGAGATAGGCACTTCCTGCACCTTCTCCTCGCGCTTACGCGCGGTGACGACCATCTCTTCGGAGACCTTCGGTTTCTTCTCCTCTTCGGCCGTCGCCTTTTTCTCGTCCTTCTTCTCCGGGGGAGGAGCGGACGTCTGAGCGAAGGAGGAGAACGCGGGGATCACCAGGGTGCATGCGATAGCGACAGAGAATGACCACCTCGCCACGAGGTTTTTCATGGGGGCCCCTTTCGTTTGAATCGAATGCTTACTTCCGGATGTGGATGTGGTTGCCATTGTGAGCCGAGCTGTCGGGAGCGGTCAACTCCCGCAACCGTCGATTGATCAAAGCCTTGCTTGGAATTCAGCAGGGCAGGCAAGCGGGCGGCGGCGAGCAGCGAGCGGGTTTGGCCAGACGCATTTCAAGAGGATTTGGAAGTTGGTTGAAGGCAAGCTCGCGCGGAGGCGCGGAGGGAGCGGAGGGAGATCCGCGGGTTTCTCCGCACTCTCCGCGTCTCCGCGTGAGAATCAAGGCCGCTGGGACGCGAGCTCTCTAGAAACCGTGCATAGCGAATCCGCTCGCCGCCCGCTGCCCCTCCGCTCGCCCTCAACTGTACTGGCCGCAACTCGCCAAATCTGACGCTGTACTGCACGTGCAGCGGACGCTAATTTATGCGCATGAAACGTCCTGAGTGCCGAGTGCCGAGTGCCAGGTGCCGAGCGAGTTTCTGTCATCACGCTTGCCCCTCGGCACTCGGCACTCAGCACTCAGCACTCTCTTAACCCCGAAAGGCGCCCGAATGTCTGTCTACGAAAAGCTTCGCGAGCTGTCCATTACCCTCCCCGAGGTTACGCCGCCGGTGGCGGCCTTCCTGCCGTTCGTCTCCAGCGGCAACCTCCTCTTCGTCTCCGGCCACATCGCGAAGAAGGACGGCCAGCCGTGGAGCGGCCGCCTTGGCGACGGCGTTACGACCGCGGAGGGGAAAGAGGCCGCGCGTGCTGTGGCCGTCCACCCCCTGGCCACGCTGCAGGCCGCCACGGGCCACCTCGGCGCGATCACCCGCATCGTGAAGCTCCTGGTGCTCATCAACAGCTCGCCAACCTTCACCGACCAGCCGCTCGTCGCGAACGGCGCCTCGGAGCTTTTCGGTCAGCTCTTCGGCGATGCCGGCCGGCACGCCCGCAGCGCCGTCGGCGTCGCCCAGCTTCCCTTCGGCGCCTGCGTCGAGGTGGAGTTGATCGCTGAGATTTCGTAATGAGTAACGTGCTTGACCAGTGACGGGCGAGCGGGAGGCGGCGAGCGGCGAGCGGCAGAACCCCAGCGCCTTTCCCGCTCCCCGCTCGCCCGCCTCCCCCTCGCCCACATCGCTCGCGATACATCACAGGGAGAACACCTTGAACTACCGTTACCGCGTCGTCGACGTCTTCACCAGCCAGCCGCTCGAAGGAAACCCCCTGGCCGTCTTTCCCGATGCGCGGGGCCTGAGCGATGACACCATGCAGCGCATCGCCCAGGAGCTGAACCTCTCCGAGACGGCCTTCGTGCTGCCAGCCACGAACCCTGAGTGCGCGGCCCGCGTGCGCATCTTCACCCCGGCGCGGGAGATGCTCTTCGCCGGCCATCCCACCATCGGCACGAGCTGGGTGCTGCTCGACGAAGGCATTGTTCCGCGCGACGCCTCCGCCTTCCGCCTCGAGGAGCTGGTCGGTCCCGTGCCGATCCGCGTCGAGCGGACGAACGGCCGTCCCATGATCTGGCTGCGCACGCCGGCCATCCGCGACGGCATGACCGGCGACCGGGCCCGCTGCGCGCAACTGCTGGGCCTCGAAACGAGCGATCTCCTCGACGTCACGCCGCAGCTTCTCAGCGCCGGCAATCCCACGTTCTTCGTCGCCGTCCGCGACAAGGCCGCCGTCGATCGGGCCTCCATCGACCTGGCCGGCGTGGCCGAGCTCCGCGGCAACGAGAGCGAAGCCATGTGCGTGTTCGTCTTCACGCCGGCGTCCGAGGGGGCTTACTCGCGCATGTTCGCGCAGGAGTACGGCATCATCGAAGATCCGGCCACTGGCAGCTCCACCGGACCGCTGGCCGAGTACATGATGCGGCACGGCCTCGTGTCGCGCGCCGCCGGCACGCACTTCGTCAGCGAGCAGGGAACGAAGATGCGCCGCCGCAGCCTGCTGCACGTCCTCATCCACGGCGAAGGCGGCGCGGACGGCATCGACGTCGGCGGTCACGTCACGCCGCTGACCATCGCCACGATGTCCCTCGGGAGCGCACCGTGAGCCCGCGATCAGCGAACCCTGAACAGCGGAAAGCGACCAGCGAATCGCGACCAGCGAGCCGCGAGCAGCGATCAGCGGACAGCGATCAGCGAGTCGGAATCATCGGCGGCATCGCTCCCGAGTCGACCATCGCCTACTACCGCCAGCTCCTCGCGGCATGGCGGGAGCGGCATCCCGATGGGAGCAATCCCTCCATCGTCATCAACAGCATCGACCTGCAGAAGCTCCTTGCCCTCGTGGCCACCGAGCGCTTCGACGAGCTGACCGACTGGCTGCTGCAGGAGTTGCAGCGCCTGGCCGGGGCCGGCGCCGATTTCGCCCTCTTTGCTTCGAACACGCCGCACGTCGTCTTCCCGAACCTGCGCCGCCGCTCTCCGCTGCCCCTGCTCAGCATCGTCGAGGCGACCTGCGAGCACGCCCACTCCCTCGGCCTCCGCCGGCTCGGCATCTTCGGTACCCGCTTCACCATGCAGGGCCGCTACTACCGCGACGTCTTCTCCAAGGCCGGCATCGAGATCATCGCCCCGCCCGGCGACGAGCTGCAGTGGATCCACGACAAGTACCTCGGCGAGCTGGTGAACGCCGTCTTCCTCGACGCCACCCGCGATGGCCTTCTCGCCATTGCCCAGCGCCTCGCCTCCCGCGATCACATCGACGGCCTGATCCTCGGCGGCACCGAGCTCCCGCTCATCCTGAAGGAAGACTCCGGACCCGTCCCCTTCCTCGACACGACGAAGATTCACGTGGCGCGGGTGGTTCGGGAGCTCGGGGACTGACCGGACCAATTCCGGTCATTGAATCTTCATTGCTCCGCCACGAAGCCGCCTGGCGCCAGCCAACCTACCCGGAGGTTCAGGCAATGCGCTCGCAGAGCCGCCCCAGCGTCGCGAAGGCGCGATCGTGCGTCTCCGACCAGCGGTTCCCGCAGTTGATCCGGATGTGATTCCGGTAGCGCCCGGACGCCGAGAACAGCACGCCGGGGAGGATGCTGATGTGCTCCTCGAGGGCCGCCCGGTAGAGCTTCAACGCATTGACCTTCGACGGCAGCTCGATCCAGAGCATGTGCCCGCCGGCCGGACGGGTCACGCGCGTACCGCTCGGGAAGTGCCGCGCCACCGCATTGCGGAAGTACTCCGCCTGTTGCGCCAGCGTCACACGCAGCCGCTTGAGGTGCCGGTCGTAACCGCCCGACTCGAGGAACTCCGCGATCACCCGCTGCGAAAGCGACGGCGTGGCCACCGTCGTCAACAGCTTCATGCGAGCGATCTCGTTGCGGTAGCGTCCCGCCACCACCCAGCCGAGGCGGTAGCCGGGGGAGAGAATCTTCGAGAACGACGAGCAGAGGAGCACGTGACCCTTACGGTCGAAGGCCTTCAGGGTCTTCGGCCGCGAGTCGGCGTAGGCCAGATCGCCGTAGACGTCGTCCTCGATGAGCGGCACGTCGAAGCGCCCCGTCAGCTCCACCAGGGCGCGCTTCTTCTCGTCCGGCAGCACGTAGCCGAGCGGGTTGTGGCAGTTCGGCATCACCACGCACGCCTTCACGCCGTGCGTGCGGATGGCCCGTTCCAGCTCGCCCAGGTCCATCCCCTCCTGCGGGTGCGTCGGGACCTCGATCACCTTCAGATTCAGCGACGCCGCACTGCCGAGGATCCCGAAGTAGCAGGGAGTCTCCACTGCGATCACATCGCCCGGCTTCGCCACCGCGCGCAGGCTGAGATTGATCGCCTCCAGCCCACCCGACGTGATCGTCAGATCGTCCGGCGCATAGCTGCAGCCCGTCGACAGCGCCCGCCGTGCGATCTGCCGCCGCAGCCGCTCCAGCCCGAAGTCGTAATGCGCGCTGTGGTCGGGATCGTCGCGCAGGACCTGCCGCAGGATCAGGTTGAGCTTCCGGCTGGGAAAGAGCTCCGGGCTGGCGCTGGCCACCCCCAGCCGCACATTCCGCGGATCGGCCGCCGTCTCCAGGATCTCGGAGAGGATCGAGTTCGTCGAGATCTCCGTCGGCTCGCACTTCTTCTTCGTCTCGAAGCGCGGCTCCGGGATCAACCGCGCGAACGGCGTCCGGACATAGAACCCCGACTGCGGCCGCGACTCCAGATACCCGCGATTCTCCAGCAGCAGGTACGCCTGCAGCGCCGTCGACACACTCACGTCGAGCTGCCGGCTCAACTCCCGCAACGACGGCACCCGATCCCCCGGCCGCAACGCCCCCGTCGCCACCTGATGCGTGACGTTCTCCGCGATGCGGACGTAGAGGGGCTCGGGCATGGTCTAACGATACCGCGGGATGTGGCAGGGGAAGGGTGTCGGGTAACAGGTGTCGGGTAACAGGTGTCGGGTAACAGGCGTCGGGGAACAGGTGTCGGGTAACAGGTGTCGGGTAACAGGCGTCGGGTATCGACCGGAGCGCCGCCTTCCAGGCGGCTGGCCCAGCGGCTTCCAGCCGCTGAACGTTCTGGCAACCTCCTACCTCACGCCGCCACCCGATACCGGCCTCCCGATACCCGCCCCCCGACCCCGCCCCCCGATACCGCCGCCGCGCGGTCGCGTCACCTTGCCTCCCCCCGCCACCTGCGCTATCGTTCCCCTCCCCGGGGAATACCCCTCGGAGACCCCCCGTTTTTCGGGTTCCGAATCACCGTTCCTTTCAGGCCCTTAGCTCAGTTGGTTAGAGCGCCACCTTGACACGGTGGAGGTCAGCGGTTCGAGTCCGCTAGGGCCTACCATGCAAGCCCCTCACGCCGCGCGAGTTGCACCAATCGCGCGGCTTCTTTTTTGCCTTTCTTCGGCGAAAAGTGTTCGCGCAAGTGTTCGCGGAGTCGAGGTTTGGTCCAATTACGGCCGTCCTAGTGCCTCGTCAATATTGAATCACTCAGCACACTTCCAAGTGCAGCATGTGGGGTGAGAGGGGCTGGGGCGAAGAGCCGTCGCCCCAGCCTTGGCTGCATTGTCGCTGGCAGGGTTTTACTGGACGAGGTAGAAGTAGGCCCAGTCCGACCATGGGCCGCCACCAGCGAGGCCGACGGCCTGGGCACGCCACGCGTACCACGTATTGGGCGCAAGGTAGGCATCATAGTGCGCTCCGCCGGCGTAATATGTGCCGACATTCACCCACGAACTACCTGTCCAGCGCATGATGGCGGCGTTGTACCAGAACGCGCCTGGGACGCCGTTCCATGAGAGACGGACCGGCCGGCCGCGCAAGGAGATGTTGTTTGGCGCCAGGCCCGTCGGCGCCTGCACGCCAAAGAAGGACAGCGTCCTCGCGGAGATTGACGCGCACGTTGTCCCGCCAAGGTTCCGCGCGCACACTTGGTAGTTGTAGGTCGTCGACGGCGAGAGGCCCGTGTCGTTGTAGGTCCTTGCTGTCCCGGAGAGTGTTGCGATGAGGCTCAAGGAGCCTGTGCCCCGGTAGATCAGGAACGTGCTCGCGGTTGCGCTGCCGCTCCACGACACGTTGATTGCTGACGAGGATATTGCGGACGTGGAGACCACTGGCGCGTCCGGCGCGCGACACGCGGTGCCCGTCTCGGTGTACGAGAAGAATTGGATGGTCGAACTGGAGTTGTCGTAGTAGTAGTGGGCGATGTCGCGATAAGCGCCATCGTACGAGTACCCGTGATCTCCCAAATACCGCGTGCCGTTCTGATACATGGTGCCGCTGTGATAGCCGTGGTTGCTGTAGGCGTCGGCGCCAAGGTAAGACGGATAGAAGAGGCGGTTGTTTGCCCCCTGGAACGCCACGCCGGAGACGGCACAGAACGCATCATCGGTTCGGGGGAGTGCAGTGTTTGGCTTGTACACCTGATCACAGTCGGTGTCGGAAGTGTCGAAGCCGAGGCTGGGATACTTCGGGATCGCTACATTGTACCACCCTACTCCTTTCACGGCGAGTGCTCCAGCTTTCAAGGCTTCCATGTTGTAGTTTGCGGCTGGCCACCATTCGTTCGGCAGGACGTTGCGAATGTACGTGGTGAAGTCGAGCCGTCCGAGCCCCGAGAGGAAGTGGCAGCCTTGGTTGTACGTCGTGAAGTGTGCGACTCTGATGGAAGCTGGATACGGCTGCGTCGTCTCCACATGCAACCGAGTCGAAGCCGGCGTGCTGAAGTCCTGACCGACGTTGTGCAGTCGTTCGCGCTGTTGTTCTGCGAGATCCTGTTCGCCCGCTGTTCCGAGGCTGTACACGGCATCGAGCAGCGTTTGAAGGAGCGGTACCGAGACTTGCA
>CAZYTO010000009.1:0-49995 GCA_964650405.1 uncultured Thermoanaerobaculia bacterium | reverse complement strand
AATGCTTCGCGACCCCTCACCTACCGTCCATCACCTGGGACGGTAAACAGATACCTCCGGCTTTTTCGGATCCTGCACCTGAACTTTGACCCTGTCCGAGAACACCATGATCTCGAGCACGCGGAAGGGCTCGCCGACCTTGTCGCGTACCTGCTTGATGGCCTCGGACGTGTGCGTTCCCTCCAGATACGCCACCCGCGCCGGCTCCGGCGCACGTTCGGGAACGGCGCGTTGCGGCGCAACAGGAACGTTTTGGTCGCCGCAGGCGACGAACAGCGGCAGGCAGGCGAGAATCGCCCATCCCCCCAAACGCGGATTGCAATGCTTCACGAATTCACCTCCAGAGAGGACTGATGTGGGACTGAGGGCGATATTGCCATACGAGGTCTAGAATTCCCATGCCACGGCACAAGTGGAAGGCACGTTGCAACGTTCAGGCTCGCTGACCTGGCCGCTACAGCGACTTCAGGTACTCGATCAACGCCTGCCGGTCCTCTTCGGAGAGCGTCGTGCCGTATACATGGCCGGAGTTGCTGTTGCCCGGTTTGGACGTGTCGAAGAGGAAGAGGCCCGGGCCCTCGGTCGTGGAGAAGCCGACGTTGTCGGGATCGAAGGCACGGCTGCCGGCGTAGAACGTCTTCGGGCGTGAATCGACAGGCAGCAGTAGGTCGCGGAGCGTCGGGACGGAGCCGTTGTGCAGATAGGGCGCCGTGGCCCAGATTCCGTCCAGAGGGCGTCCCTTGTAGACGAGGCCGGGGGGCGGCGTGAGCGTCTTCAGGGCAGCCTCGAGATCGGCCTTCACCGGGTCCGCCGCCGCGACCTTGGCTGCATCGTGCTGGACCTTCGTCGCAATGTCATGCGCGGCCGAGAACAGATCGGTGCGCAGGTCGTGCTCCGAGCCTGCGCCTGTGCGCGTCGAGGTCGACGCTTTCGCCGTCTTCGTCGCCGCCGGCGCGCCCTTGAACCAATCGGAAGGAATCGGCGAGAGGATCGAGCCGACCACGGCGTTGAACGTGATCGATCCGGCGCTTGCCGCCGGCCCGAACGGATCTCCGAAGAGGATGACCGACTTCACGCCCTGCAGGACGCCGGTCTGCGCCTGCCGCGCGGCCGCGTCGGTCGTCATCACCGGGTCGGTACCGACGTCGCTGAGCGGCGTCAACGTTACCGTTTGTGCCTGCCCGGGTGTTTCGATGATGTGGCAACTGAGGCACTGCTCGTTATAGATGGCCTGTCCCCGGGCCGCCTTCGCCGCGTCGATCGCAGGGAAGGGGGCCGGCCAGCGCGGCGACCGGAGCGTGGCCAGGCGGTCCTCGATCTCAAGCAGGTTGATGCGCTTGGCCGTGGACTCGTAGTACAGATGGTCCAGCGTCGGCGTGGTGATCGTGACGTTGGCAAACACGCCGAGAACCTCCCCGACGTTGCGCGCCAGCCGGAGGACGGCCAGCTTGTTCGGTGCCGACCCGTTCCACTGCACCACGTCATGCCATGACGTATCCCAGAGGAACGGCACGCTCACCGGTGCGTTGGGAGGGCGGTTGTTCGCGGGGATGTTCAGATCGATGGCCGTGACCCGGTTGAAGATGGCCCCGAACGCGTCGATGCGCGCTCTCCCCCACTCCGTCGCCGGCGTGGTGTTCGCCACGAAGTCCGCGAAGTCGCGGGTGAAGGCCTGCAGCTTCGCGTACAGTTCGCTCCGCGCCGGCGCCGAATTGCCGCCTTTCAGGACGCGCCCGGCGAAGCGGAGGAACTTCGGATTGGCAGGGCCATCCCCCTGCGTGGCCAGCAGTGACTCGCTGATCTCCTTCAGCAGCGCGAAGAGATCGGAATTCGCCGGTGCACCGTCGATCTGGTACGTAACGCCCTTGTAGTCGAGCTGACTGGTGTGGCAGGCGGCACATGTCAGGCCGAGATCGTTGCCGGCATTGGCCGTGTCTTTCACGAAACCGACCGGGAGCGCGTCCGGGTTGGTGTTGCTCTTCGCATTCGGCAGATAGCCGAGGCGCGCCAGGTTGCCGTTCGTGAAGAAGCGCTGCTCGCTGCCGGCGCGTTCCAGCGCCAGCGCCCAGCCGTACGGAATGAGCTTCGACCCCTGCGGCGTGGTGTAGAACCATTGCCGGTCGGTGTCGCTCCAGTTCTGCTTGAGAAACTGCGGCGGAGTTGCAAAGGCCGACTGCGCACACCAGGCGATCGTCGCAAACGCGAAGAGGGCTCGACGCATGGACACTCTCCTTCGGATGAAACTGGTTTCACTGAAGGAGTGGCGGTTTCGGCCCTTTCCCCTACCCAGGGATCGTCGAACGGAGAGGGCCTCGAACCGCGGGCAACATCGCGATCCGCGAGTGACCGTGGGCAACCTACGATCCATCTACCTCCACAGGTCTAGAATTGATGCATGAATGAGCTCCTGCAGTCGAAGCCGGACATGGACCCGTGCGAGCTGGGGAAGGCGGCGTACAAGGGGCACACGTGAAATCGCTTCTTGCCGTTCTCCTCTTCTCCGCCGCGGCGTCCGCGCAGGAACCGGCCTTGCTGAAGTGGGAGACGGACTGGAAGACCGCGTTCCAGAAGGCGGCCGAGCAGCACAAGGACGTGCTGGTCGACTATGCCGCGACCTGGTGCAAGCCCTGTCAGTTGATGGACCGCGACGTCCTGCCCCGCCCCGAGGTGCAGGAGAAGCTCAAGGACTACATCCTGATGAAGGTGAGCTTCTCCGGCAGTTCGAACGGCATCACCGTCGAACAGAATGTCCACATGTACCCGACCTTTGCCGTGCTCGATTGGTCGGCGCGGGAGCGCTTCCGCACCTTCGGCTACGCCGGGGCGCCTCGCTTCGTCGAGTGGCTGGCTATGACCGGGCAGTTCATGCCGGCCATGAACACGGCCGCACTGATGCTCGACAGGCATTCGGACATCGATGGCTGGCTGCTGGTGGGCCGCACGTACGTGCACGCCCATTCCCCGGGCAGCGCGCGCGACGCCTTCACGAACGCGCGCCGGGCCGCGAAAAAGACCGGCAGTGAGAAATCGATCCAGGTCGCCGACATCGAGCTCGCCGTCACGTCCGCCTACGAAGGCAAGCCCCAGCGCGCCGCCGGCGACCTCACCGCCATCGCCGCGAAGGCCGTCGATGACGAGAACGCCGCCTTTGCCTGGCTCTACATCGGCCTCTGCCAGGAGCTGCTGAAGAACGAAGGCGCCGCCCGGGAGGCGTACTCGAAGGTCCAGTCGCTCGCGCCGCCCGGGAGCGAGATGGCGAAACAGGCCGCACTAGCGATGAAGTCGAGCCAGGCCCCTCCCAACGGGACCTCTAATCGCTAATGGGGGTACGTACCCTCCCTCACCCCGCCGTCTTTGCCGCCGCTGCCGCCTGTACGAACGACGGCAGGAAGACGAGCGCCGCGGCGATGAAGATGAGCGCAATGGGTGTTCCGACCGGGATCTGGGTCGGGTTGTCCTTGTGCTGTTTGAACTTCAGGGTCGCGCCGATCGAGAAGCCCAGGCCTGCGATATACGAGCCGGCGGTGACGAGCTTCGCGAGCCTGGGGAGGGTCTGGGTAATCGACGCGGCCATGTCGCCGATGGTGACCGCGCTGGCGGTTGCACTGCTCCCGGAACTGGCCGGCGGGAGTACGAGGTAGGCGCGGGAATCCGTGGCCAGTACAGCCTGCACCTGGACGCCGGAGCCGGTGTGGATGCCGCGCTCCGCCAGCGTGGCTGCGGGATTCTGCAGCAGCCGGGCCTGCAGGGCGGAGTCCGCCCACGATTGGGCGAAGAGTGCGCCGAGGGCTGCGAGCTGTTCGGCAGGCGAGCTTCCGGCGGCCGCGGGCGAACCGGCGGCGCTCTTCAGGTCTGCGTCCGAGACACCGGCCGGCCGGGCAGGCACGACGAGGTTCACCAAGGTCGAGGTATTCTCGAGCACGTGCACCTGCATACCGGGTGGGATGGCAACGCCTGCCGCTTGTAACGTCGCGGCGGGTGCGGCCAGCAACTGCTTGCGGAAGGTGGAGTCGGTCGCGGCTCGACTTGCAACAGTGCCGGCCTGCTCAATCGTCGTTTGTGCGTCGGACATGGCGAACCCTCCCAGTTGAAATGCAGTAACCGAAGGCATAGCCGGACGCCACCCGTTTGGTTACCGTCCCCCTCGGCACTCGGAACTCAGGACTCACTTCACGTAAATCGTGACTTCGTCGTGCCGGCCGCGCGCTTCCGCGAGAACGGTGTGCGTTCCGGGCGCGAGGGGCCAGGAGCGGGCGGCGATGGCCCGGCCGTCGATGCGGAACGTTGCATGCGGATCGGACGCGCGGAGCGGCAGGGTCTGGAAGGCCATGTGCAGCGTGGGGTCGATCAGGTACGTCGCGCCGTTCGGGGGGCTGAGGATCTTCAACCGCTCCTCGGCGGAGGCGGTGCGTGCGCGCGGCGGGCCGGCGATGCCGTTGCGCGCCTCCGACCGTGCCCAGTCGCGGTACTCGGACGGCCAGTCGATCCAGTCGTCATGATGCCAGGAGCAGAACTCGACCGGTGCGTCGCCGGCCACCCACTCCGTCTCGACGTTCGGACAGGACATCGACGGACGCAGGCCGGAGAGCGCGCAGACCGGCGCGCGCTCGAGACCGGGCGGCGGCTCGACGATGGGGGCATCGGTGGCCGGCTTGCCTTTCATCGCCGCCAGCATGACGGCGTGGAAGATCGGCCCGGCACCGGTGACCCCGCTGGAGTTTCGCAGCTCCCTGCGGTCGAAGTTGCCGACCCACACGCCCACGGTGACGTCGCGCGTGTAGCCCACGGTCCAGTTGTCGTGGTACGCCTGCGAGGTGCCCGTTTTCACCGCCACGGGGAACGGGAAGTCGAGGCTGCCGCCGTTGCCGAACGTGTAAGCGCGCGCCTCGGGATCGCTGAGGATGTCGGTGATCCAGAAGGCTGTCCGCGCGGAAACCACGCGACCCGCTCGTTGTCCGTTGTTCGTTGTAGGTTGTTCGTTGAACGCTCGCCCAGCCTGGCTCGCGAATGCCGCATGGGGCGAACAACGGTCAACGGACAACGGACAGCGAATCACGCTCGTCGCCACGTCCATCCCGCCCCGCGCAAACACCGCATACGCCGTGACGAGCTGCTCCAGCGTGACCTCGGCGTCGCCGAGCGTGAGGCCGAGGCCGTAGTATTCGGCTGTGCGGTCGAGGTTGCGGAAGCCGGCGCGGCGGAGGAGACGCAACAGCGCAGGCTGGCCGACGCGGGCGAGCATGGCCACGGCCGGCACGTTCTCCGAGCCCGCCAGGGCGTAGCGCGCGCGGAGCGGCCCGCGGTAACGGCCGTCGTAGTTGCGCGGCGTGTAGATCACGCCTTCTTCCGCGGTCGGGAAACTCGACGGCACGTCGGCGAGGACGGTTGACGGCGAGAAGCCCTGCTCGAAGGCCAGCGCGTACGTGAACGGCTTGAGGGCCGATCCCGGCTGGCGGAGGGTGACCACGCCGTCGATCGCTCCACCGAACGCTTCGCCCCGCGACGGGCCGAAGTAGTCGCCCGAGCCCTCCCACGCCAGCCACTCCCCGGTGGCGTTGTCGAGCACGGCCACGGCGGCACTATGCGCGCCGTGACGCAGCAGGTTCGCCCGCTGCGCATTGATGATCCCGCGGACTTCGCGCTGCAGTGCGGCGTCGAGCGTCGTCTGGATGGTGCGGTTCGCTGGGAATGCGGGGCCGCGGCGCGACACTTCCTCGCGCACGCGCTCCACGAAGTGCGCGGCGATGAGCGGCTCCGACCCGCGGTCGAAGCGCAGGCGTTCGCTGCGTGCCTCGGCCAGCTCGCTCTTGGTGATGAACTGCTGCTCGTACATCCGCCGCAGTACGAGACTCTGCCGCGCACGCGCCGCGCGCTCGTTGGGGCGCTGCGGCAGCGCGGCCAGGAATGCCGCCTGCGCTGTGGTCAGGTTCTCCGGCGGGCAGCCGAACCAGCGACGTGAGGCGCGGGCAATGCCGTTCACTTCATTGCCGTACGGCGCCAGGTTCAGGTACAGCGCGAGGATCTCCCGTTTGCTGTAGCGGTGCTCGAGGCGCAGGGCGATGACTGCCTCCCGCAGCTTGTTCCGCTTCGGCAGCAGCAGCTTCGCCACTTGCTGCGAGATCGTCGAGCCCCCTTCCACCACCCGCATCGCACGCACGTCGTGCAGGGCGGCGCGCACCACGGCGATCGGGTCGATGCCGATATGGCTGTAGAAGCGCTTGTCCTCCGCCGCCACCGTCGCCTGCGCCACCCGCTCCGGGATGTCCGCCGCCGTGATCCACTCCCCGCGCGTCTGCTTCGGCGACAGCGGTTCATAGAGAACGACCCCGTTCCGGTCGACGATCGCCGGCGACGTCACGCTGGCCGGATCGATGGGCGGCAGAGGACCGAGGCGGAGCCAGAGCACTCCCGCGACGGCAACAGCTCCCGCTGCGACGTAACCGTAGCGGCGTTTCACATTCGCACTCCTGGCGTGCATGAGGGCGAAGGGAGAAGGATGAAGTGCTGCAACGCAGCAACCTCGTAACCCCCCAACCTCGTAACCCCGTAACCGGCGAGCGATGCGAGCCTCGTGGCTTCACGCCCCACGGCTTCGCGCCTCACGGTTTCACCTCTACCACCGCACTCGCCGTCCGGCCGAAGATCTCCGGCCAGTACATCTCCTCGACGCGGAGCGGCGCGGCGTTGAACGTGCCGGCGGTCGTGGCGCGCACGAGGTAAGTGAACTCGTGCGTGCCCTCGCCGAGGCGGGTGGCGAAGAGATCGACGCGGTCGTCGTGGCGCTCCACGTGATCGAAGCCGCCGCGCTCCCACCAGTTCCAGCCGCCCGACGCCGCCTCTTCCCCCTTTCGCTGCGAGTTGGCCAGGTCATTGGCCGTCGTTGCGAACCACGACTCCACCGGCTCCGTGCCGGCGGGGATCGGGTCCGTCACGGCGACGAAGCGCCGTTCCTTCGTATTCCGAATCGTCAGCGTCACCCGGATCAGATCACCTGCCTTGAACGAAGTGGCCGGAGTCTTGACGCCGTCGAGCGCGTAGTGCCGGTCGATGGTGAAGCCCTGCGCGCGCGGCTCGTTCATCAGAGACGGCGCGGCGTAGCGAAGGCGCATCAGGTAGAACAGCACACCGGTGCCCTGTTTGTCGAAGAGGACCGGCACCGTGGCCGTGGGGAGCTGCGCCATCGGCACGTCGTGGATCTTCGCTTCCGTGGAACGGCCGCGGAACGTGTCCTTGGCCACGGCGTTCGAGCCGACCGTGACGACGCCGGTGAAGTCGGGCGTCTCGCTCTCGTACTTGCGGTAGTAATCGACGAGCCCTTCCATGGCCCAGGAGTTCTCCTGCGTGTTGCCCCAGCGGCCCTTCGCGCGCGCCTTCATCATCCAGCGCACCATCGGCTTGACCAGCGCTTCGTCGTCACCGCCGCGCACCAGCGTGCCCAGGGCGATGGCCGTGGAGCGCGTGTTCGAGCTCCACAGCCAGGCCAGGTAATCGTCCTTCAGCTCTTCCACGTGAGCCTCCCCCGCCTCGGGAGAGATGGCGTTGGTCAGGCGGCGGCGGAGGTCTTCGTACCGCGGCCCGCGCTCGTTTTTGGCGATGAGTGCGTCGGCGAGATAGGCGATGCCGAACAGCGGCATGCGGTCGGTGTAGCCGAGGAGGCGGTTGAGGTGCGAGTCCTCATTGCGGCCTGCCTCGACCAGCGTTTTCACGGCCAAGGCCTGCCACGCCGTATAGAACGGGTAATACGCTTCGTTGGCCGGCTTCTTCTCCGCCAGCGCCGTCTCCACGCGTTTGTAGGCGCGGTCCAGCACATCTTTGCTCACGTCGTAGCCGAGCTTCTGCCCGCGTTGCATCACGTGCAGGACGTGCGCGGTCAGGTACGGCGACGTGGACACGCCGCACTCCCCTGCCCACAGCGAGAAGCCGCCGTCGTCGCACTGGTACTTGTACAGCTCGTGGAGCGTGTTCTGAGCGATCGTCTTCGCAGCCGGCGCGTCGATGCCCGGCAGCTTGAACGCGCCGCCCAGATCGCCGGCCAGCATGAGGGCCATGGCCGCGGACGAGCGCTGCTCGGCGCAGCCGTACGGATACGTGACGAGGTACTCGGCGCCTTCGCTGAGGCCGACCATCTGCGTCGAGGCCAGCTCGAAATGCAGGCCGCCGATCGTGGGGATGGCGTCCTTGGGCACTTCCAGAGTCTCCTTCGCCTGCGGATTCGCCTCGCCATACGCCGCCACGGTGTCGGCCGGAAGGAGCAGGCGAACCGGGAGCACCTCTTCGTACGCGTCGCTCTCGCCGTTCATGGACACGGACATCTGGATGCGGGCGTCGCCGACGGACTTCGCCACGGCATTGAAGCGGACTTCGACGTTGCCTTCCGGACCGACGTCGATGGTTTGCGTGCAGGGTCGCTGATCGGTCGCTGATCGCTGTTCGCGGTTCGCTGTTCGCGGATCGCCCCCCGCTCGCCGCTCGCCGCCTGCCGCTCCCTCGCCGCCGCATTCGATCCCCAGCACATTCGGATCAAGCGTCTTCACCGTCACCGTGGCCTTGCCGCCGGTCTTGAGCTGGCTGTGGACGACGGAGCCGAAGTACGCCTTGTCGCCGAGGGCCAGGAAACGGGGGAAGGCCTGGGTGAGCATGAGCGGCTTGTTGATGCGGATCTCGTTTTGGGCCCAGCCGAAGCGCGAGGCCTTGTCGCCGGCCACGGCCATGATGCGGTAGGTCGTCAGCGACTCCGGCAGGGTGATGGTCGTGCGGGCGTGGCCGTTCTTGTCGGTCACGAGCGAGCCGACCCAGAACGCCAGGACGCGGAAGTCCTTGCGCAACGTCCCCGGCCCGGAGTCCTTGCCGCCGCCGCCGCCGTCCGTGGCGCCCTTCGGCGTCAGCACGCGGCGGCTGATGATCTTCTCGCGCGACTCATCGGTCACCACCTGCAGCGCCTTGCGGAGGTAGATCGAGTCGATCACGTCGGGCGTCTTGTAGCCGGTGAGCGAGAGGACGCCGTAGTCGACGGCCCACAGCGTCACTTCGCTGCGGGTGCCGGCGCCCTTGGCGTCGCGCACGTAAACGTCGACGTTCGCCTTCGACGCGGGGCGGTAGTCGGTGCGGTCGGCCTTGACGTCGACGGCCAGCCGCTTCGCGGCATCGACGACGTCGAGCTCGACGTAGCCCATGCGGAACGACGGCTTGCCCGGGTCGCTCTCGTCATTGCCGCCCGACTCCTTCGTGCGGCCTTTCAGCAGCAGCACCGAGACGAAGACGTTCGGGATGTCCGCCTCGGTGATCGGCACGCTGATGGTCTGCTGGGTCGAGGTGAGGTCGAACTTCTTCCACGTGCGCACGCCTTCCCGCTCGGTGGTGAGCAGCGCCGTGGCGTGCTCCCACGGCGACTTGACCAGGATGCGCGCCGTCTCGCCCGGCTTCCACGTCTTCTTCTCCGGCACGAGGTCGATGCGGTTGTTGTCGTAGCGCGCCCACGCCGTGTATCCCTGCCCTTCCGCGTAGAACCAGGCCCGGGTCTGGGTCGTGTGTCCGGCCGCATCGGATGCCTTGGCGATGAGGAGGTATTCGCCGCCCTCGGCGATCGGCACGTGCAGCGGTGCCGGTTGCGCCGCGGAGGTGACCGTCCACTGTCCGGCCGGCACTTCCTTCCGCTCCGTTTCCCAGGTGTAGAAGCCGTTGCCCTCGGAATGCCGGACGCTGTTCCACTGGATGCGGTGCAGCTCGACGCTCACGGTCACGCCGGCCACGGCAGTGCCGTCGAGGCCCGCGGCCACAATGGTCGTGTCGATGCCCGTATTCGCTTCGGCGAAATACGGCGGCGTCTTCACGCCGATGTACCACGGCGCCGGATCGATGCGCACGGAGTTGCGGCCGGCGATTTTCTGGCGCGTGACGTCGGTGACGTCGCCTTCCAGCGAGTACGACCACGGCCAGCCGGCAGCGACGTCGGTATCGAGCTTCAGGGCCAGGTCGCCTTTCGCGTCGAGCTTCACTTCCTTCGACTCGATCGTCGTCTCGCTGCGCGTTTCCGATGCCTCGCCGAGGAACGTGTAGATGCTGTCCGGGTAGCGGTCGGCGATGGCGTGCGGCACGTCGAAGAGGGGCGTCTTGGAGTACGTCCACTTCACCGGCGCCTTCGGCATGGGGCCGCCGTAGAGGTAGCGGCCGGAGATGAGTCCGTCCAGCTTCGTGCCGGCCACGGACGTCGGAGCCGTGAGCTTGACGTCGACGCGGAAGTCGGGCCTGCGGTAGGCCGCGACGAGGAAGTCGCCGTAGACGCGGAGCCGTTGGCCGGCGATGCGGCCCATGACGCGATACGTGCCGAGGACGGCCTCGGCGGGCACTTTCCACGTCCACTCCGCCGTCGACCACTCATTGGCCGTCAGCGTGCGGCGATCGACCTCCTGGTCGTGTGCATCGCGCAGCGCGATGGTCACGCTTGTGCCCTGGGGCAGCAGTTGCACGCCGGACGGCGTGTCGCTGCGCAGGATCGCCTTCAGATGCACTTCCTCGCCCGGCTTGTAGACGCCGCGGTCGGCGAAGACCGTGCCGCGCAGCAGCGGCTGCGACTCGGCGAAGTCGAAGTTCATCTCGAAGTCCCACGGCCGGATCCCGTCGTTCCAGTTGCTCGTGACGTAGGCGGCGTCGCCGTCCTTCTCCGCCGTGACCACGAAGCGCAGGCTCTCCAGCGCCTCCCACCCTTCCACCGGCTCGTCTTCTTCCTCGCCCGGCTTCGCCTCGCCGTTCTCTTTCTTCACGGCGCGGAGGCGCAGTGCCGCCGTATTCGGCGCCACGGCCAGGCCCTTGTCGTCCGTCGTTCCGGTCCAGACGACCTGGTTCTCCGTCCCGCGGATGGTCACCTTCGCGCCGGCCACCGGCGTGGCGTCGTCGAGGTGCGTGACGAAGATGAGCGTATTGACCGGGCTGTCCTTCACAGACAGGCCGAGATTCGTCACCTGCACGAGCGTCGAGCGGGTCGTGACTTCCACGCCGCCCCAGATCTCCGCCTTCGGAATGGTCTCGCCGTCGCGTACGGCCACCCAGGCCAGGCCCTTCCCGCCCGGCGCGACGCCGCTGATGTCCACGCCGTACGACTGAATCTTGTCGGCGACCGGCGCGAGCTTTCGGTCCTGCGCCTTGACCGGCGGCGCCTCGGCGAACTTGTTCTCTTCCAGCTTTTGCATCGTGGGCATGAGCTGCTCGAGAGTCATGGGCGAGACCCACTGCTGGATGTTCTTCAGGTTGCGCGCGTAGAACGGCAGCAGCGGGCCGCCGCTCGACTCCCATACGCCGTGGCCGTCGCCGAAGCTGCTGAAGGCCGACTTGTGCCAGACGTCGACGACGGCCAGCCACGTATAGCCGAGGGCCTGACCGCTCTCGTCCGCGAGCGAAGGATCGATGCGCACCAGATACGTGTGCGCGGGAGCGAGCGTGTAGCCCAGCTCGTCGAGGGCGAACGACGTGTTCGACGACTCCCACTCTTGTTTGGCCGCGCCCTGCGGCAGCTTCACCGGCCGGGCCGGATTGGTGATGTCGGTGACCGAGACGGCCTTGTGCACCTGGGCGAACGTCACGCCGTCCCGCGAGCGTAGCTCCACCCGGTCGCTGGCCTCGGGGTCGCACTTCTCCGTGCAGCCGATGGACTTCACGAAGAAGGCCGGCTCGACGGAGACCGTGTACTGCTGCGTCTTGCCCGTGCGCACGTTCTGCGGCGTCTTGGCCAGCTCGCCGTCGAGCAGCACATTGAGGTTCGCCTCGGGCGGAACCGCCGCCTGCGTCTCCACCACCACCAGCTCCGGGGCCGGCTTCCAGTGCTTCTTGTCCCAGTCGGCCGCGATCTTCACCGCAACCGCTTCCGTAGCGGTGGCCGTGCCCGTCGCCGTCGCCACTTTCGCCTCGTAGGCCTTCTTCTCCGCCGCGGTGAGGCGGTCCGCCGCGGGCACCTCGGGAGCCGCGAATTCATGCGTCGCATAGAGCAGCGAGAGGTGCGAAGCGATCACCTCCGCATCGACAGGCTGGTTGAAGCGCAGGCCGATGACGACCGGCCCGTCCACCTTGCCGCCCTTGCGGTACCAGTCCACGCTCTTGAGCTGGATGGTCGGCGTCGTGAAGGAGAAACGATAGGCCTTGCCGAGCGTGTGCCCGCTCACCGCCGCCGCGGCGCCGTCGACCGTCACCTCGTACTTCGTGGCGAACGGCAGCTTCTTCGCCGGCGTGAAGATCAGGGTCGTCGTTCCCGACCAGCGAAACGCGCCGGGTACCTCCGGCGCGACGTGAAGCCACGGCACCGTGACCACCTTGGGAATCCTGCCCAAGACCACCATCGGCTCGTTGAACACAACCCGGATCTCATTCGCCTCGGAGAGCTGGGCGAGCTCGCCGACCGGCCCGGCTTTGACGATGGTCAGCTTATCGGCGGCATGGGCAAGCGAAGCCCACAGCAGGAAGGCAAGGACGGCACACTTCTTCATGATGGCGCTCATCCTAGCGCCGCGGCGGCGGCCTCCGCTGTATCGCGCGTACTTGACTCGTGTTCCGGCTTGGCACCTAAAGTCAGAGCATCGGTTTCGGCGCAAGGCTGAAAGGCTGGAAGGAAGCACGGCGCTGCCTCTGGCCCTTTCAGCCTTTCAGCCTTCCAGCCTTTGGGATCAGGCTCCGAACCGACTTAGGTGCAAGCCTCGTGTTCCGTCAGGGCCCATCCTGGCCGGCCTCGTCGCTGCGGCGCTGGCAGCCGGACAGATCGCCCGGCCTAGCCGCCTTGCGGCGCGGACCGGCGCCGAGCATTCTCGGATGGGTTGCCCGCCTGTTCGTTGCAGAATTGCCGGCGTGACGCGCCGCACTTTGTTCCTCGCACTGGCCCTGCTGGCCTTGGCGACCCTCATCCGCATTCTCGTCATCAACGCGCTGCCCGATCAGGGGTGGTTCGCCAAGTACTTTCTCATCTCGCGTGATCGCCTGCCGGAGGTCTCTCCCGGCTACTACTGGCTGCTCATGGCGTTGCGTGCTCTGGGCATGGGCGCGAAGGCCATCCGAACGCTGCAGATCGTTTGGGTGAGTGTGGCGGCCGGGCTGGCGGGCGACGCCGCACGCCGCATCGCCGGACCCGTGGCCGGGGTGTCCGCCGCCGTGCTGCTTCTCGGCAGCAAGGCGGCCCTTGTCTGCGCCACCGATTTCGAGCCGGAGACGCTGATCCTGCTGTTGAATGCGATCGCGCTCTGGCTTCTCGTGACGAAGCGGCACGTGCTCGCCGGTCTCTTCCTCGGCCTCTCCGCGATCTGCCGGCCGGTGGCGCTGCTGGCCCTGCCGTCGCTGTGGGGACGCCGTTTCGCGCTGGCCCTCGGTGCGGCATTCTCTCCGGTCGTCGTCATGCTGGGGATCAATGTGATGCTCACGGGAGAAGCCGTGCTGATGGATCCCGGTACCGTCTTCTATGAGGGGATGAACCCCAGTGCGACTGGCTATGCCGGCGTACAGCCGAAGATCGTTACCGATCTACAGGCGGCTTCCCGCCAGCCCGATTACCTCCACGTCGCCTATCGCCTGGTGGCGTCGAAGGCATCGCATCGTTCCCTCACACGTGCCGAGTCGAATCGGTACTGGACCGGCAAGGCCTTCGCGTTCATGCGCGCGTATCCCGGCGCGGCGCTGGCGCTCACGGCGCGCAAGGCGCTCTACGCCCTCCAGAGCTATGACCCGTGGGATCTCGTGACGATGCAGCGGAAGGCGGCGCAACTGCCGTGGCTGCTCTTCATTCCCTTCGGCTTCACGGTCGCCCTCGCGGCCGCCGGCGTCCTCATTCGCCGCCGGGAGGTCGCGCCGATCGCCTGGTTCGCGCTTGCCACCGGGCTCGTGCTCGCCGTCTTCTACGTCACCGCCCGGCAGCGGAATGCCGTGCTTCCCGCGCTGGCGATTCTCGGTGGCACCGGGGTGGCCGGACTCCGGGAGCGCCGCGGCCTGGCAATCGGCGTTCTCCTCACCGGGATTCTGTTGACCCTCCCCACGCACGCGCAGCGCGAGGACGCGCCCGAGCGCTACGACGACGCCCTCCAGCACGCCATCGACCTCGAGCGCCACGGCGACTGGCAAAATGCCGATGCTCTTCTGGCGCCCCTCGGCGATCAGCCGCGCCGCGGCACGCACGCCGTCCCCTCAATCGCCTACTACCGCGCCGTCGCGGCCGCCCATCTGGGACGCGATCCGCGACCCTTCCTCGAACAGGCCACGACGGAGGCTCCCGGCAACGAACACGTCCTGGCCATGCGCGCGGTCGTCCTGCACGATGAAGCCGCGAGAGCGGCGCTTTTCGAGTTGCACGACCTGTTCACCGCGAAGGCTGCGCTGTTCGACGCGGATCTGAACGCAGCGCCGCCTTCCAGGCTTGGGACCGGCGGGAGCGTCAAGCGAGCTTCGGATGGGGGAAGACGATGACGTAAGGGCGCCTTCCAGCCGCTGCCCGCTGGTCGCTGGGGGTTGGCTGGCAACCCCGACACGGTTACTTTAGGAACGAACAACGACCAGCGAACAACGATCGGCGAACAGCGACCAGCGAACAACGATCGGCGAACAGCGAGCAGCGAACAGCGAGAGGAGAACGAAATGACCACCCGCACTTTCTTCGCCAAGACCTGGACCGACGAGAAACCGAAGTTCCGCAAGATGATCGCGGCGCTGCCGGGCGACCGGCTGGACTACCGGCCGCACGAGCGCTCCAACAGCGCCTCGGGACTGGCCTGGCAGATCGCCGAGGAGCTGCGCATCCTCGCCGAAACCTTCGATACGGGCGAGATGAAGTGGGAGCCGCGCCCCGCCCCTGCCTCCGTCGACGACCTCGTCGCCGCCTGCGACCGCGCCGCCGAGGCCGTGGACGGATCCGTGGCCGCCCTCGACGACGCAAAGTGGGCCGGCGAGGCGAAGTACTACATGAACGGCCAGGTCTTCCACACCTCCACCATCGAAGACACGGCCTGGGGCTTCCTCTTCGACCTCATCCACCACCGCGGCCAGCTCAGCACCTACATCCGCCCCATGGGTGGGAAAGTGCCGGGAGTGTATGGACCGTCCGGGGACGAGAGCTGAAGGGCGAAGGACCGGGAGTAGAAGAGTCCGGGCCCGGTACCTTTCAGGGCACACGGAGCGTAGCGAAGTGTCGCCCGATTCGCAGGCTGCGCGATCGTTCTATTCAGACCGCAGGCGTCGCACTGCCGTTTCGGAAGGAACGGCCAGAGCGGCAACACGATCAGCGTCAACGAAGGAAACAGCAGCATCGCAGCTTTCAAACGGCGGTGATCGACGACGTGAACCTCGTCCGCTCCACAACGGGGACAGGGCACAGGGGCCAGGTCCGCGCCGGTGGGCGGCCAGGCGGTGTCCGGCTCGGGCGCCTCCAGCATGCGCCGTACATCCGCACCCCAACGCTCTCCGCACTCCGGACACTGATGGGAGGGCACCGTGGCGACGATCAGCGCCGCCGCGAGCACGGCGGCTGTCGCCAGACCGAGCTCCCCGACCGCGAGGCCCGCTCCGCCGAGGAGGGCCGCAATCACAACGAACATACGAAGGCGATGGACGCGCCTGGCGCCGGCGGTGCCGCACGCTGGACAGTGAATGACATCCGCATCGACTTCCTCCCCCGTAGAAACGTCGGAAATCTCCAGAGGGCTATCGAACGCGACGTCTCTGTCGGGACCCTCCGCCGCAGGGACGCCGAGTATGTTTGCGGGCAGGCTCTCGATCGCGACCTCTATGCCGGCGCCCTCCGCCGCAGAGACGTCGGGTATGTTCGCGGCCGGGCTCTCGATCGCGATCTCTGTGCCGGCACCCTCCGCCGCGGTCGCCAACACGTCCGGCGGAACGTCCGACTCCGAGATGACGCCGAGGAGAACTCCGGCGAGCTCGAGATCCTCCCACCACACCATGACCTTGATCCCGCCGAGCCCGTTCGAGTACGTCCAGTAGAGACCCACCATCTCGTCGTCGGCCAGGCAGACGTCGAGTCCGAAGGCGTAGAGCGCCGCCGCGGCGGCTTCCGCCTCACCGACTCCGGCGAAGCGCTGCACGGTCATGAGGGCCATGCGTCAAGGATCGCACGTTCGGGCTCAGCCGCAAGCGTGAATCGCGTGCTCATCCCTCGCGGCACCCGCCCAAGATCTTGCATCACTCAATGAGTGGCGGTTTGGTGCGGCGGCCGTGAACGGCCCCCAGGGTCAACAGGAAATCGTACGTATCCTGGTAGAGGACACGGTCGAGCGGCGTCTCGCCGGCGTCATCGACGTCATTGATGCCAAGACCCAGGGACAGCACGTACTCGATCGTTTCCGCGTTCGAGTCCAACGAATTCCTGACGGCCCGGCCATCGTTTCTGAGCGCAAGTCATAGACCAATCCGACAAAAAAGTGCGGCGCCGCGCCCGCCCGAGACGGCCAGCCGGGGCGGGCGCGCGCCGCGTCACGACGCCGGCCGGGTGCGCAGGAGAGAGGAGGGTGCCCGGCGCGGCGGCGTGA
Organism: uncultured Thermoanaerobaculia bacterium; assembly: GCA_964650405.1. Taxonomy (GTDB): domain Bacteria; phylum Acidobacteriota; class Thermoanaerobaculia; order Gp7-AA8; family Gp7-AA8; genus CAZYTO01. The sequence goes on along the minus strand of CAZYTO010000009.1, from coordinate 33,493 downwards.
ACCTTGAAACCCTTACGACGACTGCACGAAGCCTCCGGATCGCAGCTGCGGCGCGCGGATCAACTCGATGTAGTTCTGCATCTTCTGGCGCATACGCGGCGGCAGAAGGTAATACGGCTTCTGGTAGGCGGGTACGGGATCCCGCGGCGGGTTGATGAACTGCTTGGGCCGGATTCCCTTGTGAGGCACGTTCGGGCCGGCCATGGCGGGCATGGGGTTCAGCGACGGGGCAAACCGGTGGAACGTGGTGTATGTGACGCTGATGGCGATGAGGCCGAAGATGATGAGCGAGGCAGCCCGCACGTTGCGGATGCGTTTCCGGGACGTCTCATAGTAGTCGCTGTAACTCTTCACGAGGAGCGCCCGCATGGCCGGCGAGCACGGATTCATGCCGGGAGGCGGCGCGATGAGCGGGCCGAAGTCGATCGAGCTGCTGTCACTGCTCATGGTGGTCATCCCCTTTCCCTTTGAAGTACGAAGCCGTCGCTTTCGCCAGGAGCTCATAGATCTTGTCGATGCGCTTTCGCACCTTCCAGTGGCCCTCGCCGGTGAGCTTCGCCGTCTCGGCAGGCGTGCATTGGCCCAGGACGGCCAGTTCGGCAGTGGCCTGGTACTTCTCGGGCAGGCCGCCGACGGCCCCGGTGATCACCTGCCGCTCTTCCTTCTTGATCAGATGACTTTCGGGGTCCGGCGGCCGGACGACGGGCAACCTCGCCAGCTCCTGCAGCATCGCTCCCTCCGCCTTCAGGCGCCTGCTCTCGTGGACCACGCACGTCGTTGCCACTTTGAAGAGGTACGCACCGATGCTCGGCAGCTTCCTGTACGCACTGTCCTTCCACCTCGGCCGTTTCAGAAACGCGAGGAATGCCTCCTGAGTGAACTCCTCGGCAAGTTCCTCGGTCCGCGTGGCGGGCTGCCGGAGCACGTAGTACTTCACACGGTCCGCGTATCGATCGAAGATCGAGCCGATTGCGCTCTCGTCGCCTTGGCGTAGACGGCGTAGCTCATCACTCTCCAGCCAATTCAACATGGATCTTTCTCCCTTCACTTGGAGATAAGGGTAAAAACGGGCCCCTCTTGGAAAGGCCGCCTCAACTTTTTACAAATGGCTTCGAGCGGGATGACACGGATTATGCACTAACCTGTTCCATTCGTTGACGATATCTTGCGGAGCGCGTTGAGGTCGAAAATCGCCTGGGGCACGCCGCGGAACGCCTTCCGTTCACGCTTTCGTAACAAAAACGGCCAATAGCGTGCATTAAAGACGTCCATTGAACGAGCACAAATGACGGCATTTCCGGGTAATTACAGGCGACAAATGAGAAGAACGTAAATTCGGACCTCCATAAGAACCGCATTGTCATTACAGGCCGTCGTCGCGCTCTGCCATCGCGCGCGGATCCGACGTCCGGCGCCATCAACCTGGCCGCCGGAGCCGCGAACGGGAGGGCGGACCGATCGGCCCGCCCTCCCCCTTTTCTCGTGAGTCACGCGTCGCGGCTGCGCCGCGCCTACACGTCCTTCCCGGCCTTGAAGTCCGGATTCGTGGTGAGAGCCAGTGCGTCGATGGCGGCGATGAGGGCCGTCAGCAGGGCGCGGCCTTTCGCCGGGATCAGCGGGAGCACCGAGAGCGCCACCAGCAGAGGCCGCAGCTCGGCGAAGACGGACACGACGCGGGAGACGCTCGCCTCCTGAGTCACCGGGGCGCCCTGTTGCGCGATGGCAGTGTGGATCGCGTATTCCGTGCCCGCCATGTTTCGACAGGAGTCGATGATGGCGAAGAACGACGCGAAGCAGTTGCGGATGAAGTCGATGAAAGTACGCATGGCAATGGTTCCTTTCGGCAGCGTTCCCTGCGATATCGGTTTGGTTAGCAGTGGTGGTCCGTCATGGTTTCCATCCGGGAATGGCGCAGGCCTACGCGGCCAGCGCCAGGCGCTCTGCGGCGAGCTTCCTGGTCATGCGGCGCTTGCTCGCCGCACGCAGCTCGCGAATCACGCTCGGGGTGAAATTGCCCATGGGGTTCACGCCCACGGCGGCCCAGCCGCGCTGAATGGCGCGTTGCACCGTGCTGTTCGCGCCGTACAGCATGCCTGCCATGCCCGCCGTCACGTCCGCGAACACCTGGAAGTCGGGATCCTCGGGCAGGTGGAAGAGCGTGCTGTACCAGACGCGCCCGGCCACGTCCCACGCCGGGCCACCGAGGGTGGACGCGGCGAGGTAGAAGGCACGATTGGGAATGCCGGAGTTGATGTGAACCCCGCCGTTGTCGTCCGTCGTGTTCACGTAGTCGCGCAGATGTGCCGGCTGCGGATCGCGGCCGAGCACCGGGTCGTCGTAAGCCGTACCCGGAGCGGCCATCGAACGGATGCCCTTCCCGTTCACCGACGGGCCGAAGAGGCCCTCGCCGATGATCCAGTCGGATTCCTGCGCGGACTGCCCGAGCGTGAACTGTTTGACCAGGATGCCGAACACGTCGGAGACGTGCTCGTTCAGCGCGCCGGTCTGCCCGGTGTAGGAGAGGCCCGCGGAGTACTGGGTCACGCCGTGCGTCAGCTCGTGGCCGATGACGTCCAGGGCCGCGGTGAACCGGTTGAACAACTTCCCGTCACCGTCGCCGTACACCATCTGCCGGCCGTCCCAGAACGCGTTCTCGAACTGCTTGCCGTAGTGGACGGTCGAGTTGAGACGGAGCCCCTTTCCGTCGATCGAGTTGCGCGAGTAGACCATGTAGTAGAAGTCCCAGGTCTTCCCCGCCCCATCGAACGCTTCGTTCACTTCGACGTCGTTGCCGGGTGCCTTCTTCTCGTTCATCACGAGCTTCCCCGGGAGCGTTTGCCGGTGCCCGGCGTCGTAGACGTTGCGCCGTCTCACGGGCTTCGCCGCCGAGCGGCGTACCTTCGGCCCCTTGCGGCCCGTTGCCGCCAGGATCTGCATCCGCTCGAGCGTCGTGCTCGCGCTGGCCCGGCTGACCAGGTCGGCGTGGCTCGTGTCGTCGGCGATGCGCTGCAGGATGTAGGGCGGAATGACATGACAGAGTGCGCGAGGTATCTTTCTCTTTGACATTGGATCCTTTCCTTTCGTCGGGTTGGTTCAGTGTCCGGGGCCGGATCGCGCGCTCACGCGGTCCGGCCGGCTCCTCCGCGGCAGCCGATGCTGTCGTGGTGTTGCGGCGGCATTCCGCCGCCGCTCTTTCCTCCTTTCCACCTTCCGGCGCCAAGCGCGCCGAGGGTCTTGAAATCAGCCGGCGTCCGGCGATGTGTCCTCTCCGAGCCGGAGCGCGAAACCAATCCCCGGCTCTACATGGAAAAGGGCGAAAATCGCCCTTCTTGGAAAGGTTTTTCCGCGTAATTGCCGTCCGGATCCCATTGCAGTCCTCAATTGACTGCGCACGCACCAATGCGTAAGGCGCTGGAATGAAACGGACATAGGCACGCGCACCAGCGGCTTGGCGCTTGATTCGTTTGTGCGCGGAAAAGAGGGCTGTGATCTGCCGCAGGAACCGCCTGCGTAACAGGGCCGTGACAATTTGGCCCGTTTGAGGGTGTTATTTCCGGCACGGCTTTGGCGACGAGCGATCGAGAGGGGCTCACGTGGCGACGCGGAGGCCGCGGTCGTTGACTCTCCGTGTCTTCCGCGTCTCCGCGTGAAGGTTCGGCTCCCGGCTCACCAGAACCGCGTCACCACTGGGGGCTGCTTTCGGAGCGCGAGGCCTCGAGGGTGGATGCCGTGTGTCCGCAAATCGAGATCCCGTCCCGGACGCCTGACACCGGGCAGTCGAACCTCATTCCCTCCCCCTGAACCTTCGACCCGCGGCTCGACTCCTCGAGCTCTCCACTGTGATGTACCGGCCCGCGACCTTGACGTTCGACTCAACGACTCCGTTGTTTGGCCCAGCGACCCTTATCTTCGAGCCCGCGACTCTTACCTTCGAGCCCGCGACCCTGACGCTCGACCCCGCGACACTGGCGTTCGATCCCGCGACACTGGCGTTCGACCCCGCGACCCTCTGATTTCCGACCCCTCGGCCCGGCAGTTCGACCCCGTGCCGCTGACGTTCGACCCCGCGACAACGACGATCGACCCCGCGACCCTGACGTTCGAGACCGTGGGGCTGATGGCACGACCCACGGACCTCGATGGTCAGTCCCTCGGCCACGGGCCCTCAGCCCCTCGACACTGACGATCGACCCTGCGACCCTGGGCCTCCAGGCCTTCGACACTGACGATCGACCCCGTGACCCTGGAGCTCCAGACCCTCGACCCTAAGCTTCCAGACCCTCCGCTCTGAGTCCCCAGACCGTCGACCCTGACGTCTCAGCCCCAAAGGGTCGAACCTCGACCCCGCGACCCTGAGGCTCCAGCCCCAAGGGGTCGAAGTTCGACCCCTTGACCCTGGCACCTCGACCCCTTGACCCTGGAGCCTCAGACCCTCGACCCTGGACCTCCAGACCCTCGACCCTGGAGCGCCAGACCCTCGACCCTGACGATCGACCCCGAGGGACTGAATTTCGACCCCGCGACCCTGACAATCGACCCCGAGGGGTCGAACTTCAACCCCACGACCCTGAAATTCGACCCCGAAGGGTCGAACTTCGACCCCGCGGGACCCTGAACGTGGATCATCGAACCAGCGACGAGCTGCCTTCGGATCGAGAGCAACGTTCTGGTGTCTTGGTGCTCCTCGCTTTGGTACCACCTCGCGACACGACGGCCGCACCAAGAATCATCGCGCGCACGTTTCATCACGTCGAGCAGCCGTTTGTGCCATCAATGCATCCCATAAAGGGCTGAATTGTTACAGCTTGTAACGTTTCGCGTGCTTTCGAGAATCCGAGGCATGTCTCGCCGCGGACGCAGGACTGCGGCGTTAATGCTTGAACACGAGTGATTTGCCTGCGCGACAGAGCAGGCACCGGGACGACCGCACTTCACGCTCGTCGCTTTCCTTTCCAAGAAGGCCCGTTTTCGCCCTTTTCTACATAGGGAGCTGGAGTGCCGGCACGCCTGGATGAGCGATCCGGTCAACCCACCCGGAAAGGACGGAGCAGCCATGCCACCACAGTCTTTGACGGACCGCGACTGACCTGGTCCGTACCCGGTAGTTCCCGCCAACGCGTTCGCTGGCGGCGTAGCAACGGACACTAAAACCAACCCGACGACAACAGAAAGAGGAAGGATCATGACAACCATTGATACCAGCCAGCCCAATGGCGGAGTGAAAGCTGCCGCCAGTCCTGCTGACGGCACCGGTACGCCCGCGAATCCCGCAGGCACTCCGGGCACGCCGGCGGTTCCGTCCATCGACGACATCGCCGACATGATTCTCGGATTCATCACGCAGATGGAGGCAGCCGTTCCGGACCTCCGGCCGCCCGACCCGCGCCAGATCTCCCGCGTGGGCGCCGCCGCCCGCTATGCACAGCAACTGATTCCGGCCGCGATCACGACCATCGAATCAGTCCCGGCTGTGCCGAACGGGCTGCTCAACACCGACGGAGGACGGGAAGCGCTCCACTACCGCGACCGCCTCTACCCCATCGCCCAGCGGGGCGCGGCGTTCTTCGATGCGCTCTTCTACAGCATCAACGCCAAGCTGGCAGGTTCCGCGAACGGCGCCCTCCAGACGTACCACTGGGCCAGGCGCGCAATGAATACCGCCGACGGGCCGGCAATCCAGCCGTACCTCGACGAGATGAAGCGCATCGTCAAGAAGACGACGAACGTCCGCAAGACGAAGGCCCCGACCGCCCCGGCCCCCGCCCCGACGCCCTCGCCGAATCCCGGTCCGACGCCCCAGGGAATCCTGCCGTTCCGCCCGGACGCCGCCCAGGAGCTCGATGACGACTTCCCGCGCAGCATCTACGACCTCGTCGACGAAGACGAGGCCGCGTAGACCGTACCCCGCAGTTCCCGCCGCCCCCGAGAGATCGGGGGCGGCGGTTCATGGCTAAGTGAAACACTCCGCGACCTCTCCCGTGGTCTGCACCGGCTCAACAGCTGCTACGCCGCGTGTTTCAACCGCCTCAACCGCCGTTCGCGGACATCCGCCCGCAGGACGAGTCGAAGGCCTTCGTCGCCCAGGAGGCGCTCGCAGATTCCGATGCAACCGCGAGCCAGGCTTCTGAGAGACGATCGAACCAGGCGCGCCGAGCCCGGTCGTTTTTTGCGGGCTGACCGTTTGTGCGTCGTCTCGGCCCGCTCTAGGGGCACATATGTGTAAGAGCGCAGGCGGAAGCGAACACCATTCCGAGGATTGCTTACCCGAGTGACACGAGATCCAGCGTGACGCCGCCAGGAGATCCTTCGACGGGGCGAGTTGGCGCCAGAAGAGATCGCACCAGCAGTGTGCCGGCGATGGTTCCAAGTGCCCAGGAGGGCCAGGGCAAGTAAGATGTGGTGAATGTCGTACTTCGCCCAACCGCCCGCCGGCCAGCGTCTTCGCGGGGTGGTGGTCGCCGTCGAACTGCGTGGCGGACGGTCGCTCGGATGTCATGCCGGTTGCGCCGCTCCCGACCGACATGAAACACTCCGCGGCCTTTCGCTTCCGGAGGTTCTCCAAGGTTGATCCCGTTCTTCTTGCTTGCGCAGCTTGCCTGCGATCTCATTCGACTCTCGATCGCTCCTTTTCGTGCTCCCGTCAAGCTCTTCGCCGAGATCATCGCCCTGCGCGCCAGCGCCGAAGTGTGTGTTCGTTGCCATCCCGAGCGGCGCAGGCTGCCTGTCTCCGCGAAATCGCTGCAGCCCTCGGCATCCGAAGTACGGGGTACATCTCCAGCCAGATCCGCCGATGCCCGTGCGAGCTCGCCACGGACCCCGAGCTCATCGCGCTCTGCGAGCGCGCCTTGATGCGGTTCCAGAGCTGAAATCGTCACGCGGCCGGGCGAGCTGTTGACCGCAGCGCGGCCGCCGTGTGTTCGCAGAAGGCTGTAGCGGGCCGCGCCGCACCCAGGCCTTGGCGCCTTGCTGCCGCCTTGCCGCGCGCTTTCGGGCCCTTTCACCTCTACGCGGATCGCGGACGGCCCCGAATCTCATCGACAAACGCGGCAACCATCCCAAAACCCGGAAACCGCCGCGGCTCCATCACGTTCTGCCTGCGCTGGTACCGTAATCTCCGAAGATGTGACCCCTTTCCCTCCCCCCGGCGACTGCGGCCGTCCGTGCTCTCGCCGCCACGGAGCGGAGGAAAGCGCTTCGCTCTGCCAGGTGGCCCGGGACAACCCGGCCCTGCAGGTGCAGGTGGATGAGATCCGCCGCTTGCGGTCCATGGCCCGCCGCAAGAAGCCGGCGCCGGCAACGCCGCAGCCGCCTGCCTCACCGGCAGCGACCGCGGCGGTACGGTCGTCCGAATTCACGGACCCGAAGGAGTAGTACGGATGGGAGGGCGGGAGACCGGGCGCGCCGCGGCGCGCCCGGTCGTTTCCTCGGACGGCACGCTCGGTAGCTCTTTGGCGTCTCGCTCCTTGGGGTCGCAACTTTACAAACTGTCCGGCCGGAAGGGAACGGCACTCACAAAAATCATATCTCTTCCTGCGCGAAGACAATCTTTGGCATCATAGCGAAAGTTGTACGCCACGACCGCGGCCGTCGCCTTGTTTAAACCACACCTTTTTGCCGCTTCAACTACGCCATCGGCAAAGAGCTTCGACCACGAAAACTCAACCAGAGTATCGGCAAGTGATTTAGCCTTCCGACTTACTGAGCATTCCGGCAAGTCTTCGTCTGGAAACTCAAAGCCAAATTCCGCGACGAATGGACCCCGCAAGTATCTGTCGAGTTGAGATTCCGTTTTCAACGTTTCGCTCAACCATACCGAGACAAACCCACCGATCCGGCAACTTACATAACGTTGATCAATCCTGGTAGTCATCGGACACTCCACCAGGGAGGCAGTTCGCACGGAAGCGCCCGAATCTCATCGAGTACGCGGAAACTATCCCAAAACACCGAGAACTGCAGCGGCTTCATTACGTTCTGCCTGCGCTGGTACCGTAATTCGAAGATGTGACCCTCGTCGTCTCGCCGTGGCAGCGGTTCCTCATCGCGTCGCAGCCTCAACCGCTTCTAAGATGACGGCCTGTAGTTGGTTCACTGTTGCGGGATCAATAACGGGTAACTCGGACTCGCGAACAAACCCTCGCTCAAAGCACGCCCTCGGCAGGCCGTCCGTCACCGAATACATAATGTCCTCAGCTAGGTCGAGATAGCGAGAATTATTGGTGATATTCGTAACAAACCACTTTGCACCCCGGCCTTTGAAATAGGGCTCATCATCGTAGCCGGCGTCCAGTTCTCCGATCAGCTTCGAGCTAAGCGTTTCCACGAACCGCCAAGTGGCACCATGAAGGGGAAAGAAGAAACCCCACTGAGCAAGCGGGATATTCAACAACTCTGTTCGCAACAGTTCGCGAAAATCACTGCCCCGCTCAGTGCTGGACATTGCTGGACATAGGGTATCCCCCATCTCTGCAAGGCTTTTGCAAGCTCCTCGCTTGGGCCAGCGCCTGCGAACTCCCACTGGACAAGCCTCTCTACACCTTGCTTCCTACCTTCCCGCATGAAGAGAACATCCTCATAAATCTGCTCCCCGATCTCTTCAGACAAGCGAACCGTGTTCCGCTTAACCTGGCCGTTCACGGTTAGGAATCGTCGGTAGTTCTTGCCTTCAATACGAAGTTGAATCGGTCACGGGGTCACACCTTCGCTTCTCCCCTCTCCCGTCGCCATTCTACGCGGCGTGAAGCGACTTTCTCAGTAAACGTTACCGTACGGAATGAGTTCTCGAACACCACCGGTCCATGAACCACCTGCTCGAAAGTGAAGTTTAGCGGCTATTCGACTCGCAATAGCATCTCGAACTCGTCGAAGAGCACCTCTGAGTAGTGGTCACAGGCATGTTCAAATGCGGTCTTCTTTGCCAAATAGGAATATGCGGGTGGATCGGCATCGTCTCCGTTAGTTATAAGGAAGAAAAACTGGTATCACTGGTGCATGAGAAAGACAAAAGCTCCGGCTGGCAGCACTAGGTCGCTGTACTTCGCCAGGACCTCTCTTGCAGCAGTCTGGATCTCGACAAGATCGCCATAAAACGCATCCTCGCCTTGAAAAAACCGTCCTGCACTCTTACCCATCCTTTCGAGGAAACGACGGTAGACAGCAGGCAACCGGCACTTGAGAGCTGACTCAAGCGAGATGATCTCATCCTCGCTGCAACCTTGAAGCTCTTCAGGACGAACGAGACAAGAAGACTCCAACTGCTCAACCAACACATCAATTGGATCGGAGCTCACGGTGAGACCTTCTTCTGCACCTCTATTTCAATGAGTCGGATCTTGACCTTGGGATACATTCTAGAGAACCGTTTCAAATTGTACCTGCAGCCGGCACATGCACTGCGCTCGGAGAGAATCGTGAGCGTACATTTACTATCGTAAGTTGGGCTTCTGGCGATTCGATGAGTACCAGGAAAAGCGTTTGGCTTATTCGTTTCGTTTCTAGCCAGGCTACACGTCAGGGATCAATTTCAAGGCCGCGTATTCATCGTGCCACTCCGAAAACTCCTGAGCGTCTTGATAGTCTACGGTCCTGTACACAGCATCGGAGCCGGCATCATAAACTGCATCAATGACGATCACACTTCGATCGTCTAACAAAACTACCACCCCGCTCGCTCCATCCGTGCGACTCTCTTCAATGCGTCTGGCGCGATACTCAGGTTTCAGTCGATTCTCTGAATGTCGGCCCAGTTTGATCCGCTCAATTGTGCTGGCGCCTATCAGATAGGCGCCGCCATCGGTAACAATTACGTAGTCGGGCCACGCCTCATCACCGAGCGCGAGCAACGCCTGAATTCTCTCTCCGATCATCGATGTCGATCAATCCATGTCAGCGGAGGATCGGTGGCAGGACGTGGACACAAAGGGTTGAGCCTGCGGCGAGCCCTTTTGGAAAGAAGGATCACTGGGTCACACCTTCGCTTCGAGCATCTCCGATCGCCATTCTACGCGGAGTGGTGCGACTTTCCGTTGCGGGGTGGTTTCCGGCTCGTGGAGCAGCGAGCCGTCGGGCCGCCGAAGATTGGGCCGATCGTCCGCGTCGAGGCGCGTCATGGCGGCACTGAGCGGCCTGAAGTCCCTGGCCATCCGCACCACGCGGGGCGGAACGACCCGCCGCCTCATTGCCTTGCCTGTAACGAAGGACTGCTGCGCCTCCGCGAGACCCTGAAATTCTCGTCATCCGAAGTACGGGCCACACCTCGAGCGAGATCCGCCGATGCCGGCGCGAACTCGCCATGAACACAGAACTCGTCGCGCTCTCCGAGCGCGTCTTGATGCGTTTCCAGAGCCGACATCGTCGCGATGCCGGTTGAGCTGTTGACCAGGGCGCGGCCGGCGTGTGTCAGCAGAAGGGCGTAGCGGCCGCGCCGTGCGCAGGCTCTGGCGCCTTAACACGCGCTTTGGCGCCCGTCGCCTCTACGCCGACCGCCGAAAGGACCGCGATCTCGCCAAACCGCCGGAAACCACTGCGAGCCGCCGAGGATCCACCTGCGCTTTATCGCGTTCTTCCGGCGCTTGTGCGCGAAGCGAAGGTGTGCCCCCCTCTATCCCTTCTATTCCGCTACCTCTGACTTCTCAGCGCGAGAATAGCTCTCCAGATCCTGTGCAACTTGCCCAAGAGGCTTTGGCCGTACCATTTTTTCTCAGCCATCCTGAAATGCCGACATCACTTTACGCAGATCCGACGTCAAAACGTCTGGCTGAATGAGCTCACCCTTCTGCCGGGCAACGTCAACAAGACGCAACAGCGCAGCCTGGACCGCCTCGGTGAGATATCGGCGAAATTCATCGTTGCTCGTGTCCCGCCACCTCTCATCCGGAATGACAAGATCGACCGTGAGCTCCTTGTCCCTTTTCAGAAACTTGAGCCTTTCCGGTCCCTCGCGACCGAAATCACGAACTCGGCCCGACACGCGCAGCACAATCGTCAGCTTCTCGACCGTTCGAAAATACTTGTTCCCGGCATAGGCCTCAAATAGCTCGTTGAGTTTTCTGTGCAGCGGCCAGATCTTGTCCGCCGCCTTTGGATCGCCATACTGTGCACTGATCTCGATCATTGATAAATGACGCTCCGGTTCATCAAAGCAAGCAATCAACTTCTCAAACAGATTCATTTCTTGCGATAGTTGGGATGCGAAGGATTTTGGTGCCAGCCCACTTCTCCAAGTTCTCAGGACCTGGGTGACGCTCGACGAGCTTGCGCTCGAGATCGAGGATGTCCGATCGCGCTGGCTGGGCGTAGAAATCCTGAAACGTGAGTCGCAGATGGAATGCACGGGCGGTTTTCATCGTCGAGCGGCGTGACAGTAATGCGGCGGCGAACTCCAGCTCCTCATCCCGCATGTTCTCCGGGTTCTTGAGAACGGCGAATCGATGTCCCTTCAGATCGGGAGTGGTTTTCTGCTCCTCACGACGCGTTTTCTCGACGGCCTCGCTCAGCAACTGCATCACGTGAAACTTGTCGAAGGTGATCGCGGCCCGCGGAAAACTGTTCCCCACTCCTGCGATGTAGGCGGCGGACATGTCGATGCAGATCTCGTCAACCTGATCGGGGTCCGCTCCATGGTCGATCAGATCCCACCGGAACTGCTCGACCGCTTCGCCCTTGCGGCCATCGGCAACGAACAGGACCTTCCGCTCGTCCAGATCCGCGAAAACGGTCACGTAGTCATGGCCTCGGCGTACTGACTTGTCGTCGATCCCTACGGGCCGGACGTTCGAGTCATCGCGCCTCCCCCGGGCCTGGTCCACGTAGTGGTGAATCACACGCCACAACCTCGTGTCGTGCTCTCCGACAAGGCGGGCGATGGCCCGAACCGGCATGTGCGCCGCCATGGCCATAATCAGTGCTTCGAACAGCAGGGTGAAGCCGCTTCCGGGCCGGCTCCAGGGGACATTCACCGGACGCACTCCACATCCGGAGCAGTCGATCCGAGGGACACGGGCTCGGAGCATCGTCTCGTGTTGGAAGAAGTTCAAATGACGCCACTCTCGCTGCTCGGTGTCATAGGCCTTGCACCCGCTCGCTCCGCATTCGGGACAAGTGAATGTACCTCCGCGGCGGAAGTCGATACCGACGTCGAGCCGCTGATCGTGGGCACTGAACTCGAGGGAGGCGACGTACCACGGCTCGGCCAGGCCGAGGGCGAGAGCGAAAAGCTGATTCTGTTCCATGAGGTGGGGGCTCCGGGACGATGAGATGACAACCAGTCCCGCAGAACGCCAGTGCGGCTCCGGTCGTTCCACGACCGAAAGCTCCGCTTTCGGTCCATAACTGCTCACACAGCCGGAGCGGAGGAGCGTCTCACCCGAAGGGCCGCAGCGCAGCGGAGGAGGCGCGGTTCTCAGCGCCTTGATACGCTCCTCCGCGCAGGCTACCCATAATCACTTTGCCGCGCCAAGCTACCCACCTATCTCAGCGCGGAGCCCTGCTTTTCGTATGCCTCAGATTCATGTTATCACTTCAGATTGAGCTCATTCGGGTCGGGTTTGAACGGCTTCCGATCTGAATCCGGACCCACCCCTACAATGACATCGTTCCTAACAAGAACTTTGACAAATGCGTCTAGATCGCAGATCGGACACTGGAGATAGCCCTCTCCGTCCATGTTGCCATCGGTAGGGCGACCACCATTGTGAACTGCCTTTCGGTCAACCCATTTAACTACGTCACCTTTCTGATAGTCGCTGAAGTCACGAAGCCCAAAGAAACACTCTATCTCCATGTCGGCAAGGTGTCCTCGTCTCGGGCAAGCCATCCGGATGTGGAGGTAGTTGTAAGCACTCACTTTACGATCCTTCTAATCGGCACGGCAAGTTTTGGCAGAGTCTGCGTTAAGAACTGATACAAGCGTCTCTCCTTTGTGACGGCCTCGAAACCGCTGACCTTAGCAAACGCTGCCAGAGCAGCGTCGTTCCGACCCATTATGGGAGCGACTTTCGCGAAAACTGCCTGAAATTCTTCCAGACTTGCCAATTCCCGCGCACGCTCGCCTGACAAGACTTCGATACCTTCGATATTCATAAACGCGAGACGCTTTTTTCGCTGCGCTTGTGAAGTGACGTTCATAAACTCATGATACTGATTTGGTGTTATGTAAGTCTTACCAGCACGAATCTCGTCGAGCGCCTTGACGTCCCCCTTTTCAAGGGCGTGAACCATCACGTCGTTGTCTGCAAGAATCGGAGCTCGGCGATTTCGTGGAGGTTTCGGTGGTTCAGGTCCCGGAGGAACAGGCACCGCCGGTGGCTGTTTGGAGAGACGTGCGTTTTCCCAGAGTGTTAGGTGTGCACCGACTAATCCAATTATTTTCAGGGCCTTACCCTTACCCGTGAGGGCAAGGGCAGTGTCTGCAAGAAAAATCTCCTTGGGATGCTCCTTACGAAACGCTCTTAGGTCGCGTGCCGATTGATAAGGTTCATCATCGCCCAAGTAACGATACGTTCCGCCCGGCAGCGAAAAATAGCCCATCGTGGCCGTGTCTGCCAGCCAATACCAAAACCCAGTTGACGGGTCGCCGGGAGGCGCCGCGCCGATCGACGTTGCGTGACCTAAGTTGAGATGCGTTTCTTCCTTCTTGGGATCGGCGAGGCCTTCGGAATCCTTGCATCCCACGGGATCGCCGTGACAGAACGCGTAAAGATTCGAGCTGTCCTTGTACCCCATCGGATCCGCGGTGAGCCACGTCCCCGTGCTTGGGTCATACCAACGGGCGCGGAAGAAGGCGAAACCGCTGGCCGGCTCGACGAACGGAGCAGCCTTCCAGCCGGTGAGGATTCTCGTCTTCGACTGCGGGCTGGCGGCGAGGTAGAGCGACGGAATGTCGTAGGCGGTTTCCAGGGTGGGGCCGCTGGCGGACCACTTCTGGGTGAGATAGCTGATGCGCTCGCGGACGATGACTGGCGTGGCGGTCGTCGAGGAGGCGCTGTACAGCGTTGACGTCCACTGCGGGGCGGGCTGGACCGGGGTGGCGCCCCAGCCGGCGAAGCGGAGGGCGTTGGTGACGTCGACTTCGATCGAGTCGGCGCCGGCGGCGCTGGTCAGGGCCTGCCAGTCGGTATTGCTCAAGGTCCAGGTCACGGTGCTGGGGTCAGAGGGCGACACCTGCGGCGCGACCGCGGACACGGCGGCGACCGAGGCGTCGGACTTCACGGACGCCAGGCGCAGACCCGAAGCCAGGGTGGCCGGATCGGGCTTCTCGGAGAAGTGCGCGGTGACGGTCACCTGGGAGACGCTGCCGCCGCCCGTGGAGGCGTCGAAGGTCACCTTGTCCACGACGCCGCCCTGGAGATAGTGCGGAGCGTCGCCGAAGGCGTCGGCATAGAGGACGCGCTCGGCAAGGGTGCCGTCGGAGTTGAGGACGGCCTGGAGTGAGCCGGCGCCGGCCTCGTCGACGATCGGGAAGTATTCCGTGGGTGTTCCACCCGGAGTCGAAGCCACGAGGACGTCGACCGGATCGTCCATGCCCTGGTCGCCGTGCAGGTACTGTTGGAGCAGTCCGGCATTCGGGTCCGTGGGCTGGGTGATCGGCGTGCCCGGCGGAGCGATCGACGCGCCGGCCTGGTAGACCGCCACGAGGCGGTCGACGAGCGGATCCCACACGAACGTCACGTCCGCGGGCAGGCCGTCGGCGGCCAGCACCGCGGCGCGCGTCTCAGGGCTCCAGCCGCCCTGGCCGTTGCTCTGCTTCGCGCTGCGGCCGACGATGCGGTCGTTCGGGTCATAGGTGAAGTCGATGTGGCGGTCGCCGGCCAACTCGAGGCTGGTGAGGCGTCCGAGCTGGTCGTACGTGGAGGTCCAATTGCCGCTGGTCGTGCGGCGCCCGCCGGTGAAGGCGTAGGGAATGGCGCTGCCCTGGGGGTTGCCGCCGACGCTCAGCGTGCGCGAGGCGATCTGGTGCGAGCCGTCGGTGGCCTGCAGGGCCGTCCAGTCGAACGGCATGACGGACTTGGCCAGCGCGCCCAGGAGACCGAGCTGTCCGTTGTCGAGCGGCGCAGGTTGCGTGGCCCGCGCCGTGCGGAAGTCCGCGGGCGTTGGCGTGGGGGGATACGGCGACCCGATGGGAAGGGGCGCGGGATCACCGACGGCCGGTTCGTCGAGATGGCTGCCGTCCAATCGCTCGCGGCTGTTGTAGTGGAATACCGAGCGGCGCTTGCCGAGGCCGAGGTCGTCTTCGACCGAGATCTGCTTCGTGGGATAGCGGGAGATGCTGCTGCCGGCCAGCGTCGCTGTTCCCACTTGCGTCGACAGAGTGGTGAGGAGGCCGCTGGATGTGCCGTTCCCGCCGATGTCCTGGTCGTCGTATCCGTAGCCGGAGACGGCCAGCGGCGTGGTGGCGGAGGCGCCGAAGCGGTTGCGGGCGATAAGCCGTCCCGCGTTGCGGGCCCGGGCGCTGGTGACCGGGGCGCCGGGCGGCACTGTCACGTTGCCCGAGATGGCCAGCGACTGGTTGGCGATGTTGCCCACACCGTCGCGAACTTCGTCGATCCACGTGCGCCACGGCCCGGTGGTCGTTTCGGGATTCGTCAGGCTGGACGCGGCGGCCGGCATGCGCCAGCGCGTGCGCTCCCCGCCGTACACGCTCCAGGTGTGGCCCTGGACATGAACGTCGGAGGTATCGCGGGTCTGGCTCAGGCCGGTACCGTTCCGGTAGCGGACGGAGCGCGTCACACCCGGACGGCCGAGAAGGTCGTAGCTGTCGAATTCGACGGCGGAATCGGGATTGCGAATGGCGGTAAGGCGGCCGCCGGCGTCGTATTCGAAGCCGATCAGGTTCGCGCCCGACGCGGACGGCTCGTTCTGTTTGCCGCCGTCGGTGACGAACGTGACGTGGCCGCCGGCGTCGTACTGGTACACGAGCCACTGGCCGGCGCGGTCGCGGCTGGCATGAACCCTTCCGGTGAGGTCCTCGAAGCGATGCTCCTCAGTGGTCCCACCGGGATACGTCGTGGTGGTGATCCGGCCTAGGAGGTCGGTGGTGTAGCTCGTCGTGGCGCCTTCTTCATCCTTGTAGCTCTTCGGGTTGCCGAGGGCGTCGTAGGTGTGGTGAACGGAAGACCCGTCCCGCAGCTTCTTGTCGACCAGCAGGTTGCGGGCGTCATAGCTCATCAGCTCGGCCGCGAACTGACCGGGAGTGACCAGCGTGAGCAGGTTGCCGGCTTCGTCGTAGCCGGACGTCGTCTTGTAGGCACCCGGCTCGGTGAGCGTGCTCGGGTGTCTGAGCATGTCGAATTCGGTCTTGGTGACGTACTGCTTGCCGAGAGCCTGGGGCTCGGTGGTGCGGACCGTCTTCTGCATCGATCCGTCGAAATCGAATGTATCCGTGATGGAGAAGAGAGCTTCGCCAGTCCCCTGGAAACTGGGCGTTTGATCGGAGTTGAGGAAGGTTGCGTTCCCGACGGAGACGGTCTGGGTACGGCCGGCCAGATCGCCCTTGGTGACGACCATGCGCGCGGACTTCCCGAGCAGCGTGGAGGCGCTGTCCGTCTCGCCGACCGCGGTGACCTCGGTGAGGCCGTTGTCGGAGAGAGTCGTGCTGGTGGAGCGGATCCGCTGGCCGTCGAGGTTCTCGCCGGTGAGGAAGAGGTTGCCCTTGTCCGTGTACTGCCACGCGGTATGGGCGACGGTGGTGGTACCACCGGTGGTGGTCTGCTCCTTCAACTGATCCCACTCGTCGTAGTCGCGGTGCGTCCGGATCCCATAGGAATCGATGGCGTCGATCTCGCGGCCGAAGCCGTCGAAACGGTGCAGCGAGGCCACGGCACCATCGGTCGCATAGCACTTCCGGCCGCGGGTGTCATACCCAGTGATGGCCTTGAGTTTCTGCGGCGCGCCCGTGGCGTTGCGCACGACGGAAACGGTGCGGCCCAGCGTGTCGAAGGACGACTGGACGAACGCATCGCCCCCCGAGGGCGAAAGACCCGGGTCGGTCTGCGTGGAGACCCTGGCCGCGAGGTCGTACGACCGGGTCACGTAGAGCGTCTGGTCGCTGTCGTTGACCTTCGCGTTCGTCGTGTGGGTCTCGATGACGCGACCCATTACGTCGTACGAGGTGAACGTCTCGATGGTCAGGGCGGGGTTGGGGCTTGCCTGGGTGCGGTTCTCGGACGTGTAGACGACTCGTCCGTCCGCGTCATAACCGAAGACTTCGTCGACGTTGACTGGTGACGTGCTACCGGCGGCGCCGCTCATCGTGCGATGGACGAGGCGGTCCCAGGCATCGAGCTCTTCGGTCGTCTTGACGTTGCGCTCGTCCGTGGTCTCGACGATCTGGCCGCCCGGATTGGAGTTGCCAGCCTCGGAGTACGTAACGCCGGCGGTGACTTTCTGGTTGTCGCGGCCGGAGGTGACGGTCTTGACCCTGCCGCGCCTGATGTTCGGGTCGGAAGGATTGTCGTAGTAGTCGAGTTTCTGCTGACTCGTGGTGCTGGCGGCGGGATTGGGGAGTTGGGCGACGGTCGTCGCATTCGCGGCCTGCTGGATGTCCTGGGCGGTAACCAGATTCGGGCCACCCGCTTCATCCCAGCGCTTCTGTCCGTGAAGGTCGAAGACGGCCGCAGAGGTCATCTTTACCTGCTGGTGAGTGTCTTCCTGCTTGACGAGCTTCTGCGACCGCGAGGGAGCGTTTGCCTCGCGGAAGTTCTTCGGATCGGCGTCCATGGCCTTGCCGACCTTGTCGAGGATCGTGTCGACCGTGGTTCCGGACTGGTACTGGTAGGCCGTGTGGATGCCATGACCGGCTGCGGTGACCACGGAGGTGGCCAGCCTGCCCAGCGGCGAGGAGGCCGCGGCCTCGTAGGTGTTCACGACCTGCGTGCCGTCCGGCAGGTTGGCCTGCTTGAGCTGGCCGTTCCCGTCGTACTGGAAGCCGGTCGTGAGAACGACCGGCGCGTGCGTCTGGGGATCGATCGACGGGGATGCGGTCGATGGCACGTTGGAGGACGTGGCCTCGTCGACGAGCGACGGCGTGGGCACGTCGAGCTGCATGGTGTGCCAGCCGTCCTCCCCGCTCTTCTTGAGCGTGTAGGTGCGGGGCTGACCGAGCATGTCGGTCGTCTGAACGGTGGCGTCGTTTCCGGTGACGGTGTACGAGAAGCTGGCCGCGGTCTGCGCACAGGCGCTCGTATAGCTTCCGCACGGCCAGAACTGCTGGGTGACGCGGTCATGCTTGTTGGGGTCGTTGGTATGGTCGTACTGGAAGGCCACGCGCGGCGTCATCGAGCCGGCGGCTTCCGCGGGATCGATGATGGAGTCGATCTCGGGCGCCGTCTCGAAGAAGGCGTTGAACGTCGACGAGGCCGAGGTGCTGTACGCCGGCGGCGTGGCACTCTCGTAGTTGTAGAGCATCTTCGGGCGGACAGCGTTGAGGTCGGGAACGTTCGGTGCCGTGGCCACCCTGCCGGCCTTCGGCAATTGCACCTTGTTGAGCCGGCCCGCGGGGTCGAAGTCGTATTCGATCTCGCGCGCCGTTTTGCGCCAATCCTTGACGTTCTGGAGAAGACCACGCTGGTCGCTGTCGTCGGGCCAGAAGGTGAATGTGGTGGCGCGACCGACGGGATCGGACACGAGAGAAAGGCGTCCGGAGACGTCGTACAGGAAGTTGATGATGTTGCCCGGGGCGGAATCGCCGGCGAGCTGCTTGTTGCTCGCATACTCGTCCGTGCGCGCCGTCTGGCGGCCGAACTCGTCGAAGAGGATGAAGCTGCGAATGGAATCGCTGATCATCCAGCCCGTGCCGTTCGGGGTCAGTTGCATGCCAAACCCGGCGGGCGGCTTGTAGAGTCCGGGCGTTGCCGTCGGTTTGTAGGTCCAGATGTTGCCCAACCCGTCGTAGTACTCGACGCTGCCGTTCGGAAGGGTGCGGATATGGGCAAAGAGAGCCGAGGTCCAGCCGAAGCCGAGCTCGGAGCTGCCCAGAGTGCGGGAGCGCGAGGTGCGGCCGACGACGACGTCGTGGCCGTTGCGGCCGCCGACGTTCAGATCGACCGCAGACGACTCGACCTCACCGCTGTGGAGGTACGTCGTTTCCTGCAGGGCGCCGCCGGCGACCGGCGGGTTCTGACCCGCGACCACCACCGCCGTTGGCCGGATGATGTCCGCCATGACGGTGGGGACGCGAAGCTCGAGGCGATGGCTCTGCCCAAGGTAGGCATACGGCGTACCGGCGAAGATGGAGCTCGTGTTCCCGCTGCAGTTCTGGAGGCAGGCCTCGGGGCGAACGAGGAAGTTGCGGCCGGCGCTCCAGATCTCGAACAGTTGCGGGAGGTTGGTCGCCGTTGGCTTCAGGCGGTCGGGACGATCACAGTGTTTGCAGCCGGCCGCCGTCTTGTCGCTCGATGTGGCATTGGCCCAATCCCAGGCAGCCAGGGCGCGCGGATCGGCCACGGCCACGATCCAGGGTGAGATGAAGCGGTTGTACCCGCTCTGCAGGCGCAGCTTTGCCTGGAGTTGTGGATCGCTCGGAACGTCCGGCTGGAGGATAAAGGCCTGGCTGGCGCGCGGGTCCGCCTTGCCCGCGACATCCGCCATCCGGAGATGGGCGGGCGGGTAGGGATTGAGGGTCTGCGGGGTGATTCCGCCCGGAACGCGCTCGCTCTCGACGGCCAGGCGGAGCTGGTTGGAGTTGAGGCTCTTGGGCATTCCTCCGGGCAGGGTGAGGCGCAGGCGGAAGGCACCCAGGGAGGCATTGGAATCGGCGGCATCCAGAATGTTGGCCGGCGGATCGATGCCGAGGGGCACCACTCCGCCCACGGCGCGCATCGAGTTGGCGCCGACCTCGGCCAGCACTTCGATGTGCGGATCGATGGCCGGGATGGCCTTCACGGCCGCATCGGAGGCGTTGTTCGGATCGACGAATGCCTTGCCCGTGAAGAGGATGCCGGTGTCCGGATCGATGACCGGGATGATGTTGCCGTTGACGAGACCCGGTTCCGAGGTCCAGAGAATGCGCGGATCGGGCGCGCCGAGGCCGTAGGTCCCCTGGCCTTTGAGGCAGGCGGCCACGGTCTTGAACAGCGGATCGGTCACGTCCTCGCCGGTGTTGGGGTCGTAGCGCCCGTCGAGCCTGGAGAGGTCGATGAGGAGGACGCGGCCGTCGCGGTCGACGGCGATGGCCCGGTTCATCCCCGGAATGACGCGGACGGCCGCGGCACCGGCCGGCAGCCAGATGACGTCTGCGAGGTTCGGGTCGTCCAGCCAGGTCGCCGGATTCGTGGCATCGATGACCAGCAGTCCGAGCGCATTCGCCGGAACGAGGAGGTAATCGCGCTCCACTCGCGTGCCTGCGGACGAACCGCGGGCTCCATGAGGGGTGCCGGTGAGGCTGGCCTTGCCGAGGGCCTTGTTGTCGGCGGCTTCGAGCGTCCAGTGATAAGGCTGAACGCCGACGAAGAGGCTGGCAGGATCGAGTGGTTTCTGGTCGGGTCCTATCGCGTTGGGATTGGCCGCCTGGATGGCTTCGACCAGGGCCTTGATGTGGTTCGCCGGATACGTGTTGTGCGGCCTGGTGGGAAGGACCATGACGAAGCCGGTGGTGCGATTCTCGGTGAACGGCTGAACCTTGTCGTCCTGGGCGATGAGCTTGAGGTCCAGCACGCCGCGATGGATGTCGAGACCGTACGCCTTCAGCTCCGGCGGCGCGCCCGGTACGGTGGCCGTCGACAGCAGCGTGGCATCCGCGGAGAGCGAAAGGTCGGTGATGGATTCGGCGCAACCGGCGAGCGGATCGCACGGAGGATAGGCGGTGCCCTGGGTGATGCGGATGCGCTCCGCGAACTTCGGCGCGCTTGGATCGAGGGCGTTGGCCTCCATGGCGTTGAGATCGAAGATCCCGACCCCGTAGCCGAAGATCGTGACGATGCCGTAGGTGCGCTCGTTGAAGATGACGCGGAGCTGGTCACCGTCCTTGGCGACGACGTCGCTGAAGACGGCCGGAGAGCTGGCCTTGGCGTCGGCCGACCAGCGAAGCTGGCGCGTCATGTTCTCGATGGTGATGCGCTGGATCGGGTACGCGGCCGCGCCCTGGGGCGAGCTCGAATTCTCGATGGGAACGGTGACCTGCATCCTGCTGAAGTCGCCAGCCGCGGTAGCCGAGACATTCCCGCCGAGGTCCGTCACTCCCTGGGTGAAGGAGGCCACGGTGTTCCAGTGCTTGCCGTTGTCATTGTCCTGCAGGACGATCTGGAGCTTCCTGGGGATCCCCTCCGGGCGATCGCTGAGAACGGAGTCGGAGCCGATGTCGAGACTGGCTCCGTAACCCGGCGCCCAGGAGGTGACGGCGGCGGCGAGCGGCGAGGCTGCACGCGGAGCGGGATGCGAGGCATCGGGGATGAAGTCATCGAGGCGGTAGGCCTGGATGAAGCCGAAGGTAGAGCCGATGGCCGAGGTGTAGACGCGGCCGTGGTGGTCGGAGGCCACGGACCAGAAGCGAATCGACGGGCTGAGGAGCGAGTTGGCCTGGCTGTTCGCCAGCGCCGTCGGGTCGCCACGGCCTGTGTCGACGTAGCCGAGCAGCGAGGTCTTGCTGTTCATCGAGCCCGGGTCGCTGACGTCGTAGGCCAGGATGCCGCCCTGGAGCGTGGCCAGCAGCAGGACGTTGCCGTTGAGGGCCATGTCGTGCACGGTGCCGATCTGGCTCTGGTTGTAGTCGAGAGGCAGGTTGAAACCGGACATCGGTTGCGGCGCCGGACGGACTGTGAACGACAGCGGGATTTCCTGAATCTCCTGGCTCGTCGTGTCATTCGGGAACTTCACCACGCCGATCTGCAGCGGGTCCGAAGCACCGTGGAGGTCCTTGGGGATCGTGATTCTGTAGGTTGCGCCGGCCTCGAGGGCGGCCGGCAGATTGATCGTGATGCGCCGGTCGCCGGAATCGAGGGTGTACCAGACGATGTCGGAGCTGCCCTGGTCGATGCGCTGGAACGGCGGCTGGCCTCCGGTCGCCGGCGGCGCGGACTGCTTCTCGACCTTGAACTTGCCGTGCAGCGCGCTGTTGATCGCGGACTCCTTCTTGTCCGGATCGCTGGTGTTCGCATCGGTGGCGATGGCCTTGTCGAACGTGATGCTCAGTTGCGTCTGGGGATCGACGTCCTGAGCGCCGATGATCAGAAGGATGCGGTCTCCGAGTTTTCCGTCGATGGTGATTTCGCGCGGCGTTGCGGAGCCCACCGCGGGACCTTGAGGCTGCGTGCCGCTGGTGAGGTTGAGGGCCGTGACGGCAATCTTGTCCGGTATGGAGCTCGTGGCCGCATCCTTGATCGTCACGTGGCCGTAGTGGAGCGTCAGGACAAGGCCGCTGACGGTCTCGATCGGCTTGTCTTCAACCGTGATGTCGGCGAAGGCGACCCGGAACGGCGACGCCGAAACGGGATAGGGACCCTGGGACTCCGCGCTGGGGGGCGGCACGTAGTACGCGGCGCCCGGCGTGCCGATCGGAAGCGGATCGTAGGCCTTCGAGAACGCCTGCAGGCCGCTGGTAGCGTCGTAGCCGACCACCTGGAACGGCTTGCCGAGGAGGACCGGGATGACGATGACGCCGTGGGGCTCACTGAGATAGAGGTGCGAGGCGAACAACGAGTTCCAGCTATCCCAGAACATGTCGTAGTTGCCCTGAATCCCGGTCATGACCGACCAGCCCACGGCCGTGCCGGCGGCGGACCGGAGGTCGAGGACGTTGTATCTGCCGGAGCGGACGATGCCGACCAGCGCCGCCTTGACGTCATTGGGCGAAACGACGTTCCCGATGCCGGGCGGCTCGAAGCGCACGACGACCTGCTGCGTGACCTTCGCACCCGTGCTCCCCACGGCCGTGAGCGTGTACGAAGCCGTGCTGAGCGGAGAGACGGAACAGGTGCTGGGTGTTGCGCTGATCGCCCCGCCCGCGCAGACCACACTGCCCGTCGCATCGTTCTTGATGCTGATGCTGTTGGTGTTGATCGTCTTCCAGGCCAGTGTGGACGCCTGCCCCGGGACCAGCGATTCGGGCGTGGCCGTGAACGAGGTGATGACCGGATCGGTCGTCACGTTGAGCTGCACCGTCGACGGCGCACTCTGCACGGTCTGGTCGCTGTTGTACGCGATGAGCGTGTAGGTAACCGTCGAGACCGGAGAGACGTTGAGCGAGCCGTTCAAGGGCTGCGAACCGAAGTCGTTGCCCGCCGAATCGTGGAGCTTCACGATCGCGGCCGTGCTCGTGGTCCAGGTGAGCGTCGAGGTGCCGCCCGGGGCGATGCTGTCCGGAACGGCCTTGAAGGTGTCCACCACCGGGCCGTTGTTGACCTTGACGGTCACGGGATCGGAAGAAGCTGACGAGTTGTCCGCAGCGAAGGCCGTCAACGTGTAGGTCGTCGTGGAGGCCGGCTTGACGGTGAAGGTGCCGGTGGGCGGCAGGTTGCCGGGCACCGAAGTGATGGTCACGTGATCGGCACCGGTCGTCGTCCACGAGAGGGTCGAGGAATCGCCGGAGAGGATGGTCAGCGGCAGACCGCCGAAGGACGAGATCACCGGCGCGTTGCTCTGCGCGGCCTTCCGGGACGACGGGCCGGGCGTCGAGGACTTCGAGACCTTCGACGACGCCGGCTTCGCCGACGTCGCAGCCAAGTTCCGCGGCACGCTCTGCCCGGTCCCCGACGGCGCGGACGCCGTCGTGAAGTTGCCGTTGTCGACCCTGAGGGTGTCAACGATCATGATGCGCGGACCGCGGACGGAGTCGCCCAGCCATCCGAGGAGGAAGTTCCGGTCGGTGGGCGCGTTCGCGGGCACGGGAATGGTGACGTCGAGCCGCTTCGCGGCTTCGCACGTGGCGTTGGGATCGAGCCCGCCGGTGGTGCAGTCCAGGGTGAGGTTCACGCCGCGGTAGAAGTTCATGTCGTCGTGGATCGACGGAACGGCGGAGAACGCCGAGTCGTCGTCCAGACGAGCGACAGTCACGGTAGTGAGCTGGGCGAAGGCGCCGGCCGGGACGTGGACGCCGACTCCGTCCTTCGAGGTGAACGTGGTGTCGACGTCGGTCGGAGCGATGAAGCCCTGGCCGTCCGGGGTGGAGAACGGGGTCAGGGGGATGATGGCGGCGATGTTGCCGGCGGCGTTGAGGACCTCGAGGTCGATGTGGTCCTTGATGGTGATGGCGTCGGCGCACGGCGTGGCGCCGCTGCAGGTGCCGACACGCAACTGGAAGCTGCCGTCGCTGTTCGCGGTGACCTGGTACTGGGTGATGAAGGCGTTGCCGCGGCGGAGGGCCACGGCGCGCCAGGCCTGCGGCTCGGGCGGCACGGTGGCCAGGGCGCCGGCGTCGCCGGCGATGGTCGAGATGCCGTTGGCGTCGGGGATGGTGATGCGGATGCGCTCGGGGTGGACCTGGCCGTTCGAGATCTGGGTGACCGTGGAGAACGCGAAGGTCTGCGACGTGCCGAGGGGCGCGCCGTGCGAGCCCTTGATCGAGGCGGCGATGGAGACGACGTAGGTGGCGTTGGGCACGAGCGGCTGTCCGCTCGGGTTCGGGGTCGGAGTCCAGGTGACGCCGCTTCCGGCGGCGGTCACCGATCCGGGGACGACCGCTCGGGTCGCCGTGTTGGTCACGACGATGGAGCTGTTATTGACGGAGGTGGCGTCGATGGTCTGCGAGAAGACGGCCTGGACGCCGGTGGAGAGGGTGATGCCGGTCGCGCCATTGCTGGTGACGAGGTTGACGCCACCCTGCGTGCCGGTCACGGTGACCTGCTGGAGGGTGGGCGCCTGGACGGCGAAGAGGAGGTCGCCGGCGTTGACGATCGCGCCGGCCGCCGGTGCGGCAGCCGCGGTGTGAGTGGCTCCCTCCCCTGCCGTCGGGTGGACGGGGGTCAGGGCGAACGGCGCTGCCGGTGTGGCCACGACGGGCACTGCGAAGATGCCCGTGACGCGGCTGAGATCGCGGACGCCGAGGGTCGCCGAGACGACTTCAGCACCATTGATATAGGCGCCGCCCGCGACGCGGACGCCGCCGAAGGCGTAGGCGATGGGCTGGCTGGCCTTCAGCAGGAGGTACTGGCCGGCGCGCACGACGCCTTCGACCGGCAGGACGGCCGGGTCGATGGTGGCGGTGGTGACGCTGACGTTGGTGGTCGATTCGATGGGCTGGGCGGCGCCCATGCGATCGGCGAGGCGGACCATCCGGCCGAACGACGTCGCCGGCAAGACCTCGGCGAGGATGAGCTGCGGCGCCGTGCCTAGCTGCGCCGGGTTGACGACGAAGGTGGTGGCGGCCGGCTTGAGAAGCTGGACAGGCGCAGCAGACGTGGTGGTGTCGGCCGTCTCGAGCGTGAGCGTGAGGCCGCTGACGATCTGGAAGCCGTCGATGCTGCCGAAGCCGGCGAGGTCAGCGGCGGTCATGGACTTCGCCGTGGCGTGCAGTGCCACGGTGGCGGCGCCGGTGGGGATGTCGACCTGCACGTTGGCGTCGGACGGTACGTGCCCGCCGGCGGGGCCGATGAGCGTGCCGCGGTCGAGGCGGCCGGGATACGGAACGATCTGGATGTGATCGACGCCGATCTGCAGCGGGACGTTGGCGGCCTTCGCGCTCGGGGCGAGCTTGAAGTCGGCCACGGCGGTGTCGCCCGCGAGGGAGCGGTAGAGGACGAGATCGGTGGCGTACGGAACGTCCGCCAGGATGGTGCCGTCGGTGAGGGTCAGTTGCTCATTGACCACCGCGTCGACGGCCGTGCCGGAGGGGAACGGATTCGGCGGCGGCGCGACGGTGCCTGCGGTGTCGATGGTGAGCGTAGCGACGGTGCTGCCAGTGGGCGGCACGCTGGTCGGGTTGAGGTTGAACGCCTTGGCGACCTGCATGGCCGGGCAGTGGCCGTCGGCGCAGAGGTCGCTGACGCCGGTGAGGACGCCTCCGCCGACCGGAGCGGTCGGGGCGGTGACGCCGGTGCCGGCGTCGGGATAGACGAGGGCGATCTCGCCGCTGCCGAGGTTCGCGCCGGAGCCGGCCTGCGTCGCCGGAAGGGTGATGTTGACCTGCGCCGCATTGCCGGTGGTGGCGACGGCCGGCTGCAGGACGTGCCACTCGTCGCGCACGGAGTCGTACTCGACCGCCGTGAGCACCTTCCCCGAGGCCGCTACGGCCGCGGAGTCGATCTGGAACGTCAGGCGGGCGGCGCTCGCGCCGGCGGCAATGGCCACCGGCGACGTCACGCGCACTTCGGCGGCCGCCAGCGGCGACCAGCCCAGCGGCGGCAGGCCGGAGATGCCCTGGGCGCCGACGGCGGTGAGGGTGACCACAGTGTTGGGAACGACGGCGCCGGCGGAGACGCTCAGGGTCGCGTGGCGCGTGACGCCGGGCGAGTCGCCGCCGTGATCGAGGGTGAAGTCGGCCGAGGCCATGGTGGCACTCGGTCCGGCCGCGGTGAGGCGGATGTCGATGGGCACGACGCCCTGCCCCGCCGGGACGACGACCTGGCGCCAGACGTCGGTGTAACCGCGCGCGTAGGCGTGGATGGCGAAGGCCCCTTCGGGCACACGGTCGGTGTAGGCACCGCTCGTGTCGGTGATCGTGGTGAACGGGGTGGTGCCTGTATTGGCTGTTCGCGGGCCGCTGATTGCTGTTCGTGAGCCGCCGGTCGCGGTTCGCTGTCCGCTGGTAGCGGAAGATGCTGCGGCTTTCCACCGGGAGGCTGCATTGACGGCGGACACGGGAACATCAATCGTCACGGTCGCGCCGGCCAGCGGCCGGCCGGTGGTGGCGTCGATGATCTGGCCGGTGATGTAGCCGTAACCGTCGCTGGGAACCGATCCCGTGTCGCCGGTAACGGTGAAGGTCTGGGTGAAGGCGGTGAGGTTGTGGCCCGTGGTGTCCTTGACGGCGCTGGTGATCAAAAGGACGAGCGTGGCGGTGCGGGGGTCGGGCGTTCCCGGCGTGATGACGACGATGGACGAGGAAGCGCCGGCGGCGGCGGTGCCGGTGACGGGCGTTCCGTCGCCGAGGGACAACTGCACGGAGCCGGAGGTGCCCACGGTGACCGTGGAGAGGTCGATCGGCCTGGAGAACGTAATGGTGATGCTGTTGGCGGTGCGGTCGTACGTCGCACCGGCCACCTGCGGTCCGCTGCAGTCGACCTGGAACGGCACTTCGGCGGCGGGCGACAGCGTGCCGTCCGCACCGACCACGCGCACGCGCGCCACGGCGAATCCCGACTGCGAGGAGATGGCCAGGAGCTGCGAGAAGACGCCAGTGGTGGCGTCGGCGGTGGTGAAGAGCGCCGCGCCGGCGTAGTCGACTTCGACCCGTGCGCCGGCCGCGGCCGTACCGCTGATGGTGACGCTGCTGCCGCAGACCGGGGCGGTGATGGCGTTGACCTGCGGGGCCGCGGACGGCGCGGTGGTGGCTACGGTGAAGCTGCTGACGAGCTCCTTGTCGAGCGCGTTGCCGGCCACGTCGGTGGCGGTGGTCTTGACGTCGATGGTGTAGCGGTCGCCCGGCGTGAGCGTGGCGGCCGCGGCGAAGCTGAGGACGTCCTTGTCGAGACGGAACTGGCCCGTGACCGGCGTGCCGGCGCTGTTGACGAGGGAGAAGGCGGAACGGAGCGAGGTCTCGTCCATCGGCGCGGAGAAGGAGACGAGGACGACCACGCCCGGATCGACGGACGTGGCCTCCGCCGCGGGGAACGTCAGCTTCACGGACGGTGCCGCGCCGAGCTTCGTGACGAGTGCCGTGGCCACGGCGTTGGTGCCGTCGGGCTGGGTGAGACGGACGACGATGGGCGTGGTGCCGGAGGCGTTCACGGCGGCGCTGCCGCTGAACGTCCCGCTGTTGGGCAGGCTCGCACTCGGCGTGAGCGTTCCGGCGCTGCCGTTGATGTCGAGCTGCGAGCCATTGACGGCGACGTACGTACCGCTGACGGCGACCGTCGAGGCGGCTCCGGCCGGGAGGTAGGTATTGTCGAGGGGCGAAGTGATGCTCACCGCCGCCGTGCCTGCGTTGCGCGTCACGTTGATCACCGCGGAGGCGCTGCGGCTCAACGCGTCGCGGCCGGTGACCGTCAGCGCCTGCGCGCCCGAAGCGAGGGCGACGCCGTGAATGAGGAAGCTGCCGGTGGTGTCGGAGC
The DNA here is from genome assembly GCA_964650405.1 of uncultured Thermoanaerobaculia bacterium. GTDB lineage: Bacteria > Acidobacteriota > Thermoanaerobaculia > Gp7-AA8 > Gp7-AA8 > CAZYTO01. The sequence goes on along the minus strand of CAZYTO010000009.1, from coordinate 5,357 downwards.
GCGGGTGCGTTTCGAGCGTGCCGCTGCCGGCACCGCCGGAAACCTGGAGGGTGGCGGGATCGAGGTTCGTGTACGTCCCGCTGACGTCGACCTGGGCCGCGCCGGTGGCGAAGCCGTCGTTCGGCCAGGTCACGGTGATGGCCGGGGCGTTCTGCAGGTAGAGCACACGGCGCGAGGCCGTGGCGATCCGGCCGGCGGCATTGGCCGCGTGGGCCACGAGGATGTTGAGACCGGCGGAGAGACGGACGTTGGCCGCGCCCCAGGTCGTGCCGGCAACGACGGCCGGTGTCCCGTTGACGTCGACGGAGGCCACACCGGCGCTGACCGTACCGCTCACGGTGATGCTGTCGGTGCCGAACGGCGTCATCTCGGACGGCGCATCGATCGTCCCCGACGGCGCATTCGTCACCCGCGTGGGGGTGATGGTGGGACCGTTGGTCTTGGTGGCCGACGCCTCGGCGCCGGCCATGGAGACGGTGTTCGGCCCTTCCAGCGGCAGCTCGACCGTGGCCCGGAACATGCCGCTCGCCACCGAGGCGGCGATGTTGTTCACGAAGATGCCGGCCGCGCCGCCGGTCGTACCGACCAGGGTGACGCTGGGCGTGGTCACGACGGCGCCACTGGCGGGATCGAAGCCGCCCGCCGAGCAGCCGGCGGCGGCGGTGCTGCCGATATAGAACGTGCGGGTGACCCGCGTTTCGTTGTGTGCGGTGTCCGTGGCAACGGCCACCACGCTGTGGCCGCCTGTGGCCGTGACGGTGTAGGGCAGCGTGACCGCCGCGTCATCGACCTGCATGGTCGTGGCCGGCGCGGTCGTGGAGCCGGGGTCGTTCGCGGAGACGCTCAGGACGACGCTCGACGGATAGGTGAATCCGTCCTTCAGCGGATCGGCGCCGGCCAGGATCGCCAGCGACGGCGGCGTGAGGTCGGTCGTCACGTGGACGACGGCGGACGTCGTTGTGTTGCTCTTCGACGTGGCCGTTACGGTGATCGTGTCCACGCCTTCGAAGAGCGGGAGGTCGGTCACGCGGAAGGTGCCGCTGGGGTCGCTGGAGACGGTGCTCGTGCCCGTGCTCTTCGTTCCGGCGTGACCCTCGATGGTCAGCGTCTGAAGATCGGACGGCGTGAGGACGCGGCCCGTGACGAGCGTGGCCGTGTGGTTGGTGAGCATCGGCTCGAGCGGATAGGTGATGATCAGGCCCGAGGTGGACTCGCTGCGCGTAACGGTGACCGAGGCCGTGCCGCTGTTGCCGGCCCGGTCGCGGCCGGTGGCGACGATGAGGTTCTCCCCTGCCTCGAGCGGGATGGAGACGCTGAAGGCGCCGTTCGTGCCCGGCGTCGCGGGCACGCCGTTGACCGTGAGCGATACGCTGTCACCGGCATTGCCGGTGACCGTGACCTGATCGCCCGTGACGACGGCGCCCGCGGCCGGAGAAGTGATGGTGATCGCCGGACCGTGCGTGTCGATGGTGAAGGTGACCGCGGCCGCGGCGGTGTGCCCCAGCGAGTCGGTGGCGTTCACTGTGAGCGTGTGCGGAGCCGGCGTCTCGGCCGTGACGGCATTGCCCGACGTGAACGGCCCGCCGTCGAGCGTGGCCGTGAACGTGGCGTCGGACGGGGTCACGCGGATGACCGGCGTGAGCGCGCGGTTGAACAGGGCGCCGCTGGTGATGGCGGCGCCGTTGTCGGAGATGTCGATGACCGGCGCGTTGGAGCGCACGGTGAGACTGTACGGAACGTCGACGCCGTTGCCCGCCGCGTCGACGGCGTGGACGGTGAACGAATTCTGGCCGTCCGCGAACGGAACGCCGGCGATGGTGAAGTGGCGCGTGGGGTCGGTCGCCGCGGAGAGCGACGTGCCGGAGATGGAGACCGTGGCGGCTTCGCTGGCCAGGCCGCTGAGCGCCGTGGGCACGGTGCCGACGGTCTGCCCGTTGCCCGGGGTGAAGTTGCTCAGCGCCGGCGGCGTGCGGTCAATGGTGAACTGCACGGTCTTCGGTGCCGGCGCGTTGCCCGCGCAGTCCGTGGCCGTGACGACGAGCGTGTGCGGACCCTCGAGCGAGATCGACGTGCCCGAGGCATAGTCGGCACCGTCGAGCTTCGCGGAGAGGGTGACGTTCGGGCTGGCGTCATCCGCGTGGACGAAGAGCGCCACGGGGCGGTTGAGCAGAGTGGCCGTGAAGGGCGAGCCGTTCTCGGTGACCGAGATGACCGGCGCGGTGCGGTCGATCCGCAGAGGCAGGGCGACGGTGGCCGTGTGTCCCACCGAGTCCGTGGCCGTGACGGCGATCGACTGTGCACCCTCGGACAGATTCGCGACGGTGGCCGACCAGTTGCCCGAGCCGTCGACCGTCGCCGCGACGGTGATGCCGTTGTAGAGGACGTTGACTCCCTGCACGTGCGGATCGGCCACCGTGCCGCGGAGGTCGACCGACGTGGCGTTGAGGCAGGCGTTCGCCGCGGGCGAGGTGATGGCGAGCTGCGGCGCGCGCGTGTCGACCACCAGGGTGATGGTCACGGGCGTGGCCACGTTGCCGGCCAGGTCGCTGCCGGTGACGGTGATGGTGTTGCTGCCCTCGACGAGCGTCAGCGGCGCCGAGGTGTAGTTCGATGCGTAGACGGCCGCAGGCACTCCGTTGACGGAGACGTTGACGGCATCGTCCGCCGCGCCGGACAGGACGATGCGCGGATCGGTGAGGATCTGATTGTCGCGGTGTGAGGCGATGGTCAGCACCGGTTTGACCTTGTCGATATTGACGGTCACCGTGAGGGGCGTGCTGCTGTTGCCGGCCTTGTCGGTGGCGGTGTAGACGTTGCTCTGGCTGCTCGTGAGCGTGACCGGCGCGGGGCAGGTCGCGATTCCGCTGGGGTTGCTGCCGCCGTCGGTGCAGTTGAAGGTGACGGTGACATCGGTGTTGTTCCAGCCCGCCGCGTTCGGAACCGGGTTCAGCGACGCCTGGATGACCGGACGCACGGTGTCGCTGATGAGCACCGGCAGCGGAGTGAGGGTGACGGAGCCGGCGGGGTTGGTTCCGATGATGGTCAGCGGATGCGAACCATCGGCACCGAGGTCGAAGCCGGCGACGGTCCAGATGCCGCCGGCGACGCTCGCGGGCTGACCGTTGACGGTGACGCTGGTGGCATTGCCGGCGCCGCCGGTGAGGTCGACCTTGCTCGTATTGACGAAGGCGCCGTCGGCCGGCGAGCTGAGGGTCAGAACGGGAGGCGGAATGGTGGTGACGGTGATCTGGGCCGTGCCCGTGCGGCCCGCCGCGTCGGTGGCGACCGCCGTGATGGCGGCGTGCGGCGACCCCGAGACGTCCACCGTGGTCTGGAACGTCCCGTCGCTGGCGAAGCCGGTGGGGACGCCGTTGACCTGGATGGTGAACGGCGTCTCCGGGTCGGAGGCCGTTCCCTTCACCAGGACGTGCGCTGGGTCGGAAACGAGCGAGTTATCGGCCGGCGAGGTGATGGAGATGGAGGGCGGCGTGGCGTCGTAGATCAGGGTGATGGAGACGGGCGTGCTGCTGTTGCCCGCCACGTCCTTGCCGGCCACAGTGATGGTGTTGCTGCCGTCCACGAGCGTGATGGGCGCCGACGTGAAGGTCTTCGCGGTCGTGTCGACCGTGGCTGCGACGTTGTCGACCGTGGCGGTCACCGGCTCATCGATGGTGCCGCTGATCGTCACCGTGGGATTGGTGACGATCTGGCCGTCGGTGTGGGAGGTGATCTTCAGGGTCGGCTTCGTCTTGTCGATGTTGACCGTGACGACGACGGGCGCGCTGGTGTTGTTGGCGAAGTCGGTGGCGGTCTTCGTAATGACCTGGTTCGGCCCTTCGTTCGTCAGCGTGAGGGGTGCCGGGCAGTCCTTCACTTTGCTACCCGTGTCGTCGCAGAGGAAGCTGACCACGACGTCCGTGTTGTTCCAGCCGGCGCCGTTGGGGGTCGGGGTAACCGTGGCCTTGATGGTCGGCGGGACGGTGTCGACGCCGACGGTCTGGGTGAGGGGCGTCGATCCGCCGCCGTTCCTGCCGACGATGTTCAAGGTGACGATGCCGTCGGGCCCGAGGTCGAAGTTCGGCAGCGTCCACGCGCCGTTGCTCACCGTCGCGGCCTGCCCGTTCACCGTCACCGACGTGGCCGTGCCGGCGCCGCCGGAGAGTGTGACCACTCGGGTGTTGACGTAGCTGCCTGGCTGGGGCGAAGTGAGCGAGAGCACGGGCGGCGGGATGGGGGTGACCGTCACGTGGGTCTGGTAGGAGTTTCCCGCCGCGTCCTTGGCCACGGCCGTGATCACGGCCGGCGAGAGGCCGGTGAGGTCGAGGACGGTCTGGAAGTTGCCCTGCGCATCGAGGGTGACGTCGTGGCCGTTGACCTGCACCGACGCCACGGACGTCTGATCGTCGCTGGCCGTGCCGGTCACGGTGACGTGGGCCGGATCGGGGACGACGGTGCCATCCGCCGGCGAGGTGATGGAGACCTTCGGCGGGATCGTATCGAGGATGAGTGTGATCGAGACCGTGCCGCTGTTTCCGGCCGGGTCGGTGCCCGTGACGGAGATGCTGTTGTTGCCGTTGCTGAGCGTGATGGGCGCCGAGGTGAACGTGGCCGTGGCCGTATCGACCGTGGCCGCCACGCCGTTGACGAAGACCGTGGTGGCGTCATCGGCGTAGCCGGTGATCGTGACCTGCGGCGTCGTGACGATGTCGTTGTTCTTGTTCGAGGTGATGCTCAGGACCGGGTTGGTCTTGTCGATGTTGACCGTGACGGTGATGGTCTTGCTGTTGCCGGCGTTGTCCACGGCCGTTCCGGAGACCGTGAGGCCGTGACCTTCCGTGGTCAGGGTGACGGGCGCGGTGCACGTCTTGATGCCTGTCCCGGGGGTGTCGTCGCAGTTGAACTTGACCGTGACGTTGGAGTTGTTCCAGTCGTTGGCGTTCGGCAACGGCGTGAGCGTGGCCGTGATGGTCGGCTTGGTCGTATCGACGGTGAGGACCGGCGCCGGGGTGATGGTCGACGAGCCACCCGGACTCGTGCCGGTGATGGTGAGCGCGTGCGTGCCATCGGCGCCGAGGTTGAAGTGGGAGACGGTGAAGACACCGCCGGCGATCGTGGCCGGCTGCCCGTTGACCGTCACCGACGTGGCGTTTCCGGCACTGCCGGAAATGTCCACGACGTTCACATTGAGGATCGAGCCGTTGGCCGGCGAGGTCAGGGTCAGGACCGGCGGCAGGGCGGTGATCAAGGAGTTCTTGGCCTTGGCGATGTTGCCCTCTAGACCCTTGGCCGCGGCATTGATGTTTGCGGGCAGCGGGCGGGTTAGGGTCGATGTGTGCTGGCTGGTTCCGGTCGCGTTT
>CAZYTO010000008.1:0-50828 GCA_964650405.1 uncultured Thermoanaerobaculia bacterium | reverse complement strand
CGAACAGCGGCCGCTCCCACGCAGCGCTTTCCTGGATGCCCTGGCTGAACTCGGAGACGCCGTCGTTCAGGCGCGGGTCGAGGTGGCCGGGTCCGCCGGTGCCGGCATAGAGCGAAAAGCGCGGCTCGGGGACGGCCAGCGCGCGGCGGACGTCGAACGAGAGCACACGGACCTTCTGTCCCGCTTCCGCCAGCACCTCGCGCACGGCCGCGGCGGCGTCGAGGATGGCGTGGGCGATGGAGTCGTGGCCGACGTTCGGCCACGAATGGTTCATGTCCAGCAGGGCCACGTCGATCCGGTCGGGGGCGGCGGGGGGAGTCCCGCTTCCGGCCACGCGGACGTATTCGAAGAAGTCGTAGGGGACGTGCAGATCGCGCTTCGGCATCTTGCTCAATGGTGGTCTGTCATCAGGCAACGGCGATGCCGTGCTCGGTCTCGGAGATAATGTAGTCGACGACGGCCTTCAGATCGTTCGTCTGTTCATAGACGGCGAGCTGGCGATCGGCGCCCGTACCGTTCCGCACGATCTCCCGGGCGTACTCCACTTCGGCGCGGGAGCCGAGATCGTCGACGACGTCATCGACGAACTCCAGCAGCTCCTCGAGCAGGAGCGAGAAGGGTTTTTCCTCCTGCTTGCCGAAGTCGATGAGCATCCCGCTCGTACCAAACCGCGCCGCGCGCGACTTATTCTCGTGGAGGAGCGACCGGCGGTAGAGCCGCCAGCCCATGTTCTGGCGGTACAGCGTCCAGAGCTTGACCGTCACGGCCTGGAAGAGCGCGGCGAAGCAGATTGTCTCGTCCACCCGCATGGGCACGTCGCAGATGCGGTACTCGAGGGTGGGGAAGAAGGGATGCGGCCGCACGTCCCACCAGATCTTCTTGGCGTTGTCGATGCAGTTGGTCTTGATGAGGATCTGCACGTACTCGTCGAACTCGCTGGCGGACCGGAAGTAGTCGGGCAGGCCGGTGCGCGGGAAGCGCTCGAAGACCTTGGCCCGGTAGCTCTTCCACCCGGTGTTCGCGCCGCACCAGAACGGCGAGTTGACGGAGAGGGCGAAGATGTGCGGCAGGAAGTAGCGGGCCGCGTTCATGATGGCGATGCGGGTCTCGTGGTCTTCCACGGCCACGGAAAAATGAGGGCCGAAAGTTAGGTTGGCGCGGGCCACACTCTGCAGGTAGTACCGGATCTTGTCGTAGCGGGCCGCCGGCGTGATTTCAACGTTCTTCCAGTGGGAGATGGGATGCGTGCCGGCCGAGGCGATGCGCAGGCCGCTCTCCCGGGTGAGCCGGATGATCTCGCCTCGCAGCCGCGACACTTCCCGGCGTGCCTCGGCCACATTGGCGCAGATGGGTGTGCCTACTTCGATGACGGGATCGTGCATCTCCCGCTTGATCTCGTCCTTGAGCCGCTTCTCGCCCTCCGCGAACAGCTCCTGGATGTGAGACTTCAGTTCGCGCGTGGCCGGATCGACGACTTGAAACTCTTCCTCGATACCGAGCGTGAAGGAAGGAGTTGTAGGCATGGGGGAATTCTATCGCGAGCGGCACGCAGCGCCGCGGCGCTTCACCTCCCGGCTGCTACCCTGTCCCAAAATCGAGCTGTCCATGCATCAGCGGCCGACGAGCTCCGTAGCCACTTCCTTGTCTTCTCTCCTAGCCTCAACACGAGATGGTGACTGACTGTCCGATGGAAGCGCGCTCTGTTGGGCACCATCTCCGTAGCCGGGACGATAGGAGTGGTCGACCAAGATCGCGAGGAACGCCTGGGGAGATTCGAGCGCACGGTCCAGGAGGCCATTCGTCATCAAGGAAACGAAGAGAGCACAGGAGCGCGCCTGGCAATTCACGGAGCGCTCGGGGTTGAACTCGATATCCGAGAAGCCGGCGAAGCGGTTCAGGCGCTCGAGCCACTCCCGATGCGGGTAGATCGCACGAATATAAAGCCAGTCGTAGAAGGCTGTCCGTGGCTCCGTCGGAAACTGGATGCCCTCGAATCGGAAGGCAATGATCCGCCCGGAATCACGTAACCGCGGATCACGCTTCGCCGTCCTCGCGTCCTCCCGGTAGAGATCGGAGTACGGACCGCCTCTTTCAAAGACCTTGCTCCCTTGGAATGCCGATTCGAGAGGTATTTCAGCATCATCCATCCGAGCCTTCAGATGAAAGGCACTCAGATGCCGTCCAACCTTCTCGGTCGATTTCGATGAAACTTCCAGGATCGGCGTGTATCCCACGGCAGCGGCGGCAGCGTGCAGTGCCTCGACGTTTTTCTGCTTCTGTATCGCGGCGAAACCTGGGTGCCACGTCATGCGGAGGCAAACCTCTTTCACCAATTCAGGTTCGCCCGGCACGGGGATGAAGATCGGTCGCTCAGCCATTGGGCAGGTTCCGAATCAGATTCAACGGAATCAAGTGGGGCACCAACACTTCACACTTCTCGGCTTGCTGGAGCCGCTGCTGGATCGCAGGATCGCTCCAGTCCGTCCTCGTGTACAACACCTCGAAGTCGATCATTTCTGCCGCTTCGCTGACAGGGTACGCCGGGACGCCCCTCTTGTTCGAGACATCCGGAGTGAAGAGTACGCCATCCCACTGAAGGACATCGGGATGCACGTTTAGGAAAATCGAATCCGCAATCCGACTCTCCGCACGTGCAACGAACTCCATCGGGTGGTGAGGTTTAAAGCACAGATGAACGTATTGATCCAAGCCTTTCATCAGGTCTGCGTCATGGCTCCACTCGTTTCCACCAGGCGCCGGGACATCGACGTTCCTTTGCCGGAGTACGCGAAGCGGGTAGAGTCCACCGAGCTCGCGGATGAGCGCAAGGTTTCTCCGATCCGTAAAGTGGTACAGAACCGGGATGCGTTTCATCAGGCCCATGAACACTTCGTCGTTGGATCGACCCTCCGCCGATCGGAGCGATGAAACATACCTCGGACTGCTGGACGTCAGGCTATCGGTTCTTCCGGCGCCTTCTCCGTCTTCATGACCGAGGGCCAGTTGCCGGTCAGCTCGAGCTTGCGGTCGCCGAGAACGATCTCCATGAGGACCTCGGCCATGTTGGCGACCATCCAGTCGAAGTTCTCCTCACCGACCGAGGCCCGGTCGGCGTCCGGCGCACAGTTCATGAAGTCGATGGCGTAGGGGATGCCGCCTCGCACGGCGAATTCGACGGTGTTCATGTCGTACCCGAGGCCTTCGCAGAGGGCCAGCGCGTCGCGGTGGATGCGCTCCTCCAGCTCGGGGGGCGTGTGGTAGTCCGCCACGTAGCGGAGGTGGTGGGGCTGCTTGGGGTCGTACATCATGATCCGGACCCGGGAGCGGCCGAGGACGTAGCAACGGTAGTAGGCGTCGAACTCGATCGCCTCCTGGGCCATCATGGCCAGGTCGCGGGTCTGGTCGTACGCGGCGAGGAACTCCTCCTGGTTGTGGACCTTGTACACGTCCTTCCACCCGCCGCCGTACGCCGGCTTCATGAAGATGGGGAACTTGAGATAGTCGAAGACCTCGTCCCAGTTCACCCAGCGCATGTTGCGGAACGACTTGGCCTCGGTGTTGGGCGGGTATTGCTTGTGCGGCAGGAGCACGGTGCGGGGCACGGCCACGTTGGCGGCCTTGGCCACGAGGTTGTCGAAGAACTTGTCGTCGGCCGACCACCAGATCGGGTTGTTGACGATCTTCACGCCTGAGGCCGCGGCGCACTTGAGGTACGTCCGGTAGAACGGCACCTCGTGCGAGATGCGGTCGAGGATGAGATCGTAGGGAAAGGCGCCGTCATCCTTGAGATACGAGATCTCGCAGGGCGCCCCTTCGACCCGGTCGCCGCCGCGGTCGTTGATGGCGTTGACGAGCGCCCACGGAAACGTGTCCTCCATCCCGAAAAGGATGCCGATCTTTTTCTTGCGCATAGGCGCGCATCGTATCGGAGGTCACTTCACGTAGTACAGCCGGATCGTCTTCCCGGCACGGCAAACCATGGGATGGCGAGTGACATACGCGTATGCCGCCTCGCCGCCCGCCGCCGTCATCACCGTTTCGCTGATGGCATGCCAGCCGGCGGTCGGCATGGGCGGCCAGATGCGCCGCCGGGGCGGGAGTCCGATCTCGTCGAGCGGAGCCCCGGTGAAGACTTCGAAGGCCAGGCTCTCGATGTGCCGCTCCCGGCAGACCTTGCGCAGGCGGAGCACGTCCTGGCCCCAGTCGAAGTTGCTGTCGGCCAGGATGCGCTCGCCGTGACCGAGCGCGAGCTCGTTGAACCACGGGATGTAGTCAGGATGCGAGAGCAACGTGCCGGCGAACATCCAGGCGCAGAGCGCGAGCAGCGTCCCGGCGGCCAGTCTCCCAGGCCGTGCACTGGGATGGGCACGGACGACCGTCCAGAGGCGCTCGGCGCCGGCCCCGGCCAGCACCGCCATCGGTACAAAGATCGGGAGGAGGTGCCGGATCCCTATATTGATCGGCGTTGACATGGCGATGGCGAGCAGGACCAGCACCACCATGACGGCATCCAGGTGACGCCGGAGGGAGCCAATCCCCGCGAGGACGAGAAATGGCAGCGGCGTCTTGAAGAGCAGGGCGACGGGGAAGTAATACCACCAGCCGTGCTGGCTTCGCCGGCCGAAGAGGTATGCCGTGTGTCCTTCCTTGGCGTGGGCGGCAACCATCCGCAGACCCTGAATGAATAGCTGCCATTCGCCGCGGTACGTGGCCAGGATGATGGCCACCGTGACGGCAGCCGTCAGGACGAGCGTAGGAAGACCGGAGCCGCGCTGCTGCACGGCTTTTGTCCAGGTCCTGAATCGCACGAGCGCGATCACCAGCGCTGCCGCGCCGAAGAAGGGCAGAAACGAAAACTTCGAGACGGTACCCAGACCCACGGCGACGCCGAGCAGCAGGGCGTTTCCCGGCGAGCGTGTCTCCAGCCAGCGGTAGAAGGCCACAATCGCGATGGCAAACGTGCCGCAGGCTGCCATGTCGGTGGTGGCCAGGCCGCCGTGCGCGAGGACCGGCGGCAGGGACGCGAAGAGGGCCGTGGCCAGAAAGGCGAACGGCGGCGTGAGAACGCGGCGCGACCAGAAGGCGACGCCGCAGATTCCAAGCAGGACGAAGACGAGATTCCCGCAGCGGATCAGCGCGAGGTTGTGCTCGTACCGGTTTCCGGTCAGGAGCATCCGATTGATCCGTTCGCCGAAGTCCCGCTCGTGGCCGTCGTGCGCTCCCGACAGCCAGAGGGGCAACGCTGCGACGACGCGGGCCAGGGGCGGATGGTCGGGCGTGATCGTGTACTGCCGTTCGGCGAGCCAGACGTATCCGGAGAGGAAGTGGATCGGCTCATCGGTAGTCTGGCTGAAGACGCGCCAGGTCGTGCCGATCCGAACCATCGTCAGCGCGATCAGCAGGACATAGAGGAAGAGATCGTTCCGGGGCCAGCGGCGGACTGCCGGGCGGAAAGGAGGCAGCACAAGCTCGGACGGCGGCTCCTGCGTTGCAGCGGATGACGGTGCGTCCATTTTGATAATCTGCCCGGCACTATGTATCGCGAATACGGGAAGTGGTGGAGCAATTCGCTCGGCAGAGAGATGGAGTTCCTGTGGTTCGGCAAGTTCGGCCGTCCGGTTCTGATCTTCCCGACCTCGTCCGGCAGCTTCCAGGAGAACGACGACATGCACATCACGTCGTCGCTCGCGGACAAGGTGGACGGCGGCGAGATCCAGCTCGTGCTGGTCGACGCGGTCAACAACGAGAGCTGGTACAACAAGGGCATCCATCCCGCGGTGCGCGCGGCGCGGCACGCGCAGTACGACGCCTACCTAAGGCACGAGATGGTGCAGTACATCTTCAACCGCGCCCAGCGCGGCGACCTGGCGGTGTACGGGGCGAGCTTCGGCGCCTACCACGCGGCGAACTTCGCCGCGCGCTACCCCGACGTCGTCAGCCGGGCCATCTGCTTCTCCGGCGTCTACGACATCCACTCCTTTCTCGACGGCTACTGGGACGATACGTGCTACTTCCACTGTCCCCCGGCCAACATCCCCAACATGGACGGCGAGTGGGTGGGCAAGCTTTCGCGGGTGGGCTGGGTGATCGCCACCGGGGAGCACGACACCCTGGTCCAGAAGAACCGCGACTTCGCCGGCCTGCTCGGCTCGAAGGGGATCCCGAACTATCTGGAGATCTGGCCCGGAGTCTTCGGCCACGACTGGCCGTGGTGGCGGGAGCATTTGCGGCGGTTTGTGTAGCGGGCGAGCGGCGAGCGGCCGGCGGCGAGCGGCAGAAACAGCGAGTTGACGCGCTGATCCTGCTAGCGTTCGTCTTCCTTCGACATCGGCGGCCGCGAAGCCAGTTCGAGCTCGTCTTTCAGCATCAGGGCGCGCTGTTTCACCATCGGCGCGATGATCCTGGCGGCGTCTCCCGCGCGCATGAGCTGGTACATCGTTCCCTCGGTGTCGAAGCGGTGGTCGAGCAGGGCGCTGTACGACGCTTCGAATGCCTTGACGCTGGCGAAGTGCTCGAGCGTCTTGAAGTCCTTCGCGCTCTTGTAGTCGAACCCGAGCGCCGCGGAGGCGATGGCGAGAGACAAAAACGCCGGCGTGGCGAGCCACAGCCGGCGTTTCTTCGACATCTTCACCGTGAGAGTTTACCAGCGTTGTGGTGCTCAGCGGTCCACTTGCGGAACGCCTCGGCGGGCACGCTGCCGCTGATCGTGACGCTGTCGCCGCTGCGGGAGACCGTGAAGCGGCGGAGGACGGAGACCATGTCCGGCTGCTTGTCCTGGACGGCCAGACGCATGGCCGAGAGGGCGCCGCGCAGCGTGTCTTCCAGGAGCTGCAGCGTCTCTTCGTCGCTGGAGAGGCCGAAGGCGCCGAGCTTCACGCTGTCGCCCGTGTCGAGCGCCCAGATGGCCACGGTGGACACGTTCTTGAGGGCTGTATTCACGGCCGCGCCGGCCTGGCTGTTCGAGGGGACGCGCGGCGAGCCGACGATGCGCTGGGCGCGGACGACGTCCACGAGCGCCCAGGCCGTTGCTTTCGGATCGATGCGCGACATGTCGTGACCGAGTGCGCCGGATGTGGCGAAATTCGTCCCGCCCGCGGCATACGCAGCGAGAGCGTTCTTCACGCCGTCTTCGGTGCCGATGATGGCCAGGTGCGCGCTCGGGAAGGCCACGGCGCCGCGCTTGTTCGGCTCCGACGATTCCGACTTTTCGGGGAGGAGGAAGTAGCCGCCGTTCTTCACGGCGCCGCGCGTCACGAGCGCGGACGAGAGGCGCTCGACGTTGAAGCGGCCGTCCGCGGCGATGACGACGTCCGTGTCCTTGCCGAGGGCGGTCCGCGGCGTGGTGGCCACGACGACGACGTCGATGTCCTGCGACGGCTTCAGTCCGGCGTCGAGCAGGAACTGGGCCGCGTCCCCGTCCGCGGTGATCTTGTCCGTCTGCTGGAACAGCGCGCCGGAGAGCGGGCTGGAGCGCATCTCATCCAGATGCACGACTCCGACGGTCACGGCGTCACTGGGGATGAGCGACTGCGCGTCCGTCTTGGCGAGGGCGGGCAGGGCCAGAAGCGACGCGGCGGCAAGTGCGAGTAACGACTTCTTCATGACTAGAACTCCTTTCGCTGGAACACCCAGCAGGCCAGAACGAGAAATGCCGCACCGAAAGCACCGGTGCTGTAGAAGAAAGCAGGGTTGGTGAGCTTGCCGATCGTATCAGGCAGCTCCTGCCCGAAGACGAAGGCGCCGGACGCCACGCCGAGCTCGTTGATCTTCGGCGCCACCCAGTAAAACGCGTTGATCAACGCCGCCGACCACTCGCTGGCCAGAACGGCGTTCAACCGGCCGTGGGCGATGGCCAGGATGCCGGACATCAGCCAGAGGCCGTACGTGGTCATGATCGAGACGGCGGTCGACGAAGTGACGGCTCCGATGAAGAACGAGAACGCCAGGAGGACCGCGGTGACGAAGAGCACGATCGCACCGGCCAGCAGGAAGCGTGGATGGAAGATGTGCGTCTTCCAGATCACGATCAGCCAGATGGAGCCGAGGAGGTAAGTGATGTTGCTCCCGGCGAGGGCCAGTCCGGCCACGTAGCGGGAGAGGATCAGTTTCAGCCGCGAGACCGGACGGGCGAGATAGAGGTCGATGGTCCCCTTCTCCTGCATGCGGGGAACGAGGTGTGCGGTGGCGAAGACGGCCAGGAACACGCAGAGGAAGTACAGCACGCTGGAGAAGCCCGATTCGAAGCCGACGACCAGCTTTTCGATGGGGAAGTTGTTGTCGCCGCGCATCGACACGTCGTGGCCGAAGAGCTTGGCCCCGGCCAGGGCGCCGTCGACGATGTCGAGGTTGATGGCGGAGGCGAAGATGAGGATGAAGACGGTGGAGAGGAAGAAGTAGGCGATGAGAATCCAGCGGGCCGCGGCCTCGCGCATGACGTCTTCGATGTTGGCGTAAAGGGTTTTCATGTGCGCACCAGGTCGACGAATACGTCTTCGAGAGTATTGCGGAGGGGCGAGAGCTCTGTGAGGATGCCGCCGCTCGCGCGGAGCTTGTCCACGAGGGCGTTGAGGTGCTCGAGGCTGTCCACGTCGAGCACCACGTGCCCGTTCACCCGCTCCACGCCGGCACCGCTCTCGCGGAACGCCGCCACGACCGTGTCGTCGATCAGCGTCGAGGCCACCATCTTGTACTTGGCCGAGCGCCGGGTCAGCTCTTCGACCGTCCCGTAGGCGCCGACCTTTCCCTGGCGCAGCATGGCCACGCGGTCGCAGGTCAGCTCGATCTCGGAGAGAAGGTGCGAGTTGAGGAGGACGGCCGTGCCGGTCTTTGCCTCGTCGCGCAGCAGGTCGCGGATCTCACGGCGGCCCACCGGGTCGACCCCGTCCGTCGGCTCGTCGAGGAGGAGCACGTTCGGCGAGTGGATCAGGGCCGTGGCCAGGCCAAGGCGCTGGGTCATGCCCTTCGAGAACTTCTTCACCCGCACGTCGAGCCATTGGGAGAGCTTCAGCTTCTCCAGCAGCTCGACAGTGCGCTTGTGGATCGTGGCGCTGTCCATGCCGGACATGCGGCCGAAGATGGACATGGTCTGCCGGGCGGTGAGGTAGCCGGGGATCTTGTGTCCCTCGGGCAGGTAGCCGACGCGGCGGCGGCTCTCTGGGTTTCCTACTGGAACGCCGCTGATCATTGCGATCCCATGGGTGGGACGGGTCAGGTCGAGCAGAATCTTGACGGTGGTCGTTTTGCCGGCGCCGTTCGGCCCGAGGAGACCGAAGAGCTCGCCCGGGGCAACGGAGAAGTCGATGCCATCGAGGGCCAGGATCTGGACCTTGCCCATGGCGGTCTTGTAGACCTTCCGAAGACCGCTGACTTCGATGGCAGCATGCGTCATGATGGTTCCTCTTACGTGTTCGCGGCCGTGGGGTTTTCAGGGGGCCTGCCGCGGTCCAACAAGAATGTGAGGTCCGGCGTTCCGGTTAGAATCACCGGACCGTCCAGAATTGCCCCATGTCTGACCATGCCGTCTTCTTCGATCCCACCCACAAACGGTGGTGGTGGGTCAAGCGCATCGGCACCGTAGTGGGGCTGCTGAGCGTCATCGTCATCAGCACGTGGCTCGTCAGCCTGTTCACGGTGCCGCTTCTGCCGGGTGTGCCGGGGATCACCCTGGCCATCAAGCGCTCGCTGCGGCATTCCATGAACTTCCCGCGTCACCAGACGCAGTTGCAGCAATTCCTCCTCAAGCGCTCGCGGGAGAAGCTGTTGAAAGAGGTCAGCCGCGAGCGGCAGATCCGGCGAGCCCGTGCCGCCCTTCCTCCCATCAAGGCCGGCCCGATCGTGGCGGCGTTCTACGCACCCTGGCAGGAGACGGGACTGCACTCCCTGCGCGCGAATGCCGATCACATGACGCACATCCTTCCGTCGTGGGTGCACCTCGCGGAAGGAGCCCGCGGACTCGTCTCCCATGACCGGGACCCGGGGAACGTGCCGCACACACAGGACGTGCGGAACATCGCCCACACCGGCCGGCTCAACGTCGTGCCGATCTTTTCGAACGCCCAGTTGGGAGAGAGCGGCTCGGGCGAGTTCGATCCGGCTCGCGCGCATGCCCTGCTCTCCGATCCGAACGTGCAACTGCGGATCATCGCCCAGCTCCGCAACTGGTGCCTGGCCAACTCCTTCCAGGGCATCAACGTCGACTTCGAGAATCTCCAGGACGGCGACTACAAGCTGCTCATTCCGTTCCTGGAGCGGATGCGCACGGCATTCACGCCGAGCAAGCTGACGGTCAGCGTCGACCTGGAAGCGGCGAAGGAGAAGCTGCTCGACTGGAGCGCCGCGGCGGGCGTCTGCGACTTCGTCGTGGTCATGGCGTACGACGAGCACGCGTCGGCCAGTGCTCCCGGCCCGATCGCCTCGATCGACTGGTACCGCGGCGTCCTGGAGCGCGCCGCGGACGCGATTCCGCGCGAGAAGCTCGTGCTCGGCCTCGGCAACTACGCGTACGACTGGATGCAGGGCCGCAGTTGGGCCGAGCCCCTCACCTACCAGGGAGCGCTGCTGCTGGCCCAGACCTATCGCGTCAAGCCCGGCAACGGCGAACGGCCGGAAGACGTCATCGATTTCGACGACCAGGCCCTCAATCCGACCTTCTGGTACGTCGACGACGACGGCAAGGACCATGAGGTCTGGCTGCTCGATGCCATCACCGCGGCAAATCAATGGACGCTTGCCGAAAACTACGGCCTGCGCGGCGTAGCCATCTGGGTCCTCGGCTCGACCGATCCGTCCATCTGGACGTTCATCCACCGCGACAAGCTCCACACGCCGCCCGACTGGAAGGAGCTGCACAAGATCCTCTATCCGTACGACGTCGAGTTCGTCGGCGACGGAGAGATCTCGCACGTCGACGCCTCGCCGACGATGGGCACGCGGTCGATGGAGATCGACCAGACCACCGGCCTGGCCCTCGACGAGTCGTACCACCACTTCCCGACGTCGTACGTCATCAGCCGCAGCGGCTATCACGAGAAGTGGATCGCCCTGACGATCGACGACGGGCCGTCGGCCCTGTACACGCCGGAGATCCTGGACGAGCTGAAGAAGCTGAACGTCAAGGCGACGTTCTTCCTCATCGGGCAGAACGCGGAGCGGAACCCGGGGCTGGTGAAGCGCATCTTCGCCGAGGGACACGAGATCGGCAATCACACCTTCACCCATCCCAATATCGGGGCGATGGGCCCGCAGCGCGCGGAGCTGGAGATGAACGCGACGCAGCGCGTGTTCCAGTCGCTGCTGCACCGGTCGACCCTACTCTTCCGCCCGCCCTACAACGCCGACGCCGAGCCGACCTCGGGTGAAGAAGTGCTGCCGCTGCTCTATGCCTCGAAGCTGAACTACATCACCGTTCTGGAGTTCCTCGATCCGCAGGACTGGAACCTCGACGACCACCTCCCGGACGGCACCATTCACCATCGCACGGCGGCGGACATGTACCGCACGCTGGCCGGCCAGCTCGGAGTGGAGAAGGGCAGCATGATCCTCCTCCACGACGCGGGCGGCGACCGCTCGGAGACGATCAAGCTGATCCCGATGATTGTGAACGAGCTCTCCAAGCAGGGCTACAAGTTCGTCACCGTGTCGCAGCTCATCGGCGTCTCGCGCGACCAGGTGATGCCGAAGGTCACCAAGTCCGACACGTTCCTGCTGGCCAACGATCGTTTCGTGTTCGAGATGATCTACCTCAGCGACCTGTTCCTGGCGTTCTCGTTCACGGTGGCCATCGTCCTCGGTGCGTTGCGGGTCTTTTTCGTCATCGTCCTGGCCCTGGTCAACGTCTACAAGACGCGCCGCCGCCCGCCCTTCGACGAAGCCTTCCATCCGACCGTCACGGTCGTCATCGCCGCGTTCAACGAAGAGAAAGTCATCGTCCGGACCATCCAGGCCGTGCTGGCGAACGAGTACCAGCCGCTCGACGTGATCGTCATCGACGACGGCTCGAAGGACGACACCTCCGGTGCGGTCACGCGGCGCTTCGGGTCGCATCCGCAGGTGCGCGTCATCCGGCAGGAGAACGGCGGCAAGGCCTCGGCGCTGAACCACGGGATCGGCATCGCCAAGGGCGAGATCATCATCGCCCTCGACGCCGACACGATCTTTGCCCGCGACACGATCCAGAAGCTCGTCCGCCATTTCACGAACCCGCTCGTGGGCGCCGTGGCCGGCAACGTCAAGGTCGGCAACCGGGTGAATCCGCTCACCTACTGGCAGTCCATCGAGTACGTCACGAGCCAGAACCTCGACCGCCGCGCCTATGCGCAGATCAACTCCGTGACGGTCGTTCCGGGTGCCGTGGGCGCCTGGCGGCGCGAAGCGATCCTGCAGGCCGGCGGCTATACGACCGACACTATGGCCGAGGACATGGACCTGACCTGGCGCATCCGGCGGATTGGCTGGCGGATCGACAACGAAGCCGAAGCGATCGGGTATACCGAGGCGCCGGACTCGATGCGGAACCTCTTCAAACAGCGCTTCCGCTGGGCGTTCGGGACCTTGCAGTGCCTCTGGAAACACCGCCGGGCCATCGGCCGCTACGAGTGGTTCGGCAAGGTCATGCTGCCGACCCTCTGGCTCTTCCAGATCTTCTTCCAGGCGTTATCGCCCCTGATCGACCTGGAGATCGTCTGGACGCTGGCCAACGTCGCCCAATCATGGCTGCGCGGGCACCTGACGCAGGACTGGCAGCCGCTGCCTCAGGCCATGACGTCGCTGTACGTCATCGGATTCATGTATGCCTTCTTCTTCGTCGTGGAGCTCATCGGAGCCCTGGTGGCGTACAAGCTCGACAAGGAAGATCCGAAGGTCCTGGTCTGGCTCTTCTGGCAGCGCTTCCTCTACCGTCAGCTCATGTATGCGGTGCTCATCAAGTCGCTGAAGACAGCCATCTCCGGCATCCGCGCCGGCTGGGGCAAGCTGGAACGGAAGGGCACGGTCGAGCTGATCGAGGCGCCAACCGAAGCGGCGTAGGCGGCTTTGCACGTAAAGTCAGAAGTATCGGTCTCGAGCAAGGCCTGAAAGGCTGGAAGGCTGGAAGGAAAGCCGCGCTGCCTCTGGCCCTTTCAGCCTTTCAGCCTTGTCATCAGGATCCAAACCGACTTTAGGTGCAAAGCCGGCGTAGGCTTCAGCGTGCGGCCATGGCCGCGGCACTGACGCCGGCCATCCGGTGTTCGACGGCACTCCAGTCGACGTTCGAGAGGAAGGCCTCGATGTACTTCGGACGGTCCGCCGGCTTGTAATCGAGCAGGAAGGCGTGCTCCCACACGTCCATGACGAGCAGCGGCACGAAGCCGGCTACCGCACCGGTCTGGTGCAGCTCGATCCAGTGATTCGAAACGCGCCCGGTCATGGGATCGAGGAAGGCGATGGACCAGCCCACGCCG
The DNA here is from genome assembly GCA_964650405.1 of uncultured Thermoanaerobaculia bacterium. Classification (GTDB taxonomy): domain Bacteria; phylum Acidobacteriota; class Thermoanaerobaculia; order Gp7-AA8; family Gp7-AA8; genus CAZYTO01. Next base: position 37,392 of record CAZYTO010000008.1, on the reverse strand, counting down.
CGCATCCTGCCGACGCTGGTGAAGTCCGTCTTCCAGACCTCGTAGGAGGGGAAGCTCAGCTCGACCGCGCTGCGGAACTCGCTCCCGCGCGGGGCGTCGCCGCCGCCGTTCTTCTTCATGTTTCCGAAGTAGTACTCGTGGAGGACCATGCCGTTGTACTCGAACCCGAGCCGGCGTGTGAGCTCGGAGTACGACGGCATCTCTTCCTGGTCGACCCTGCCATCGGAAAGGATTTCGGCGATCCGGGCCGTCAGGTCGTTCGTTCCGGTGACGTAGCCCTCGTAGAGCTTGAAGTGCATCTCCAGCGTCTTGTCGGAGATGCCCGTGAGACCGGACAGGTTGAAGGTCGTGGCTTTGTAGATTTTCGTTTCCATACCTCAGCGAGCGTGCAAGTTGTTCGCCGGGATGGGGATCGCTGAATTCGCTTATTCGCGTTATTCGCTTATTCGCCGGGTCCGATCTCACTGGACACAGCGAAACGCCGCATACACGTATGGATAGTTCGGCCGGAACCAGTTGCGGAAGCCGCGGCGGACGAGCTCGGGCGCGGTGGCGGGCGAGGCACCTTTCATCACGTAGTGCTTGCCGTCGAAGAAGTCGGCTGAGTAGACGGGATAGCACGGCATGGGTTGGAATCCTGGGAAGCCGTCGAAGACGGTCGAGGTCCACTCCCAGCCGTTGCCTGCCAGGTCGTGGACGCCCCAGGCGCTGGCACCGGCGGGGTAGGAGCCGGCCGGAACCGGGTCCCAGTTCGTGAATCCGAAGTTGCCGCGGGTCGGGTCGGGTGGCGCATCGCCCCACGGCTGAAGACGCTCGACTCCTTCGGGAGTGCCGTAGGCCGCGCGGTGGTACTCGGCCTCCGTCGGTAGCCTCATGCGGCGCCAGGCCGCGAACCCGGCTGCTTCCTCCTGCATCGCGTAGACCGGTGCGTCGAGCGGCAGCGGCACAAGACCGAACATCCCCCGCCAGGTCCACTGACCGTCTTGCCGGGCCCAGAAGTGGGGAGCCGGCGCGCCTGTGGCGGTCATGTAGTCCAGGTACTGGCCGTTCGTGACGTTGTGACGGTCGATGGAAAACGCATCGACGTGCACCCGCATGGACGGGAACTCGTTGTCCCAGCCGAACGCGTCCACCTCGCCGCCGAGCGTGACCAAGCCGGCTGGAATCGGAACCTGATCGTGCACCACTTCCGCGCGTCCGGTTGGAGTCGCCGGCACGAGTGGGGGACGGGGGTTCTTCTTCTCGTAAGGCAGCTCGTGGAACATGTAGAGCAGCGTCTCCTGGTGCATCTGCTCGTGCTCCAGGATGGCGATGGCTGCCTGGCGGTCGTCGCGGTCGATGTCGCCGTCGCAGAGGGCGTGAATGATCACGTCGTCCGCGGTGCGGCCGTAGTCCTGAACCGCGGGGCGCCGCGGCCAGAGATCGGTCGGCGATTTCGCCGAGGCTTCGTCCTCGGGATCGATGCCGCGCGCGAAGAGCGTCTCGTAGTGATCGTCGATGCCGTCCCGTTGCAGCAGGTACCTGACCAGCGTATTGATCGTGAAGGCCGGGAGATGCCCTTCGTAGAAGACGATCGGATTTCGCAGCGAAATGGGGCGCTCGTAATACGCCTCTTCCCGCGGAATGGCGAAGATCTGCTCCGAGCGCGAGCGTCCCTGGCGATACCAGCGGATCAGTCCATCGCGGTCGATGCCGTTCGGGAAAGAGGGATGTAGCATCGGTGCGGGGATTCTATGTCAGCGCGGGCGCACCGACAGGCACCTCGATCACGCGGAACGGTGTGCCGTCCGGATTGCTGCTGATCATGAGGGGCATGGCCACGTTGTAGACGGGGATGTTCGACTTCGTTCTACCCTCTGTAGAACCGCGGTGCGCGTGGCCATGGAAGACGGCCGTGACCCGATAGCGGTCGACCGGCTCCTCCAGTCGCGAGGAACCGAGGAAGGGCATGATCTCCGGCGGCTCCGGAACGACCGTGGCGGAGATCGGCGCGTAGTGCAGGAGCGCGATCTTCGACGGGGTGCGCAGGCGGGCCAGCGCAGCCTCCAGCTTCAGCGCTTCCTCGATCGTCTCGTGGACGAACTTCTTGATCGTCTCTTCCCCCCAGGCCCCGAGCTGGCGGCGTCCGAAGCCTCCTCCGAAACCTTTCACGCCGGCGAAGCCGACGCCTCCGATCTCATGGGTGTCGCCGTCGAGCATCGTCACGCCGGCATCGGTGAGGATCTTCACGATCTCTCCCTGCTGGTTGGACTCGTAGTCGTGATTGCCGAGGATGCCGATAGCCGGAATGCGCAAGGACGACGTGATCTCCTTGGCCAGGACCTTGGCTTCCTCCACGGCACCGTAATCGGTGAGGTCGCCGCAGAGGAGCAGCACGTCGGCCCCCTCCGAAATCTTGCTGAACATCGCCTGGAACGTGCCCGCCGCCGTCTTCTTTACGTGAACGTCGGCCACGGCCGCGATGCGAAGCGTCTCCTTCTCCGTCATCACTTGTACCCATCGACGGCGATTCCCGCCGTCCAGTGCTCGATCTCACGCTCGGACATGTTTCCGATCGGCTGCAGCCGTGCATCCCGGTAGCCCCATTCCACCACGTCCACGAGGTACTGCTGGCGCGAGAGGACCGTGCCGTTGCAGATCTTCCCGTCCGCGGGCCCGTCTTCCGTTTCCCGCGCCAGGCGTTGGGCCAGTTCCTCCATGACCCACTGCGGGATGCGATCGCGCTCCGACGGGTAGATGAAGCCGAAGAGCACCAGGTGCGCGTACAGGACGCGCCAGTACTCCCCGAAGCGATCGAGCAGGCGCCGCCAGTCCAGCTTCCTGCCAAGGGCGCGGAGGACGTGCGCGACGTCGGCTCCGTCGAAGCGCTCGCGCTCCATGATCAGCCCCTTCGACCAGATCATCTCCTCCGCGGGGATGAGCTCGACGTCCATGTCGAAGACGCGGCACGGGACGGCATGCTCGAACCAGAGGTCGTCGACTGCCGCCACGCCGTTCCCCGCGCTGTAGATGAGGTCGACGAACTCCTCTCCCTGAAAGGCCTTGCCGATCCAGTGGGGGAAGGTCAACTCGGTCTGGTAGCCGGCCCGGTTGAAGATTCGCTGCGCCAGCGGCCAGTCCTGGCGGCGGAGGAAGACGTCGAAATCCTTCGTGTGGCGCTCGATGCCGGTGAACTGCGCGAAGGCGTAGGCGCCGCCGACGAGAAAGGGCAGACCGCCCCTCTGCATGATGCGGATGGCGTCACGGTAGAACTCGAGTGTCTTATGGTCGAGATCGACGGGAAGTGCGCTCGGGAGGGCTGACATCAGCCCCTTCGAAGTGCACGGGGCATGCCGCTACGGCCGCGTTCCCTCCGCCCAACTGACCGAGAACCAGAGGGCTGCATCGGGCCGCCGCGACCAGGCATCGACGTGGTCGAGCACGGCATCGACGTACTGCCCGTCGAAGAGCGACATCGACACGATGGTCTCGCGGGCCGTACGGACGACTCCGGCCATGTTCCTGGCCACGACGTCGAAATGCTCCATCCCCGCGCAGCCGCCGAAGAAGACCCAGGTATTGCGGCGCGGCGCGGCGCCGGCCTCGTGGAGCAGGGACACGAGCCGCCGCCCGACGAGCGGGTCCGCGCCGATGCGGTCGTACGTTCTCATGTACGCCGTCCAGAGATCGTTCCAGCCCGGCGGCTCCGGCCAGAGCCGCATGACGCCGTGGTCGTCGTCGGCGAGCACGACGCGTCCGCCGGGGCGCACCGCGCGCAGCATGGCCTTGACCACACGCAGCGGATCGTCGACGTGCTCGAGAATGAAGCGGGCGTGGGCGACGTCGAACGTGCCCCACTCGTCACCGCGGAGCGGCGGGTCGTAGACGTCGCCCTGCCGGAAGTCGACGAGCGCGGACTCGCCGGCCTCCGTCGCGCGCGCCCTGGCCCCGGCAAGCTGCGCGTCGTCGCGCTCGATGCCGACGACCCGTCCCTGCGGCACGGCGCGCGCCATGACCCGCGAGAACTGCCCGAGGCCCGAGCCGAAGTCGACGATGCGCTCGTCGCCGCGCAGGCTCAGCTCGCGTAGCATGGCGGGATTGAGGAGCACGTCGTTCATCAGAGAGAGGCGTCGCTGCTCGTCTTCGCCGGTGCCGTGGATGTAGGTGGACATTTCGCTGGTCGCTGGTCGCTGATCGCCGGTCGCCGGTCGTTGTTGGCTGTTCGCTTAATCGCTTAATCGCTTAGTCGCTTAGTCGCTTAATCGCTTAATCGCTTAGTCGCTTAATCGCCTATTCGCTTAATCGCTCATCGCTGTTCTTTGTTCGATCCTTTATTCATTCGATCGCTTCCACTCCAAATCCTGCGTCGACCCAGGCGTCGAAGCCGCCTGCCAGGGGACGGACGACGGTGTATCCACGATCGATGAGCGCGCGAGCCACACGGGCCGCCGAGGCTTCGTTGGGTCACGTGCAGTAAAGGACGATCTCGTGGTGAGGGGGGTAGTTCTCGAGTTGCGTGGCGATGTCGGTCATGGTGGCGGTAATGGCGGTGGGGATGCGGCGCGGGTCGCGCTTGCGGGTGGACTCGGCGCGGACGTCGAGCACGATGGGCGGCTTCTCGCTCCCCAGCATCGTCTGCAGCTCGGGAGCGGTGACGCGGGCCATCCGCAACTGCCGGTAGAAGCGCTGCCGCTGGATCCATTTGGCGAGCACCAGGAGGGCGATGGCGGAGCCGACGAAGACGATCCCCCACCAGCCGAGGTTCTCCAGGGCGAGCAGCACGCGGTCGATGGCCTTGTGGAAGACGCGGCCCGCGGCCACGGCGCTTCCGGCCCACAGCAGCGCGCCGAACGTGTCGAAGGCCAGGAAAGGGAGCGCCCGGGCGCGCGTGGCGCCGGCCAGCGGCGGGGCGACCGTGGAGAATCCCGGGATGAACTTGGCTACGCTGAGCGACTTCAGGCCCCAGCGCTCGAAACTGGCCTCGGTGTCCCGCACGCACGAATCGGGAGAGAGCGAGATGCGGCAGAGCGTGCGCAGGACTTTGTAGCCGTAGTAGCGCCCGAGGAGGAACCAGGCGTAGTCGGCGATCAGCGAAGCGGCGATGGCCGCAAGCAGCACATGAGTCGACGACATCCGCCCGTCGCGTGACAGCGCTCCGGCAATGAGCAGGGTGGGAAGGGCGGGAATCGGCGCGCCGATCTGCTCGGCGAAGACGTTGAGGAACACGAGCGGGATGCCGTAGTGCAGGAGGTAGTGGACGAGCGCGTTCACGGTGACGGTGATGTTAACGCGGTCAACGCGCCGCGGCCCTTCCCCGTCTGTTGGCCATGAAAAAACTCATGGCAGTCACGGCATTGACGTTCTCGCTTCTCGGCTCCGCGTGCGCGGCGCGGGTGGCTCTCGTCGCCCCGGCTCCCCGCGTCGAAGTGATCGGCATCGCACCGTATCGCGGCGCGGTCTGGGTCCACGGCTACTGGGTCCGCGGCCGGCGCGATTGGGTGTGGGTGCGCGGCTACTGGCGGTGAGGCGGCTACTCCCCAATCCATCCACGGGGGTTCGGCACGACGCGGTCGTGCCGAAATCGAGAGCGAGGTCGGCCGTGCTCTCCCCGGCGCACCTCGTCGTTCACCGGCTCATAGGCGACGCCAGGCGCAATCAACGGCACGCCGGAGAGGATTAGCAGCCTTCCGGCATCTCGCCCGTTGCCGTTCCCATCCGGCGCAAGTCCTTCTCCCGCCGTGCCAAACGCCTGCGGGCCCTTCCGGCACTTGCTAACCGTCCGCCCTTTCCGCAGTCTAATCGCTCCGGATGGAAACGAGCGACGCCACAGCCATCAATCGAGCGCGGGGAGGGGACTCCGACGCGTTCCGAATCCTGGTGGAGCGGCACAGCCAACCCGTCTTCCGCGTGGCCTATCGCATGACCGGAAACCAGCACGATGCCGACGACGTGGTCCAGGAGACCTTTCTCCGCGCCTACCGGACGCTCGACCGCTTCGAAGAGCGGGCGAACTTCTCGACGTGGCTGCACCGCATCGCCGTCAACTGCTCGCTCGATCTGCTGCGGGCCCGCGTTCGTCATGACCGCCACTACGGCGGGGATCCGGAAGAGGCAGAAATGACAGGAGCGGCGAAGTCGGAAGCATTGCAGGACCGCCTGCTGCTGAGCGCCGAGCTGCAGACGCACGTCAGCAAGGCCATGGAGCGGCTGACGGGCAACGAGCGCACGGCATTCGTGCTCCGCCACTTCGAAGGAATGCCGGTCGAGGAGATCGGCAGGACTCTGGGCATCCAGGTCAACGCAGCCAAGCACACGATCTTTCGCGCCGTGCGGAAGCTGCGTCAGGCCCTGGAGCCGTTCGTGAGGTCGACACCATGCAACACCTGAACGAAGAACAGCTCGTGATGCACCGCTACCACGACGACGGCGTCGAGGCGGCGGCGGCCGAGCAGCACCTGAACGCCTGCGCGGACTGCCGCGCGCAATACGACACGCTCTGCCGTGTGCTGGCACTGGTCGACGATCTGCAGGTTCCGCAGCGCGGCGACGAGTACGGCACGGAGGTCTGGAACCACCTCCGCTGGCGGCTGGGGCGCAGGGATCGTGCGCGAGTCTGGCGGGCGTTCGCGGCAGCAGCCATGATTGCCTTCGCTTTCTTCGCCGGCGGTCTGTGGTGGGCCAGGAACCATCACTCCGCGCCGTCCGATACTGCCTATCGTTCACGTCCCGGCAACACGCCCGGCGGCAATGCCGTGGCGAACAACAAGCTCACCGGCCACGATCGCATTCTCCTCGTGGTCGTCGGCGACCACCTCGACAACAGCGAACGGATACTGCTCGAGCTCACCAACGCAGACGCCTCCCGCGGTCTTGACGTCACCGCGGAAAAGCGTCGCGCGGCGGAGCTCGTGTCAGTCAACCAGCTCTACCGCCAGACGGCCGAGCAGCATGGCGACGCGCGCATCGCCGCGTTGCTGGCCGACCTGGAGCCGGTGCTGCTCGAGCTGTCCCATGCCGATGACCGCCTCTCTCCCGGCGAGGTGGCCTCCCTCCAGAAACGCATCGACTCGAAAGAGCTTCTCTTCAAGGTGCGCGTCGTCAGCGCGCAGGCCGGCGGCCGCGAAGTCCCGGCGCCGCAGCCGAAAGGAACCAACTCACTATGAAAACACTCAAGCTGTTTCTCGCCGCAGTGGCCATCCTGCTCATTGCCCGTCCGGCCCACACGGCCAACGTCTTCTTCCCGCAGGCGGAGGCCGACAACTTCGCCTACGCCACCGACGACGACGATGACAAGAAAGAGTCGAAGGCCGAAAAGGAAGAATCCCTCTACGACGCCGCCAGCGACATGCTCGACGACCACGAGTGGCGCAAGGCCGTGATGACGTTCGACAAGGTCATCCAGATCGGCGGCACCCACGCCGACGCCGCGCTCTACTGGAAAGCGTACGCCCAGAACAAGATGGGGCAGCGCGCCGAAGCGCTCAACACGCTCGTCACGCTGCAGAAGACCTATCCGAAGAGCCGCTGGGTGGAGGACGGCAAGAAGCTCGAGCTGGAGATCCGCCACAACACCGGTCCGCTCGACCCGGAGAAGGTCAAGGACGTCGAAGACGACGACCTGAAGGTTCTGGCCATCAACTCCCTGATGTCGACGGACCCCGAGCGCGCCGTCCCCCTGCTCGAGGGCATCATCGCCAGCCCGAAGGCCTCGCCGAAGATGAAGGAGCGCGCCCTCTTCGTGCTCAGCCAGTCGCCGTCGCAGAAAGCGACCGACATCCTCTCGCGCATGGCCCGGGGCGCGAACCCCGACTTGCAGGCCAAGGCCGTCCGCTACCTCGGCATCATGGGAGGAGAGCGCAACAGGAAGCTTCTCAGCGATATCTACGCCGGATCTTCGGACGTCGAGCTGAAGAAGTCGATCCTGAAGGCGTACATGGTCGGAGGCGACCGCGGCCGCCTGCTGGCCGCCGCGAAGAGCGAGAAGAACGAAGAGCTGCGCGGTGACGCCATCACGCAGCTCGGCGTCTCGGGCGCGCGCAACGAGCTGGCCGACCTCTATGCCGTCGAACCGAGCGTCGAGCTGAAGAAGAAGATCATCCAGGCGATGTTCATCGGCGGCAACGCCGAGAAGCTGGGAGAGATCGCCCGCGATGAGCACAACGAAGAGCTGCGTGTGGCCGCCATCCGCAACCTCGGCCTGCTCGGCGGCGGCAAGTCGGGCCAGATCCTGGTCACGATCTACCAGACCGACAGCAATCCCGACGTGCGCAAGGCCGTGATCAACGGGCTGTTTCTGCAGAACAACGGCGGAGCGCTCGTCCAACTGGCCCGCAACGAGAAGGACCCCGATCTGAAGAAGAGCATCGTGTCGAAGCTCGCCATCATGCACTCGAAGGAAGCGACGGATTACCTGCTGGAGCTCCTTCGGGACTAAGAACGGACGGATCGCAATCTGCGGCATGGGCTGGAAGGGTCTCCTTCCAGCCTTTTTCGTGTCCAGAGCTCTTCGTTTCGCCCGCCAGCCTTTACAATTGCCGCTTCCATGGGCCATTTCTTCGGCTACGGCGCGATCCTGCAGGTGATCGCTCTCGTGCATTACGCACGGCGGCGGCCGGACGGCTATTGGATCTGGATCATCTTCTTCGGCGGCGGCATCGGGGCGGCGGCGTACCTGCTCGCCGAGGCGTTGCCGGACTTCGGGGCAATGCGGCACTCCATGCAGGGCTTCTCGCGGCGCAAGCGCATCCGCATGCTGGAAGTGCTGGTGCTGGAGAATCCGTCGGCCGGCAATTTCGAGGAGCTCGGCGACATCCTGCTCGACGACGGGAAGTACCAGCAGGCCAAGGAGTGCTTCGACCGCGCCCTCGGCTCGCGCACCGACTCGATCGATCCGTTCTACAAGCGCGGGGTCTGCGAGTTCGAGCTGGGTGATTGGGCGGGCGCGGCGGCGGATCTGGAGCGCGTGGTGAAGGTCGATCCGAAGTACGCATATGGCCGTGCGCAGTCGCTGCTGGCCCGCTCGCTGGCGAAGCTGGGCCGCACAGCGGATGCCGAGGCCGCCTTCTCGCGCCTGCTCGACCTCTCGTCGGCAAGCGAGTCGCTGGCCGTCGCGGCCGAGTTCTATCTCGAGCAGGGCCGCCCGGCGGAGGCGCGGGAGATCGCCAAGCGCCTGCTGGCGCGGCGGGTGACGATGCCGGCCTTTCAGCGCCGCCGCGATCGTGCCTGGCTGCGGCGCGCCACGAAAGTCATCCGAGCGTCCGGGCAAAAATCCAGCACAACAGCAGCACCACCGGCGCGTGAAACAACAACTGAAGAATCGAATACCCCGCAAGATCGCGCGCTCGGACGTTGAGGATGCCCATCAGCGGCAGCATCCAGAACGGGTTGATCAGATTCGGCAGCGCCTCCGCAGCGTTGTAGATCTGCACAGTCCAGCCGAGGTGCTCGCCCCACGTCTTCGCCGCCGCCATCACATACGGCGCCTCCACCACCCACTTGCCGCCGCCTGACGGAACGAACACGCCGAGGATGGCGGAGTAGATGGCCACGACGATGGGGAATGACCCTTTCGTCGTGACGGCCACGAAGAGGTGGGCCAGGCGCGCGGCAACGTTCGTCTTCGCGATCATCCCGAAGATCCCGCCGTAGAACGGGAACTGGATCAGGACGCCGGCCGTGGCCGGAACGGACTTCGAAACGGCCCGCAGGAACGACCGCGGTCTCCAGTGCAGCAGCAGACCGGCGGCGATGAAGAAGAGGTTGAAGTTGTTGAGATCGAGCGCAGCGAAGCCGCCTTTGGCGCGCACGTCGGCGGCGAGGTACGCGAACATCAGCGACGTGATGACGATCATGAGCAGAGGGCTGTGCTCCAGCCATTCGCCGGGCGTCCTCGGCTGCTCAGTCTCGATGGTCATCGGTTCGAAGACGACGCCCATCTCTCGGGCCGTCCGCGCCTCTTCTTCCCGCGGCGCGGAGAAGTAGGCGATGGCGACGGACATCACCGTGAGGATCGCCGCCATGAGCAGGCTTTGCGGCAGGAAGATCGTCTGCGTCAGCGGGATGACGCCGGTGACGGCCAGCAGCGAGGCCGGGATGGCGCTCTTCGTCGCCTGAAGCAGCGCCGCCGAGGACGACAGCCCCAGAGCCCAGACACTGCCGAGACCGAGGTATGCGGCCGCGCCGATGGCCCGGTAGTCGACGCGTTCCAGCCGGCGGGTGATTTCCCGCACGAGAAGGCCGGTGAAGATCAGCGAAAGCCCCCACGAGAGCAGCGACGACAGCATGGCGAACGCCGCCACGAAGGCCACGGCCCCGCGCGCCGTCTTCGGAATCGCGGCCAGCTTTCGTGTCAGAGCCACGAAGGGCGGCGAAGTGGCCACGACGAAACCGCCGATGATGACGACGGCCATCTGCATGGTGAAGTTGACCAGCGACCAGAACCCGCCGCCGAACTCCACCACCAGCGTCTTTGCCTCGACGCCGCTCGCCCACGCACCGACGAAGACCAGGACGATCGCGGCCAGGGCGAACACGAACGCGTCCGGAAACCACCGCTCGCACACGTCGGCGATGCGCATGCCGGCGCGGGCAAGGAGATTGTTGCGCATGGTGGGATTGTAAAGGGCGCCGGAGCCGCAATCACGGCCGCGTACAATGCGCTCGCGTGAGCCCAAGTACGAACAACGAGAAGAACTACGCGAAGGTCGTCGAAGCGTGCAGCAAGCTGCCCGGTGTGAGTCTGGGCGGCGACGGGAAGGGGTTCGGATCCCGGGCCCTGAAGGTCAAGGACAAGATCTTCGCGATGCTGTCGTCACGGGATGAGCTCGTGGTCAAGCTGCCACGCCAGAGGGTGGATACCCTGGTGGAGTCGGGTGCGGGAAGACGCTTCGATCCGGGACACGGCCGCCTGATGAAGGAATGGCTGGTGGTGGAGACTCCAGCGAAAGGCTGGCTCCCGCTCGCGCTCGAAGCGATGGAGTTCGTGAGGTCAAAGGCGTGACAGGTACGGGCTTCCTTTCACGGTGAACCGCAACGGCCAGTGCGCGGCGTCGCCGGCATAGTCGACGCCCACTCTGGGAGAGACTGCGATGTCGTCTTCGGCAATCGTTACGTCACGCTTTGTGAGAAACAACGCGTCGCCATCGAGCGGCTCGCTGTCGAGGGCGCGATCGATGGCCAGCGCCGCGCAGATCTTGCCCGGACCGCTCATGAGATCGACGTCGCGCTTCGCCTTCGGGCGGCGCATCCGGATCGTTTCCAGGCCCGCCACCGGTTCGGCGGCGCGAAGGAGTACTGCCTCGGCGATGTCCGCTTCCTGCGTCACCACGTTCATGCACCAGTGCATGCCGTAGGTGAAGTAGACGTAGGCGTGGCCGCCGTCGAGGTACATCGACTCGTTGCGAGCTGAGCGAAGACCGCGCCGGGCGTGGCTGGCCGGATCGTTGGCGCCCAGATAGGCCTCGACCTCGACAAGGCGGGCACCGAGGAGCTCTCCGTCGAGCCGGCGCCAGAGCGTGCAGCCGAGCAGCGCGCGGGCCACCGTGACCGTATCCTGCAGGTAGAACGAGCGCCGGAGCTTCGTGGCTGGCTTGACCGTCTTCGGCATCCTGTTACTCGCCGGAACCGCGTCCGTTCATGCGTTCGCCCGCCGGTGTTCGAGCTCGTCCTCGGTGACGTGGCGCGAGATCACCTCGATCAGACTGGCGTGCATGCCACGGGGCGCCCCGACGATGTTGCCGCGAGCCAGCCACCGGTCGCCTCCGGAAAAGTCGGTCACGAGTCCGCCGGCCTCCGTCACGAGCAGGGAGCCGGCCGCCACGTCCCACGGTGCCAGGTGCATCTCGAAGAAGCCGTCGAAGACGCCCGCCGCGGTGTAGGCGAGGTCGAGCGCCGCCGAGCCGGCCCGCCGGACGCCCTTCGAGACGCGGATGATGTCCTCGAAGATACGAACGTACGCCTCGACGTAGGACTGCGCACGAAACGGGAAGCCGGTCGCCAGGAATGATCCTTCGAGGCCGGTCTGATCGGAGACGTGCATGCGTGTGCCGTTGCGGAACGCTCCGCCGCCCTGCTCCGCGGTGAAGAAGAGATCGCGCAGCGGCTCGTACACCACCGCGGCGACCATCTCCGTTCCCTGCTGGAGTGCGATGGACACCGACCAGATGGGGAAGTGCTGGAGGTAGTTCGACGTCCCGTCGAGCGGATCGATGATCCAGGTGCGCTCGGACCGGCCGCTGGCACCGCCCTCCTCGCCGAGGAAAGCGTCGCCCGGGCAGCGGGCGCGGATCGACTCGATGATGGCCGATTCGCTCTCGCGATCGGCGGCCGACACCCAGTCATTGCGGGCCTTGATGTCGGCGTCTTCCTTGCCGAGCCGCTCCCAGTATTGAAGGAGGACTTCGGCGCCGCGGCGCGCTGCGTCGATGGCGATTTCCACGTTCTCGAGGTTGCTCACTGGAGGGCGGATTGTATTGCTATGCTGGCCGCTGGTTCCGGGCATGCAACTGCAGCAGATCTCGCATTACCGAGTCGACCGACTGATCGGCGCCGGCGGGATGGGAGAGGTTTACCTCGCCGAGGATGACCGTCTGCGCAGAAAAGTCGCCTTGAAGCTCCTTCCGGCGCGCTTCACCATGGACGACGAGCGGGTCCGGCGCTTCCAGCGCGAGGCCCGGGCCGCCTCTGCGCTCAACCACCCTAACATCATCACCATCTATGACATCGGCGAGAGCGACGGCATCCACTACATCGCCACGGAGTACATCGACGGGACCACGCTGCGCGAAAAGATCACCCAGCGCCAGCTCAGCATCGCGGAGGTCCTGAACGTGGGCATCGGCGTGGCCGGCGCCCTGGCCGCAGCCCATGAAGCGGGCATCATCCACCGGGACATCAAGCCGGAGAACGTCATGCTCCGGCGTGACGGCTACGTCAAGGTCCTCGACTTCGGCCTGGCCAAGCTCGTCGACGATCCACTGAAGGACAGTCACACCGGCGCGGTGATGGGAACGCTCATCTACATCTCGCCGGAGCAGGCCCGCGGCCAGCAGCCCGACGCGCGCTCCGACCTCTACGCGCTCGGCGCCGTCCTCTACGAAATGATCACCGGCCAGCCGCCGGTGCTGGGTGAGAACTTCCTCGACATGGCCTGGGCCATCGCCAATCGCCGTCCGCCCCCGCCGTCGAAGCACGTGGAAGGTGTACCGCCGGAGCTCGACCGCATCGTGCTCAAGGCCCTGGAGAAGGATCGCGAAGACCGCTACTCCTCGGCGCGGGTGATGCTGCAGGACCTCAACACACTGCGCCAGGAACTGGAGTTCGAGAACAAGCTCCACACGCTCGACCCGCACCGGCGGACGCCGTCGCTCGGCCAGCAGCCGACGGTGCCGCTGACCTTTCCGCCGCGATCGAGCACGAGCCGCTTCGTGCGCATGTTCAGCGTCCTGGCCCAGACGCGATCGATCGTCATCGCCGCCGTCCTGCTGGCGCTGATCGCGACGGGGGTGATCTGGGCGTCACGAACCGGCCTCTTTGCCGACACGATCGACACCGTGGCGGTCCTGCCGTTCGTCAACGCATCCGGGAATCAGAACAGCGACTACCTCAGTGAAGGCATCAGCGATTCGATCATCGACAACCTCTCGCAGCTCTCCGGGCTCAAAGTCAGCGCGCCGGGCAGCGTCAGCCGCTACAAAGGCAAGCCCGTCGACCCGATGGCGGTCGGCCACGACCTCCATGTTCGCGGAGTGGTCACGGGGCAGCTCATCCTGAGCGGCGACACGATCGTCATCCGTGCGGCGCTCACGGACGTGAAGCGCGGGACGCAGATCTGGGGCCAGCAGTACGACCGCAAGCTGTCGGACGTCCTCGGCGTGCAGCGCGAGCTGTCGGAGGAGATCTCGAGCCAGTTGCGGTGGCGCCTGACCGGTGAAGAGCGGAAGCGCCTCACCCGCCGCAACGCCGACACGAACGAGGCCTACCAGCTCTACCTCAAGGGCCACTACTTCATCACCCGCTACAACAACGACGAGGCCATCCGCCGCGGCATCGGCTATCTGAACGACGCCATCGAGCACGATCCGAGCTATGCCCTGGCGTATGCGGGAGTGGCGGACGCCTACTACAACCTCTCGAATCTCTACCTCCCCCCGAGCGAGGCCATGCCCCGCGCGCGCGAGGCGGCCCGCCACGCCCTGGCCATCGACGACTCGCTGGCCGAGGCCCATGCCTCGCTGGCGCTGGTGAAGGCGTGGTACGAGTTCGACTACGCCGGCGGCGAGCGCGAGCTCCAGCGCGCCGTGGCCCTCAATCCCAACGACGCCGAGATCCACCGCAAGTACGGCGACCTGCTCCTGGCGCTCGGGCAGTTCGATCGCGGTCTGGCCGAAAACCGCCGCGCTGAACAGCTCGACCCGTTGTCCGTCGGCGCAAGCTGGGACGTCGGCCGCGCGCTTTTCTTCGCCCGCCGTTACGACGACGCCCTCTCCCAGGCGCAGCGCACGATCGAGCTCGACGAACACTTCGCCTACGCCTACTACCTCCTGGCGGAGGTCTACGTCGCTCGCGGACAGTGGGACAAGGCGCTGGAAGCCCTCGACAAGGCCATCCAGCTCGGCGACCGCAAGCCGCTGCTCGTGTCCTACCTCGGCTACGTGAATGCCCGCGCGGGGCATCGTGCCGAGGCGCAGCGGGCCATCGACGAGCTGCAGGCCCGTCCGGGGCTGTACAAGCCGCTCTTCGTGGCCCGGGTGCGCGTGGCCCTCGGCGAGAACGACGAGACGCTCAAGCTGCTCGAGCAGCTCTACAACGACCGCAGCGAATCGATCGTCTGGCTGAAGGTCGATCCGACGTTCGACACGCTCCACGGGGACCCGCGCTTTGTGGCGCTGTTGAAGAAGGTGGGGATGTAACCGGGCGCTCTTCCGCGAGAACGGTCTCCGCGAGTGGTGTCACAGCACCGGCCGGAACCACGGACCCGCCGCGCCTGCACTTTCCAAACTTGCTGGTAGGGAACTCCACCTCCTGAGCATCTCCTGAAGCGAATGAGCATGCGGCGTGCGGCGCGCGGACGTGCCTCGCAGGAGGCGTCGCCGCACAGGTTTAGCTGGGAGCGCGCTGCGGTGGCATCGCTCCGACACTCCACGCTGCCGTGGTTCGATGCATTCGCGCCCGGGATTGCGCTCGACGCGGTGCCGTTGCCGGAGATCGAGGCGCTCGGCGACCGTGACAAGCTCTCGCTCGTCGCCCAGTTCGCGGCGCACCAGGCGTTTCTGCGGTTCGCCGGCGTCCCCGACGGCGAGTGCGATCCGCTGGAGTGGGCGGTCGTGCAGAAGCGTGGCTGCGACGTGCGGCTGGTGCGCATCGCGGCGCGGACCGCGGACGGCGACGCCCCGCCGTCGTTGACGGTCATCCAGCAATTCGCCGAGGCCGTCGATGCGCCGGCGCTCGATGTGCTGAAGCAGTCGTGGGCGCGGGCGGAGTCGGTGTACTGCGAAGCCGAGGCGCGCCTGCGGCGGGGTGCCGTCGCCGATCTGCGCTGGATGCGTCGCGCGGCCCTCGGCGAGGTTGCCTCGCCCGGCATCGAGAGCCTGCGTTCCGTCCTCGCGGCGCGAAGCGGCAGGTTCTCCTTCCGCGATCCGTCGTGCGTCGACGCCCTGCGCAACGCCGCGATGCTCGGCAACGAGCGGGTCCTGGTCCTCGGCGAGCATGCGTCACCGCTGCAGCGCCACTCCGCCATCGAGCCGCTGGCCGAGGTGGTCGGACCGTTGCGCGACCGGCGCGAGAACGAGATCGTCGAGCGGGTCGTGGCAGCCAGCGAAGGGCTGCGCCTCATCCTCGTCGTGCGGAAGATGGAAGGATTCGATCCCGCCTCACGAAGCGTTCTGATCATGCTCGGCGCGACGGCCGGTCTCACCTGGGTCGACGCAACGGCGTCCGGCGCGACCGCGTCCGGCGCGGCCGAGCTTCCGGACGCGCGGTTCTTCGTGGCCGGACCGCGCCTGGAGCCGCGGCGCGAGCTCGAGCAGCGCGTCGCCGCCTGGCCGGTCGCCGAACGGCGTGAGCGGATCGAGGATTTCGCCGCTTCGCCCGCGTTCGTTCGCTATCTCGAGCATGGCGACCTTCCGCGCGAGACGGGTGCGCTCGCGCATGTCGCCGAGCCGGCGCGCTCGTACGTCGCCGCGCTCTCGCTGCTCGGGATGCGCTTTCCGCGCAAGCTGGCGTCGCGCTACCTGGCGGAGCTCGCCGGCAGTTCGCCGGCTCAAGATCTGCTCGTCGACGGCGTCACGTCGCACGATGGCGATGGAGGGATCGTCTTCCTGTCACCGGCAGTGCGCGATGCCGCCCGCCAGCTCATCCCGGCCGCGTCCCGCTCCCAGCTCTGCCGCGTCGCGGCGAAGGCCATCGAAGCATCGGGCGATCTCGTCTACGCCGCGGGGCTGCTCCTGGAAGCAGGAGACGACCTGCCGCCTGATCTGGCGTACGCCCTGGCTAATGCCTGGCTCGATGAAGGCCGCTACCGCGACGCGCGCGACGTTGCGAAAGACCAGGTGACGCTGACCCGGATCGAGCGGCGCCTCGGCGAGTACGCGAGTGCCCTGGCCCGTGTCGACGCGATGCAACAGCGCGACTTCGACGGTGAGCTGCTGCGCGGCGAGCTGCTGTTCCTTTCCCACAGGTACGACGAGGCCGGGAAGGCCTTCGCGGCGTGCCGGCCGGAAGATGACGACCAGATCGTTCGCCTCGGCTACGCGCGCACGGTGCTGGCCATCGAATGCGGGGAGCACGATGACGCGGAGTGGATGCTCGTCGATTCTCCGAGCCGCGCCTATCTCGTTGCACGCGCGGAGACGTATCGCTGCGAGGCGCGCGGCGATGCCCTCGCCGCCGTGGAGGCGGCCAACCACGCGGTCGGCCACGCGCGTACTGTTGCCGAGGAGATCGATGCGCTCCTGGACCGCGTCTTCGCCCTCTTCTCGTGCGGCCGCTGGGAAGACAGCCGCGCCGAGGCCATGCGCGCCCTGGCCGTGATCGAGGAGACGCAGGGCGACCGTGCCGCGGGCGCCGTGCTCTTCACCCTCGCCTACCTCTGCGCCGACGACGGGCAGTGGGCCCACGCCAATCAGCGCATCGCCCGGCTCCGCCACTTCTACGCCGGGACGTGCGACGGCGAGCGCCTGGCGGAGCTCGATCTGCTGGCCGCGCATCTCGATTTTTCGCGCGGGCGTTTCGAGGCCGCACGTGCCGCGGCGGCGGCCCTGCTCGCGCGCAACCTGCCGCGCCAGATCCGTGAGGCGGCCGCGCTCATCGTCGATGAAATCGGGACGCTGGAAGGCGCAACGGCGCCGCTGCTCTCGACCGGCAATGCCGGCAACCGCGAGCTGGCCGACCGTCATGCACTGCTGCAATTGCGACGCGGAACTTCCGCGGCGCCCATCGCCGGCGATTTCAGCCACGCCCTGGCGGCGTGGGAGCGCGGTCTGGCCGGCCGGCCGACGCCCGGCAGCGGCTCCGAATGGCTCAAGCTCTTCCGCGCGGCGCTGGCGCGGGGCGATCGCGCGCTGGCGGAGTCGATCGCCCGCGACCTCAAGGTCGAGCTGGAGCGCCCCGGCGAAGGGTCGGGCGAGCTGCGCATCCTCCACGCGACGTCGACGCGCGAGTTTCCGTTCAGCGCCACCGATCTCGGAGCACTCCGCTGGCGTCTTGCCACGCGCAATCGCCTCGGGCACTGGAGTGAGATCGGCTCGCTGGCGCCGCTTCCCGGCGGCGAGCTGGATGCGATCCTGGCCGGCAGTGCGGTGGATTGGCTCGCCCTGAGCGACCGCGAGCTCCTCTATGTCGATGGCATCAGCCGCTGGTCCGTGGAAGGGCGGGAGAGCCTCGCCGCCATCGTGAAGGCGCGTGCCGAACAGCATCGCCTGCAGCGCATCGTGGCCCAGGACGAGGCCAACCCGCCCGCCCCCACCGAGTCGATCGACGGCATCGTGGGAAGCTCCGTGGCCATGCGCGAGGTGTTCGCGCTCATCTCCCGCGTCGCGAAGCGCGACGTCCCCATCTGCATACTCGGCGAGTCGGGCACCGGCAAGGAGCTCGTGGCGCGCGCCATCCATCGCCATTCCGCGCGCCGTTCCAAGAGCTTTACCGCCGTCAACTGCGCAGCCCTGCCCGAGAACCTCATCGAGAGCGAGCTGTTCGGCCACGCTCGCGGCGCCTTCACCGGTGCCGATCGCGACCGCCCCGGCCTCATCGAGACCACGGACGGCGGAACGTTGTTTCTCGACGAGATCGGCGAACTGCCCCTGGCCGCCCAGGCCAAGCTGCTTCGTTTCCTCCAGGAAGGAGAATTCCGCCGCGTCGGCGAAGCGTCGCTCCGCACGTCGGACGTTCGCGTCGTCACCGCCACCAACCGGAAGCTCGAAAGCGCCGTGGAAGACGGCCGGTTCCGCGAAGACCTCTACTACCGCATCCGCGTCGTCGAAGTGGTCCTGCCCCCGCTGCGCGAGCGCGCGGCCGACATCCCTCTGCTCGCCGGGTTCTTCCTGGCCCAGGAGCGCGAGAAGCACCGCGGCGGCGCCGCGACATTCACGGCCGATGCGGAGTCGGCGATCGCGGCCTACGCGTGGCCCGGCAACGTGCGCGAGCTGCAGAACACCATCCGCGCGGCCCATGCCCTGGCCGGCGATGCACGGGCCATCGATCTGGAGCACCTACCGGAGCGGATGCGCGGAGCCGGCGGTGGCCGGGCCCATCCCGGCTCCTACCATGACGCCCTGGCGCGCTTCCGGCGCGACCTCATCGAGCGATCGCTCGCCCAGGTCCTCGGCAATCAGAATCAGGCGGCGGCGCTGCTGAAAATCTCGCGCCAGGCGCTTGCGTATCAGATCAAGGAGCTGGGGATCCTGGTGAGGCCGGGCTGAGTGAAAAGGCTGGAAGGGACGAAAGGCTGAAAGGCTGCAAGGGGAACTCGGGGCGGTCCATGGCCCTTTCAGCGTTTCGTCCTTTCAGCCTTCCGCCACGAGGTACGCTGCCGACCTTGGGGCAAAGCCTGGGCTCCCAAGCACGTTTGCAGGTTTGTGCAAACAGGCAGCTTCTGTGAACGAGTTTGAAACCCGCTGTGCCGAAACGGCCGCTCCGCTTGCCGTGGCGCGGCACACTCCTACAATCGGGTCACACCACATCGCCATGAGAAAGCTCGCCGCCACCGCCGCCGCCATTCTTTTCGTTTCGGGCTGCACGCTCTACAACGAAGTCGAAGTCCGTCCGCTCACGTACGACCCGACGAAGATCGAGCGCGGCTCGGACATCCAGGGGATGTTGCGCAAGTTCGATCTCAATCGCGCGGTGCAGTCGGCATCGCTCATTGAGCAGCGCAAGCCGGCGGCCGCGGAGCTGGGTGCCCTCGGCGCGGCCGAGGTTGCGGCAGGCCGCTATGCCGAGGCGCGCCGGCACCTCCGTGCCGCCATCGACCTCGAACCGTTCCGCACGGTCTATGCGGCGCTGGCGTGGAACCTCTCCGAGCTCGAGTACATGTCCAACAACTACGACGCCAGCCTGGACTGGGCCCGCATCGCCTCCGAGCACGGGATCAACGTCAAGCAGTGGCACATGGAGTACCTCACGGCCCTGTCCAGCGTCGATGCCTATCGCTTCAGCGGCGCCGCCGTCGATCGGGTGACGATGCGCATGGGCCGTCCGGACGTGCCGCGCGTCGACGTCAAGATCAACGATACCCATACCATCAGTGCGCTGATCGACTCCGGCGCCGTGCTCTCGATCATGTCGGAAGGACTGGCCGGCCAGATCCATGTGCGGCGCCTGGGCACATTCGAAGGCACGTTCGCCGGCCTGCTCGGCGAGCCCATTCCGGTGCACTTCGGCGTGCTCGATCACCTCGACATCGGCGCGATCCAGATCGCCAACGTGCCGATCGCCATCATGCCGGACGACAAGATGAAGTTTCTCGTCACGGGGAAGAAGGAGTTCCACATCGACTTCCTCCTCGGCGCGAATCTGCTGAAAGAGTTCCGCCTGGAGCTCGACTTCCGCCACAACATCGCCCAGTTCACCCATCTCAAACCGGCGGACCGGCAGCCGCAGCCCGATCAGAACCTCTTCTGGCAGCAGTTCCGCCCGGCCGTCCGCGGCACGATCAACCGCCACGGCTGGTTCATGTTCGTGCTCGATACCGGGTCCGAGGTCACGTTCCTCAACCAGACGCAGCTCGAAGCCTTTCCGATCCCGCTCGTCACGCCGAAGGTGCACAACGCCACCCTGCAGGGCCTCGGCGGCGCCAAGAAGCACGGTGAAAAGGTGGAAGGCATCGAGATCGGCGTCGACCGCTGGGCCGGCGTTTACCGCGACATGCCCATGTACGAGCCGTCCGAGAGGGAGCTGACGTCCGGCATCGTCGGGGAAAACTACCTGCACAACTTCATCGTCACCATCGACTTCGGCCGCATGCGCGTCGACCTCAAGCCCACCGTCGTGCATGTTGGCGGTTTCGAAGAAGAGCTGCAGAAGGTCGGCGATACGAAGCAGTTGCCGCCGTCGTAAGCGGGTACCAGGTATCGGGTAACGGGTACCGGGTACCAGGATCGGGGTATCGGGTATCGGGTATCGGGTATCGGATTCGAACAACGAGCAACGAACAACGATCAACGGCTCCCGGTTAGAATCGCGCACCGATGCGCGTCCCCGGACTGAACATCGTCGCCATTGGCGGCGGCACCGGGCTGTCCACCCTCCTCCGCGGGTTGAAGCGCTACGTCGGCGCAGACGGGCGGTGGTCGATCAACCGCCTCGGCGCCATCGTCACGGTCACCGACGAGGGAGGCAGCTCGGGTGAGCTTCGGCGCGAGCTGGGAGTCCTGCCGCCCGGCGACGTCCGCAACTGCATCGTGGCTCTGGCCGAGGAGGAGAAGCTGCTTTCGCAGCTCTTCGCCTACCGGTTCGCCGCGGGTGAAGCTCTGACCGGTCACTCCCTCGGCAACCTGCTGCTGACCGCGCTGACCGACATCACCGGCGGCTTCGACCACGCCATCCTCGCTGCCGCGGAGGTGCTCAACATCCGCGGCGAGATTTATCCCTCGACGCTGGCCGACGTGCGTCTGCGCGCGCTTCTCGCCGACGGAACGGAGCTTATCGGCGAGGTGGCCATCAGCGGCTCATTCCTCGGCGAAAAGGCGAGCACCAAGAAGCAGCATGCACGGATCGAGCGCCTCTTTCTCGAGCCGCCGGACGCCATGCCGACCGACCGCGCCCTGGAGGCCCTGCGCAATGCCGACCTGATCCTCATCGGTCCGGGATCGCTCTACACGTCGGTGATCCCGAACCTGCTCATCCGCCCCATCGCCGACGCCCTGCTGCAGTCGCGCGCGTTGCGGGTCTACATCTGCAACGTCATGACCCAGCCGGGTGAGAGCGACGACTATGCGGCCGAGGAGCATCTGAAGGTCCTCATCGAGCACGCCGGGCTGGTGGCCGACGTGATGATCGTCAACGGCTGCCGCCCGTCGGAAACGATCCTCTCGCAGTACGCCGCGGAAGGGCAGTTTCCCGT
This sequence comes from uncultured Thermoanaerobaculia bacterium, assembly GCA_964650405.1. Taxonomy (GTDB): domain Bacteria; phylum Acidobacteriota; class Thermoanaerobaculia; order Gp7-AA8; family Gp7-AA8; genus CAZYTO01. Next base: position 15,857 of record CAZYTO010000008.1, on the reverse strand, counting down.
CCGCGTCGACACCGACGCGGTGCGGGAGCTCGGAGTCACACCGTTCTTCGGCGACGTCATTGCGGAGGGGAACTACCTGCGTCACGATTCCGCCCAGCTCGCGGAGACGATCTTTCGGCTCTACGACCGCTACGGCAAAACCCTGGAACGGATGCGGAAGACTGAACCCTGAGTGCCGAGTGCCGAGTGCCGAGTGCTGAGTGCCGAGTGCTTAGTGCCGAGTGCTGAGTCATGAGACCCTTGCTCAACCGGAGAATGAATGCCTGACAAGACCCTCGATGTCGTGATCCTGGCCGCGGGGCTGGGGACGCGCATGAAATCGGACCGGATCAAGGTTCTGCACCACGCGGCGGGACGGCCCCTCATCGACTACGTGCTCGACCTGGCGTGCGACGTCTGCACACAGCCTCCCGTGGTCGTCGTCGGCCATCAGCGCGAAGCCGTGCAACAGGCAATCGGAGAACGGGCACGATTCGCGGTGCAGGAGCAGCAGCTCGGCACCGGACACGCCGTGCTGCAGGCCGCGCCGTACGTGGCCGCGGGCGGTCGCGTGCTGATCCTCTCCGGCGACGTACCGCTGACCCGTCCCGAGACGCTGCAACGGCTGCTCGACGAGCACGAGCGCGCGCAGAACGCGCTGACGGTGCTCACCATGCGCCTGGCCGACCCTGGGCGCTACGGCCGCGTCGTGCGGAACGCGCATGGGGCCGTCGAGAGGATCGTCGAGTTCAAGGACGCCACCGATGACCAGCGCGGCATCGACGAGGTCAATGCCGGGATCTACGTCTTCGACGCCGACGCACTCTTCGAGAATCTCCGCGGCCTCTCCACGAACAACGCCCAGGGCGAGTACTACCTGACCGACATCCTCGGCGCTTTACGCGACGCCGGCCGGAATGCCGGCGCCGTGATCGTCGACGACCCGGTGGAGGCGCTGGGCGTGAACTCGCGGGCCGAGCTGGCCACGGTCGAAGGCGAGATCCAGCGCCGCGTCGTCGAGAAGCTGATGACCGAGGGAGTGACGTTCCGCAATCCATCGACCGTGGTCATCGATTCGATGGTCACGATCGGCTGCGACACCGTGATCTACCCGTTCGTGACGATCGAGGGAACCACGCGCATCGGCAAAGGCTGCGTCCTCGAGCCGGGCGTCCACCTCATCGGCTGCACCGTCGGCGACAGCGTGCACGTCAAGACAGGCACCGTGGCCGAGGACTCGGTCATCGAGGACGAGGCGCTGGTCGGACCCTACGCCCACCTCCGCCCCGGCACGCGTCTCGGCAGGCACGTGAAGGTCGGGAACTTCGTCGAGACGAAGAAGGCCGTGTTCGGTGACGGCGCCAAGGCCTCGCACCTCTCCTACATCGGCGACGCCGAGGTCGGCGCCGACGTGAATATCGGCGCGGGCACGATCACCTGCAACTACGACGGCGTGAACAAGCACAAGACCATCATCGAAGACGGCGCGTTCATCGGCTCCGACTCCCAGCTCGTCGCGCCGGTGCGTGTCGGCAAGGGAGCCTACGTCGGCGCCGGGTCCACCATCACGAAGGACGTCCCGCCCGATTCGCTGGCCCTGACCCGCTCCCCACAGCGGGTGGTGGAAGGGTGGGCGGCGAAGAAACGGGAATCGCGAAAGAAGACGTAGGAACGTGGGTACCAGTTACCTGATGCCCGGCACGTGATGCCCGTTACCTGGTACCCGTGACCTGGTACCCGGCACCTGGTACCCGGTAACCCAACCCCCACCCCTGTCGCGCGGGCTACGACGTCCCGCCGCCCATCACGATGAAGTTCGTGTTGGTGGGCTGCTGGACGCCGCCGCGCGGTTCGAGGGTCACGGCGAAGGCCTTGATGGCCACGTCCGTGGGCAGGTTCTCCACCGTCACGGTGGCCTTCCCGTCTTTCGCGGCGCTGAAGACTCCTGCGCTCTGGGGCTTCGGCTGATCGGCACGGATGATCCAGAGCTGGTAGCTCTTGTCGTCTCCGTTGGCCGGGAGGTTGTAGAAGAAGACCAGCGCGCGCCGTGCCTTCGGCTCCACGAACACCCGGGCCGAGGCGGCCGGTGAGGCGGCCTGGCCGGTCAGCGTGATCGTATGCGTATCGGCGTTGGCTAGGGCGGCCATCTCCGTGGCCAGCTTCTCCCGCTGGTCGGCGAGCAGGTTGTTCTGGTCCGTGAGCTGCTTGATGGTGGCGTCCTGGTCGTGGATGCGTGTCTTGGCCGCGTGGATGGAGAGCTCGCGCCAGCCCCACAGGGCCAGGAAGAGCGTCGCCGCCGTGGCCAGCCACCAGTTGAAGCGCGGCCCGGCGTCGATGACGTTGTCCTCGGCGACCGGCTGCTCTTCATGCGTGTTGCTGACGATCCGTTCGCGTACGCCGGCCGGTGGCGCCACCGGGTCGAGCTGGCGCGCCAGCAGAGTGACCGCCTCGGTGTACTCATCCCACACCAGCGTGCAGTCGGCGCACGCCCCCAGGTGCGCACGAAGAGTGGCCCGCTCCTGCGCGGAGGCGGCGCCGATGGCGTCGAGCGCCGCGATCGATTCGAACTCTTCGTGCGTCGTGGTCACTGAAATGCTCTCAACCGCTCACGCAGCTTCTTCATCCCGAGCTGCATGCGCGTCTTGATCGTTCCGAGCGGCTCGGAGAGCCGTTCGGCGATCTCGGATTGCGAGAGACCCTCGAAATACGCCAGCTCGAGGGCCACCCGCTGCGCTTCCGGCAGTTCTGCCAGCGCGCCGCGGACGGCCGTTCGTTCCTGCGATCGAATCGCCTCTTCCGCACCCGTCGCTTTCTCTACGAAGCTCGAATGGATCGAGATTTCCCGGCCGGCATCGTTTTCACGATCGCCACGGATCTTCCGCGCCCGCAACTTGTCGATCCCGCGGCTCCGGGCGATCGAGATCAGCCAGGCCACCTCGCTCCCGCGCACCGAATCGAACATCCGCGCGCTCGTCCACACCTTCACGAACGTCTCCTGCAGCACTTCCTGGGCATCCTCAGAGTTCAGGAGGATGCGCAGCAGCAGGGCGTAAAGCGTTGAGGAATAACGGTCGTAAAGCGTCTCGAATGCCATCAGGTCGCCCTGCGCGACCGCGGGGAGCAGCGAGGCCGATGCCGATTCGACGCTATTCATTCGAGGCCATTCACGAACGTTTGCGGAGATGCTGAACCTTACGATTCACCTGCCGGATCGGATTGCTTTCTCCTCGGGATTCTGCCCTGCAGCCGGGTACTCGAGGTCGGTCTTGACGCCGGTGTTGTTCGGCCGCCGGACGCCCGGGAACCCTCCGGCCCGGCCGCCCGACTCCTTGTTCGTGCCGCGCCCGGCGTCGCCGCCGTCCCAGAATCCCTTGTCCTTGACGTGCTCCCGCGGATTGCCGCCCATGCGCGAATTCTATCCCGCTCCGCCTATTGCGAGTGGAACGTGTAGTCGATCGTCAGGTGATTGGTGCCTACGACCGTTCCCTGAACGCGTACCGTGGCCGTGACCGCCATGACGCCGGTCGTCGTGCCGCTGCCGGTGAGCTCGAAGGCCATGTTCGTCCGCCGTCCCTGGCCGATCATCTTGCCCTGCTCATCCTCCGCGTCGACGTTCGTGCCGAAGCGGTCGACGATGTGGACGGCGGAAAGCTCGGCGGCGCTCTCGGCGAGCGTCTGGGCCACGATGCGCGAGCGGAAGCGCTGCGCCTGCTGGAGCGTGCGCGACGAGTCGATGAGCATGAGCTCCATCAGGGCGAAGTAGAGGATCGCCAGGACGATGGCCGAGATCAGCACGTAACCGCGCTGACTACGGGTGGGGACGCGGCGTGATGATTTCATCGATCGAAAGTTTCGGGTTCTTCGGGTCGGTCATGTCGAACGCTTTGACGTCCGCTGGAGTGGCTCCATGCGGCCACTCGGAGCTGAATTGCGGCGGTGGTGGTGGTTGAAGGACCTCGAAGTGCGGCGTGGCGTGAGTCACCCATTCGGAGACTTGCACCTGGGCGCTGTTGTAGACGCGGCGGTGGACCTCCCCCTCAGTGCGGAAGTCCCACATGATCACTTCGCTCGTGCCGGCTTCCGAGATTGAATCCACCCACAGGACGTCCGTGCCGGCCGGTATTTTCGCGTACTCCTGGTAGTAGGCCTTCGTGTCGTACACGTCGCGCCGGAGGCGGGCCAGCACGGAATTCACTTCGGGGTTGGTCAGGAGGTTCACCGGGTAGCGCTTCTCCTGGTTCCTCATCTCGGCGGTCAGCATGACGACAATGTAGAGAAAGATGCCGAAGACGGCCAGGACCACCGTGATCTCCATCAGCGAGTAGCCGCGCTGGGCATGTCTGCGGCTCACCATAGAGGATTCGCTCCCGTGTTGACCCGGGCGATGGAGAGCTTCGCCTCGCGTTTGCCGCTGTCCCATTTGATGCTGAACGTCACCTGCCGTACGTCGTCATTCGGTTTATCGACCTTCACCGTGGTCACGAAGGGCGCGAGCGGCTGGATGAGCGTCGTGTCCGTCTGGAACTTCTGATTATCCGTATTGTCGATGAAATCGAGCGGAACGCGCCTCCAGTACTCGACCTCGTTCGCCAGGACCTGGTAGGCCAGCGTCATCTCATTGGCCTGACGCATGCGCTTCTGGCGCTCGCCGAACATCCCGATCGTCGTGGTGATGACGATGGCCAGGATCAGCAAGGCCACGAGCACCTCGATGAGCGAGAAGCCGCGCTCGTTCCGCATGACCGCTCGATTGTATAGACTCCTCGGCCGCCATGAAGCTGCGATTCGCTCCATCCCCCACCGGGTTTCTCCACGTCGGGGGCGCCCGGACAGCCATCTTCAACCTGCTGCACGCGCGCCGCTACGGCGGCACGATGCTGCTGCGGATCGAGGATACGGACGTGGAGCGTTCCCGCCAGCACCATGCCGAGCAGATCGTCAGCTCGCTGCAGTGGCTGGGCGTAGAGTGGGACGAAGGGCCGCTCTACCAGAGTGACCGGCTCGACCGTTATCGCGAGCGGGCGGTGGAGCTCGTCACCGCGGCCCGGGCCTATTGTTGTTACTGCACGGTGGAAGAGCTCGACGCCGAGCGGAGCGCGGCCGAGCACGCCGGGAAGGCCTATCGCTACTCCGGGAAGTGCCGGACCCTCGCCGACGCTGGGGCGCTGCAGCCGGACGACGTCCCGCATGTCATCCGGTTCAAGGTCGATCCGGGCGACGTCCGCTTCCACGATCTCATCCGCGGAGACGTCCACTTCGACACCGAGCTGATCGACGACTTCGTCCTGCTGCGCTCCGACGGCTACCCGACCTATCACCTGTCCGTCGTCGTCGACGACATCGACATGGCCATCACGCACGTCGCCCGCGGCGACGACCACCTCTCCAACACGCCCAAGCACATCCTCCTCTTCCAGGCCTTCGGCGCGCCGGTCCCCGAGTTCGCGCACCTCCCGCTGATCCTCGGTCCGGACAAGAAGCGCCTGAGCAAACGCACCGGTGCCACGTCTGCGGAGGAGTACCGCGACATGGGCATCGTTCCCCAGGCCCTGTTCAACTTCCTCACCCTCCTCGGCTGGTCGCCCGGCGGGGACCGCGAGCTCTTCACTCCGGCCGAATCCGCGGCCCTCTTCGATCTGCGCGACGTGAACAAGGCTCCGGCCGTCTTCGACGTCGAGAAACTCCTGTGGATGAACGGCCAGTACCTGATGCGGATGGAGCCGGAAGAGATCTACCCGCACCTCGCGCCGTTTCTCACGCACCGTGAGCCGGTCTACGAGATCCTGGCCCTCGTCGAGCTGTTCCAGAAGCGGGCACGCACGCTCCGGGAGATGGCCGAGCAGATGGAGTTCTACTTCGCCGCCGACGAAGCCGTGCCCTACGACGACGACGCGGTGAAGAAACATCTCAAGGGCGACGAACTGGCTCCGCGCATGAGGGAGCTGCACGAGGCGCTGGGAGCCACCGAGCCGTTCGACGTCACGGCCACGGAGCAGTCGCTGCGAGCCCTGGCCGAATCGCGCGGCGTCAGTGCCGGCAAGCTCATTCACCCGCTGCGTGTCGCGCTCACGGGCAAGATGGTGTCGCCTCCCATCTTCGACGTCGCGGCCGTGCTCGGCAAAGCGCGAACGCTCCGCCGCCTGGAGCGGATGATCGAGCGCCTCCCCGAGCTGGCGTAGGCTACGACTGCGTCGTGCCGAACCCCCGCGGGCGGGTGGTGGCGGCCGGTTGACCGTGCCACGAACCGGGGGTTCGGTACGACGCAGTCGTGCCCTACACCCGTCGGATTACACGACCCGGCGCAGCGCGGCGGCCACGTCTTCGACCTTCTCCTCCATCTTGTCGACCACCTTGTCGAACCCGTTCCGGATCTCGCGCTGGGTCTTGCGGCTCAGGCGTGGCGCGATGACCAGACCGGCCACGACACCTGCCGTCGCGCCGGCCAGGAACGAGATCGCGAACTTGCTGAAGCTGAACTTGTTCGTCGTAAACATGAGGACACCTCCGCCGCGCATTCCATGCGAAAGACGCGCCGTAAGAGACTGGCATGAGGCATGAGTAACAATGAGTAACGAGGCATGAGGACGCCGTCCGGCGTTCAAGGCTACGCAGCCTCACCGCGGCAGCCACTCATGCCTCATCCGCCTCATCCCATGCCGCCTCATGCCGGTCACCGCTTCGGTGTGACGTAGTGCACCACGTATGCGGCCACGAAGAACGCCGACGAGACCCAGTGCGCGACCGCCATGGCGTGCCGGACGGTGTCGGCGGTCGTGACCTGCAAGAGGTAGCCGGAGAGCACCATGGGCGAGATGGCGAAGGCAGACCAGAGCCCGCTCGTCCGTTTCGGCGCTGTCCGCTTCTGGATTCCCGGCCAGATGTGCGGGCCGAAGACCCAGCCCAGGACGAACACGGCCAGCGGAGCCAGCACCACGTGCAGGGCCAGCATCCACGGCTGCAGGGGATGATTGACGACGGCAAACTCGTCAGCCGGCTCGAGGAAGTACTTCATCCAGGCGAACACCGCCCCGGTCGCCGTCATCAGCAGGACGGAGAGCTGCAGCAGGACCACTTGTGCCCGCGACATCATCGCCACGTCACTCCGGCCAGGACGTGGTGCAGGGCCAGCACCTTGCGCGAGGCGTTGACGATGGCCCGGGCGGTGAGGCTGGCCCCGGAGATGGGGCGGATGCCGCGGTCGAGGGCCAGCTCCCGGTCGAGCTTCCTGCCGCGGAGCTGATCGATCCACCGCGGCCTCGGAAAGTAGTCCGTCGGCTCGTCGAAGGAGAGGATATCGATCCGTTCGATCGAGCCGTCCGCCTTCACCACGACCATCACCGTCTCGGGCATCGTGCGAACGCGGTGCGTATCGAAGTACGCATAGCGCCCGTCCGGACCGGCGTAGCGGACGATGAGCTGATCGTCGAAATCGACGCCGCTCTCACTCTTCGCCGCCGCGACCTGCTGGGGCGTGAGGAAGAACTTCTCGCGCTTCGCCCCGCCGGGAAAGACGCCGGCCAATGCCTGATCCTGCGTCATGAGCACGCGAGCGGATGCGGAGACGGCGAACACGAGCAGAGCGAGCGCGACGAGTTTCTTCATAGCCATCTCTCGAGGGCTGAGAGGCTGAGAAGGCTGAAAAATTGTCCCTGCCGGCGTTCTCACCTTCCAGCCTTTCAACCTTTCAGCCTTTGCATGCCTTCGCCCTTGGTTAGAAGATGTACCCCAGCGATGCGTTGAACCGGTCCTTCCCGGTATGCGCGCGGTTCTGGACGTTTTCCCAGTCGATCTTGAAGACCGTCTGCGAGATCGGTTTCCAGGCCACGCCGGCGGTGAAGACGCGTTGGTCATTTTCCGGATTGCGAACGAAGCCGGGCGCGGCCCGGCGCTGCGTGTCGGCGCGCTCGTAGCGGACGTACGGCGTGACCGAGGCGTCCTTGAACGTCGTCAGCAGAGCGCCGAGGTCGTAACCGCCTTCGACGTACCAGCCGCCGAAGCTGCGGCCCACGGGGTCGGTTGCGTCGGCCAGCAATTGCACGTCTTTCGCCGTCCCGCGCGCCCAGAGCGCGCGCAGCGACGTGCCGCGGAAGTGCGAGTCGGCGTGCAGCTCCGCGAGCGTGACCCGGCCGCGGATTCGCTGATCGCTTCCCGTGCGCTGGCCCTGGCCGGTGTCGCCGCTGTAGATCGAGCCGCCGAGCATCGTCCCCTCGAACGGGTGGAAGTCGGCGCGGCCCACGACGGCCAGGTCTTCCGCGATGGCATTGCCGCCGCCCTGCCGCCCCGCGCGGATTCCCTCCGCGCCGTCGAACTCGTTGCCCCGAAGGCCCGTCGTAACGTAGCCGCGGTACGTCCAGCGGCCCGTTTCGCCGAAGACGCCGGCGCCGAGCTCGCTCCACGTGGCAGGAATGATCACCGTCTCCGTGAGCGAACGGCGCGAGGCCAGGTACGCCGTCGGCTCGTGCTGTTCGTTGACCAGGCCGACCGGCATGAGCACGAGTCCGGCTCGGACGTTGGCCTGCGGGTGAAGGAGGTAGTCGAGGTAGGCGAACTCGATGTTCACGTTGCCGCCCACCTCCGTGCTCGCGTCTTCCACTTCCAGCTCCGAATTGAAGAGCACGCGGTTCGAGAATTTGTAGCCGGTGTAGAGCACGGCCCGCAGCACGTCGGCGCGGGCCAAGTTGGCGTGCTCCTTCTGGTAGGCAAACTCGCCGTAGCCGCCGAACGACACACCCTGCTCGGCGCGATAGACCTTCGAAGCGGGGACGCCGAGGCCGATGGTCTGGGGAGTGGTGCCGGCGGTGGTTGCTCCAGCGGTGGCCGCTTCGGCCGTTGCCGCCTTGGGCTGCTGTGCGTTCTTCAGCGCTTCGATCTCGCGGGAAAGGACGTCGATCTCCTGCCGCAGCTCGGCGACTTCCGGCGACTGCAGTTTCGCGATCTTCTCCTCCAGCGCCCGCAGGCGGCGGTCGAGGTCCTGGGCATCCTGGGCGAAAGCGCTGGTCGCCATGAACAGAGCCATGAACAGCGCAACGATCAGCGCGAAGAGTGAGATGAGGATACGTTTCACGGATTCTCCTTCATCGTCGTCAAGCCATCGATGGGCGACGACGTCGTTACTTCCCCTGTTTCGCTGATGAAAATCGCAGTCACACCGTGGCCACGTGCCCAGGCCAGGCCGCGCTCCGGGCCCATGACGTAGAGGGCGGTCGAAAGCGCGTCCGCGACGAAGGGCGAGGCGTCGATCACCGAGACCGACCCGCGCGGCGGCAGAGCGATGCCGCTGGCGGGGTCGATGATGTGCGAGAAGCGGACGCCGTCCACGAGGAACGCCTTCTCCGAGCCGCTGCTCGTCGACAGCGACGCGTTCGTCAGCGTCAGCGCCACCAGCGGCAGGTCGCGGTGGAGCGGATGCGCGATCGTGACCCGCGCGCTGCCGCGAACGAGGATCTGGCCGCCGAAATTCAGCACCGCGTGCGGCGCCGTGATCTTCTCCAGCATCCTGCCGAGCGCGTAGCCCTTTCCGAAGCCGCCCTCTTCGAACTGCGCGCCGTTCATGAGCCGGATCGTGGGGGACGGACAATCCTGTCCGTCTTCATGATGTTCCGCCGATGCCTGCTCCTGGACGGAAGAGCTCGCGCCGGAGGTGATGGTCCGGCCTCCACAGAACTGCGCATTTGCGAGCGCAACGCGCGCGACGGCCTCCTTCCGCGCTGTCTCGCCCGGGACGCGGCCCTCGGCGCGTGTACGCCAGAGGTCGATCAGCGGGCGGACGAGCGGGTTGAAGGCGCCGCCGGTATCGTGTGCAAACGTCATGGCGTCGCGGAGCAGCGCGTAGAGCTCGTGCGAAACGGTGGCGATCCCGCCGCGGTTGAGGCGCGCCAGCTCCGTGTCGTCGCGCCAGGTGCTGATCAGCCGCTCGATGCGCGCCCCTTCGTCGAACGCGGCGTCGATCTCGCGCGCGTCCGCGGCCTCGATCTCGCAGATCGTTCCCATAAGATACCGGGCCCGCGTGACGGCCTCGGCCGGTCGTGCGAAGACACCTATCCCAAGAAACAGCACCAGAGCGGTGGTTTTCATCGGCTTATGCGGTCAGATTCGTTCGTTCGAGACGGTCTTTGATCGAGACGGCGGCCAGCCACGCCGCACACAGTCCGAGCATGCCGATCGAGACCCACTTCCCGTAGTAGCCGACGGGCGAGTAAGGCTCGGTGGCGTTGTGAATCGCGTTGCTCCATCTCCCGAGCACTTCGGCCTCGGAGAGCTCATGCACGGCGTAGAAGACGATCTGTAGCGTGAAGAGCAGCAGGAAGAGGCCGGTCACCTGGAAGAAGCGCTTGATGTTGATGCGGTGGCCGTAGTGCGCCCATGCCCAGGACATCAGGGCCGCGGCGCACAGGCCGGCGATCGAGCCGAGGAACATGCCGTGGTTGCTGCGCACCTGGATGAGCAGCAGCGCCGCTTCCATCCCTTCGCGCGTGACCATCAGCACCGTGAAAACGAACACGCCGGCCACGGCCAGGAAGCTGGACGACTTCGCCGAAGCCGTTTCCAGCTTGGTCTCCATGTCCCGCTTCATCATCGGCGCCGTGCGCCAGACGTGGACGACGAACGTCGCCACGAGCACGGCGGCCACGAGCCCTAGGATGCCCTCCCAGAGCGACTCGTTGATCTGGCCGAGGATGTAGCCGAGGCCGCCGCTGGCGATGAGCGAGATGACGATGCCGGCATAGACGGTGGGCCGCAGCCAGTCGCGGCCGGTCTTGCGGAGGTACGCGAGGATGATGGCGACGGTAATGAAGGCTTCGAAGCCTTCACGAAAGACGATGACGAGAGCTGGGAGCATTTCGATGGGGTCCTTGATCGTTCGGGGTCACTTTCGCAACTGCACGGTCTGGGCAATCATCTTCACGCGGTCGGGGGCGTCGGGCTGCTCGCCCTTCCTGCGGCACGAATCGCACAGGCCGAGGATCTGAAGGTTGTGGAAGGTGGGGGTGAACTTCTTTCGCTCGCAGATCTCATGCTGCCGGGCCTCGAGCAGCGGGTCGTTGAACTCGATGACCGTGCCGCACGTGGTGCAGATGAGATGGTCGTGGTGCGAGTTCCCGGTGACGTGCTCATAGTGGTAGTGGTCCTCGCCGAGGTGGACGCGGCGGACCATCCCCGACTTCACCAGCAGCTCCAGCGTGCGGTAGACGGTGGCCCGGGAGATCTTGACGCGCTTCTCCTTCATCTTGAAGAGAAGCTCGTCGGCCTCGAAGTGGTAGTGAATGGCGAAGATCTCGCGGACGAGGGCCGTGCGCTCATTGGTGAGCTTCAGTCCCTGGCCGCCCAGGAACTGTTGAAAGCGCTGGACCTCTCGTTCGACAGAAGGCATCTGACTCTGAGAACAATTGAGATTGAGTCTCAATTGCGATTACAAGTCTATTTTGCCGGGCCGAGTCGAGTCAAGAGTGTGCCGTTCATCACAGGTCTGGGTGAGGCGGCGAGCGGGTCATGGCGAGCGGCGAGCGGCGAAGCAGGTCTGCCCGCCGCACCCCCCGCTCGCCGCTCGCCCCCCGTCTCCCGCTCGCCCGCGCCGTCCTGTATCATCCGTGCCGAGTTCGCCTCTGACCTACGCCGACCTCTGATCCTGCCTCGATGATTCCCTCCGATGTTCGCGCGGACATGACGCACGTGTGTCCGCCCGATTTCCTGCAGGGCACGACTGCGTCGTGCCGAATTCCGTGGGCGGGCGGTGGCGCGCATCGTCCGATCCACGCGCAGACCGGGATTCGGCACGACGCAGTCGTGCCCTACAACGAATGGAGAACGACATTGAGCGACACATGGATCCATGAGTTTTTCAGCGGTGCGGCAGTCGACTTCTGGCTGGCAGCGGCGCCGCCTCCCGATGACGACATCGCCTTCCTGCAGAGCGTTTTCGGCCCGCCGGACGAAACGAAGCTCCTCGACGTAGCCTGCGGCGGCGGCCGCCATACGATTCCCCTGGCACGCGCCGGTTACGGGATGACGGGCGCCGACATCTCCGCCCACTTCCTCGCTTCGGCACGAACGGCCTCGGAAACCGCGGGCGTATCCGTGGACTGGCTTCAGTGCGACATGCGGGAGCTGCCGTGGAGCGAATACTTCGACGGCGCGATCTGCTTCGGCAACAGCTTCGGCTACGTCGGGCGCCGCGGTACGGACGCCTCCGTCGCCTCGATCGCCCGGGCGTTGCGGCCAGGCGCGGCCTTCGTCCTGGAAATCGGCACGGTGGCGGAGTCGCTCCTCCCCTCGCTGACCGACCGGCGCTGGATCGAGGTAGGCGACATCCTCTTCTTCAGCTCCTCGAAGTACATCGTCGAAGAAAGCCGGCTGGACGTGGAGTACTCGTTCCTTCGCGGCGCAGCGCGCGAGACGAAGACCGCCCACATGTGGGTCTTCACCGCCGCCGAGCTGCGGGACATGTTCGACCGCCACGGTCTCGACGTCGAAGCGATGTACGCCTCGCCTCAGCGTGAGCCGTACCGCCTCGGCGCACCGCGAATGATTCTCGTTACGCGAAAGCGGTAACGGTCATCCCGAGCGTACGCGAGGGACCTGGGTGGGTGGTTCCGAACAATGCCAGGCTTCGTGCAGAACCACTCACGCCTAGGTCTCTCGCTACGGTTCCAAGAAACTCCCAGTGTCATTCGGGTTTTTTACGTGCCGAAGAAGCAACTCACGCGGAGGACGCGGAGGACGCGGAGGAGGCACTCAGTCCTCCGCGATTCTCCGCGATCTCCGCGTGCCCCGGTCCCCCGTCGATGGTTTCTACCCACCAGTGAAAAGGGCGCAGGATGACGAGATTCACAAGTGCGCCCGCGCCGCGTTCGCCGCGTCGCGAATCTGCGGCTGGTGGGGCTCGATCGAGAGCGAGCGGTTCCAGTAATCGAGCGCGCGGGCGTAGTCGTTGTGCTTTGCGTAGAACACGCCGAGGTTGTTGAGCACGAGCGTCGAGGACGGCTGCAGTCCCAGCGCGCGCTCGAGCTCGGGCACACCGTCCGTGTACCTGCTGACGGAGACGAGCGTCGCGCCGAGGTTCGCGGCGATGACGGCGGACTGCGGGAACATCTCCTTCCCCCTGGACAATAGCGCGATAGCGCGCGTGGGGCTGTTGCGCTCGCGGTAGAGCGCCGCGTAGTCGACGAAATACTCTTCTGCATTCGGGAGCCCGTGAGCCACGGACTGCAGGAACGCCGCGTCGGCGTCGGCGTACGCCTGCCGGTCGAAGAGGGCCATGGCCAGGTTGAGATACGGCACCGGGCGCGAGGGATTCAGCTTGATGGCTGTGTTGAAGGCGTCGACGGCGTCGGTGGTCTTCCCCTGTCCGCGGAGTTGCACGCCGAGGTTGTTGTAGTAGGCGTAGCGGGCCCACTGATCCGGAGGCAGGGGCTTCGTCTCCTCGGGCTGATCGTTTTCCTCGAGCAGCGGCGTGGCATTCCGTGCCGGATCGTTGAGGTGGCCGATGGCCTGCAGGACCTGCTGGTAGGACTTCGCATCGAGGTGTTCGGACGTATCGACGGGTCGCTGCGCGACGAACTCGCCGTAACTGACCACGCGCACGGACTTCACCGGCGCGAGGCTCGGCAACGCCCAGGTCGCGGCCCCTCCGGGCATGTCCGTGGCCTTCGGCAGACCGAGCAGCGTGAGAGCCGTCGGGGCGACGTCGTAGATGGAGATGGGGTGATAACCGTGCGCCGCCGCGACGTGCTGGCCGTACGCAATGAAGACGCCGGGGCTGCGATGATCGCCCAGTGACGCGCCGCCGTTCGGCATCGCGCGCGGCCGGGTCCGGTCCCAGCGGAAGCCGTGGGCGGAGGTGATGAGCACGGTCGTATCTGGCGGCAGGACGTTCATCCACTCACCGAGCAGGCGATCGATCTCGGCGTAGTAGTTGGTCACGGCCGGCCAGTACCTGCGGTAGCCGGACTCGCTCACGCCGTCGCGAAACGGCGGGTGAAACGGCGCGAAGAGATGATTGACGGCGTCGGTACCGTCGTACGACACCATCAGCACGAGCGGCTTCTGCTCGTTGTAGAGGTTGATGGCCACGCGGTGGTCGGTCCACGTCTTGGCCAGGATGGCCCGGAAGATGTTGACCGGATCGGCGGCATTGCCGCTCTCCACGGCTGTGTTGAACTCGGACTGGGTGATGTTGAGAAAGCGGCGGAGGTTCTCGTAGCCGACCGTGCTGACGGGCACGGCCAGGGCCTGGGCGCGTGCCGAGAGCGTGGGCGGATAGATCGCTGTTGCCAGCGCGGGGCCGGGCGTGTCGAAGACCACGCCGGTGCTCGACGTCGGCGGCCAGGCCGTCCACCAGTTGACGACCTCCGTCGGCCGCCCGAACGCCTCTGCGATGTCCCACAGTGCCGGCGCGCGGCGCGCGTTGGCATCGACCGGTGCATGCGCGTCACGATCGGTGAAGTCGAGCACGCCGTGGCGGTCGGGCGGGAGGCCGGTGGCGACCGTCGTCCAGAGCATGGGCGAGACGGTGGGCTGGATGGTCATCATCGAGCCGGTGGCCCCGCCCTGGGCCAGGGCCTTCAGGTTGGGCAGGCGTCCGTCGCCCATCAGCTCCCGGAGCAGTTCCCAGTCCGCGCCGTCGATGGCGAAGATGGCCAGGCGGCCGGGGACGCTGCGCGCGTCGCGGCGCAACTCGACGCGCTTCACCCGCAGGAGCGCATCGCGATCGACTTCCAGGCGGGCGATCTCGAAGGCCGTGACGTACAGGCCGCTGGCCGCGAGGTGGCGCGCCACGGTCTGCCGCAACGGGTCGCGCTGCGAGTGGAACTGCGAGGCTGGCGAGAGCAGATCCTCGATGGGGATCTGCGACGTCACCGCCGAAACGGCCTCGCCGACGCGGGCCCGGATCCAGGCGCTCCAGCCGTCGTTCACCAGCCGCCGGGCGTCGGGGATGCGGTCGGCGGCGATGCCGAAGCGGAGGCGGTAGAGCATCGTCACCGGCACGCCGTCCTTCGAGACGATGCGGATGACGCCGTCGCGCTGGGCATAGCCGTCGCGCTTGTCGAACGTCAGGCGGTAGAACTGGAACGGCGGCAGGAACGTGACGTGCGAACTGACGACGCGGACGGCGCCGTTCGTCCGGTCGACGCCGAAGATCAGCCGCCGCGAGGACGGGAGGTAGAGGCTGACCAGGAGGTAGAGCACGGCCGCGATCCCGGCCAGCAGGGCGAGCACGCGAAAGGCACGACGGCGAAACATGTTCTCGAAGCTGTCAAATGCAGAGTGAGGGCCAGGGAGGAACGGGGAAAGTGGTTAGTGGTGAGTGGTTGGGAGAGGGTTCCTGATCGCTTCGGGCTTCGCCCTCATTTCTTGCGCTTCACCAGTTGCTTCACCTCGTCGTTTCCGATGGCGCTCTGCGCGGAGATGATCACCGCGGCGGTGCCTTCACGGAACGGCGGGATGGTGCAGCGGATGACGGCGGTGCCGTCGGCCGCGGTCTTGCCGCGGAAGACGACCCGGGGAGCTTCGACGGTGGAGATGACCTTCACCTCGATCGCGGCCGCGGCGATCGGGTTCTGGGAGAGGCTCTTCCTGGTGGCCACGCGCAGCTCGACGGGCGTGCCGGCGTAGAACTCGACAACGTTCATGATCGAGAGCTCGAGGTGCTCGCTCTCGGCCTCGGAGGCGAGGTAGTCGATGATGACCTGGTCCAGGGTCTTCTCGTCGCCTCCCGCGGTTGCCGCCACGGCGCCGGCGGCGCCCAGGAGCGAGGCGTCGATGGTCGGCCGCGGGATGCCGGATTTCGTGGAGTCCGCGGGTGCGTCGAAGCGGCCGCGCTTGATGGCCGCGATCATCGTGCGATGCTGCTGCTCCATCAGGCTGCCGACCCACTTCTC
>CAZYTO010000007.1:51376-53383 GCA_964650405.1 uncultured Thermoanaerobaculia bacterium | reverse complement strand
CCGCTTCTGCACTTTCGCGCGGCTGAGTGGCGGGCTGCCGATATCCTCGTCGATCCAATGATCAAACCGGGGGTTCAGGGGTATTTTGGCCTTGGGGATGTGGCCCTCGAAGTCCGTGGCCACGGCCGTGATCGTGGCCGGCGACGGGCCGGTCAGGTCGAGCGTGATCTGCCAGGTGCCGTCGGCGTTGAGGGTGGCGTTGTGCCCGTTGACCTGCACGGAGGCCACGCCGGTCTCATCGTCCGACGCCGTCCCCTTCACCAGCACATGGGCCGGATCGGGAACGATGGCGCCGTCCGCGGGCGAGGTGATGGCCACCGAGGGAAGGGCGTCGTCGACGGCGCGCCGGACCTGCGAGGGACCGCTGATGGAGACGGAGTTGGCAAAGAGGCTGCCGGTGAGGTTGGCGTTGGAAAGGCTGGCGGAGGCGGACGGCGCGTAGATGAAGGCCGTCACCGAGGCACCGCCCGAGAGCGACACCGGACCGCTGCCAGCCACCCAGAGGTGGAGCTTGAAGGGATTGGGGTTGGTGACGCTGCCGCCGGTGAGGGTGACCTTTCCGTTGACGAGGATGTGCGTCGAGCCGGTCAGCTTGATCGTCGCGCCGCCGCTGAGGGTGATGCTGGTGAAGTAGTACGTGCCGGGAGGGATGGTGATCGAATCCTGGCCGCTCATGGAAAAGTCGGTGTGATTCGTGCCGCCCAGGGCCACCTTGCCCCGGTCCGTCAGGGGGATCTTGGCGTTGTCGTTCGTGGCCTTGACCGACGTGACCAGGTCCGTCAGGTCGATGGGGATGCAGTTCTCGACGGTGGTGGCGTTGGTCTTCGTCCCGGTGATGGAGGCATTGCCGGTGAGGGTGAAGGTCTTGTTGGGGCCGGCCACGGCGTTGCCCTTGATGAGGGCGTTGCCCGACATGCGGATGTTGCTCGTGGAAGCGACGTCGCCGTGGTTGCTGCCGGTGTTGGAAGTGATGCCTGCCGAGTCGATCGTCCCGTTCGACATGGTCAGTTCCGTGCAGGAGAAGACGGCGCGCGAAGTCAGTGCGCCGTTCACCGCAAACGGGTCGTCCGCCGCCTGTAAGCGGTAGGGCGCAGCGAAGGCCGCGCCGATCACGGCGGCGAGAAGAAGGGACTTACCGAGTCTCAGACTAGTCATTCGAGTTCCTGAAGGGCGGGAGCGCGGAGAACCGCGCCGTGCGCCGTGTTTCCTGAGTTTTCGTGGACCTGGCTCCGCTCGCGCGGAGCCGCGTTCATGATTCGTCGTTACTGTCTCAAGGCCTGCCCGGCCGTTTTTCGTTCGTGACCGGCGGGCAATCCGTGACGGTCACCGTTGCGACGTGCACGGCGCCATAGACGGCCGTGATCGTGGCCTGATCATGCGGCGGACAGGCGCAAGCCGTGGTCACGGTGAATGCCATCGACGTGAGCCCCGCCGGGATGACCACCACGCTCGGAACCTCCAACGCTGCGCACGAGCTACTGAGAGCCACGACTACGTCTCCCGCCGGTGCCGGCGCGGTGAGCGTGACCACTGCGCTGAACGACTCGCCGCTGCCGGCGGTGGTCCGGGAAAGCTCGAGCGACGCCAGCGCCGGTGCCGGCTGTGGAGCGGCCGCAGGCGCCACAGGCACCACCGCATGCCCCTCGGATGGATCCGCTGCGGCCGGCGTCGTCGCTACCGCCTCGCTGACCGGCGAACCGCCGATCGAAGCCGGGTTGATGGCATCGACGCTGGTCAGCGTCGCACCGTTTCTCACCGTCTTGCTGTCGAAGAGATAGACGCCCTGCCAGGAGTCGCCCACGGCCAGCGAGATCGTCTCGCTCGCGTTGGGCACCAGCGTCACCGTCTTGCTGGCCGCTGCCATCGGCGCGATCCGCCACGTCCCCTGCAACACTCCACCGCGCGTGATCCGCACCCAGTTCCCGCCAAAGTAGGCAGGCGTGTTGGTCGTAGTACTCAGGACCAGCGTGTTCCCGCCCGTGCCCGTCTGGGCCGTACCGCTTCCCA
>CAZYTO010000007.1:2390-51276 GCA_964650405.1 uncultured Thermoanaerobaculia bacterium | reverse complement strand
GGCTTCCTCCCGTCGCATCCCCCGACGCCGTCAACCCCGGATACGTCGTGTTCTGCCCGTACCCGTTCCCGCTCACGTCAATTGACGCTCCGCAGGCCACGAAGACGCTGGGGACGATGAGATCGACGCCGCTCGGCGTGGCCGAATTCGAGGTGACAGTCGCCGTATTGACGACGATCAGACGGCTGAAGGTGTGCTGGCCGATGATCATCAGCTTGCCGCCGGTGACGATGACGGTCTTGCCGTCATTGGACGTGTCCGTGGCAGAGATCGTGGCGTTCGTGCTGAACGTCACGTTCAAGGGCGAATTGGCCAGGATCGTGAGCGAGGTCGAGTAACCGGCGCTCTTGTTGCCGAAGGTGGTGGCCACGGCACGAAGGGTCACGAGCGTGTCGCTGGCGACGCTCACAGTCGTGTAGTTGTACGTATAGATGCCGCCGCCCGCCGCCGTCATCGGGTAGGTGTTCGCGCCGGACGGATCGGTGATCGTGACGGCGACGCCGCTGATGGAGTCGCCGCTGGCCGGCATGGCCAGGACCTTGAGCTGGGCCACGGCACCGATCGGATACATGGCGCCCGTGGAGTTGCAGGTCCAGGTGACGGTCGGAGCGAGGGCATCGACGATGGGCTGCACGTTGATGGCCACACTGCTCGTTCGCGGGTTGCCGGCGAAATCGCTGCCGGTAACGATGATGCTCTTCGCCACGGGGACCGTGCCGTCGACGGCCGGGGCCGTGACGTTCGCATTCCAGACGTTGGGCTTGACGGGGTCGGGCGTCATGGCGACGCTCACACCGTCGATCGCCGCGCTGGCCTGCTTCACACCCACCTCGGCGTCGAAGATGGTCGCCGCCACGGCGATGGTGTTGCCGGAGACATACGTCGCCCCGGCCGCCGGCGCGGTGATGGTCACTGTTGGCGGATTGCCGTCGTGCAGGACGGTTACCGCGGCCTGGCTCGTGCCGTGATACGTGGCCGTGATGACCGCATTCGTGTTCGTTGCGACGCTGGCCGTCGTGACGGTGATGGTCGCCGACGTGGAACCGGTCGTGACGGCCACGCTGGCCGGGACGACGACCGCCGGATCCGAAGACGTGAGAGCCACGCTCGTTCCTGCCGGCGCCGGACCGTTGAGCTGCACCGTGAGCGAGAGCGTGTTGCCGCCATAGAGCGACTGCGGCGTGGCCGTGACCGCGCTGATCTGCGGCGCGAGCACGGAAAGCGGCGCCGTGGCCTGAACCTGGCCGTAACCCGCGGTGATGATCGCGCTGACATTGGCGGAGACCGCGGAGGTGGTGATGCTGAACTGCGCCGACGACTGTCCCGCCACGATGCTGACCGCGGCAGGGACTACCGCCGCGGCGTTGTTCGACGAGAGATTGACCGTCGTCGCCGCGGTGGCGGGCGTGGACAGCGAGACGGTGCCGGTGGACGCCGTCCCTCCGATCACGCTCGGCGGCGCCACCTGCAGGGCCAGCCCGACACCGTGCACGGTCATCGCGGCCGTCTGCTGGCCCGATGCCGCGGTCGCCGTGATGGTGACGCCGGCGTCTGCGGGCGGGTTGACCGTGGAGATCGCGAAGGTCGCCGTCGTCTGCCCTGCCGGCACGAGAACGGTGGCGGGAACGATCACGGTCGCCGTTGCACTGCTTGCCAGGCCAACGGTCGTATCGACGGACACCGCGGCCGCGAGGGTCACCGTGCCGGTGGCCGTTGCCGAGCCGGTCACCGTGGACGGGTTGACCGCGACGGACGCGAGCGATCCATAGATCCAGTTGCTCACCGCGAACGGAGCCGCGGAGAGCGGGTAGACGGGGTGCGAATCGGTGGCCACGATCGAGAAGACGTCTCCGATCGTGCCGGCCACGGGCAGGGTGAACGAGCCGTCGGTGTTGGCCGTGCCGTTGTACTGGGCGAGCGTCCGGTCATTCGTGGCCGTGAGCTTGACCGGGGAATCACTGTCACTGACGGTGCCCGCCGGAGCGACGATGTTGGCGTTGCCCGACGTGCTCGGAATGATCTGGATCGACGCCACTTTCGCGGCGTCGACCGTGGGCCGCGCCGCGTTGAAGAGGATCTGCCCCGAGCCGTTCTTCACGGCCGGGTTGGTGCTGTCGATCCGGTCACCGGATTGCAGCTTCGCGCCCGTGACGGTGATGTCGTCGAAACGATAGACGCCGCGCCACTGGTCGCCCTGCTGGACGCTGGGCACATCCGTCGTTCCGTTGGGTGCTAGCGTGACCGTCTTTGCGGCAGGCGACGGTGCAACCCGCCACGTGCCCTTGTAAAGGCCATTCCCGTCACGGATCTCGACCCAGTGACCGGTGAAGTACGCAGGAATGTTCGCGGCGCGGTCGGTGACGAGAGTGGCCCCGCCGCTGCCCGCCTGCGCCGTGCCGGTGCCGAGCGAAGGCAGCTCGGTGGGCTGGCCGTTCAAGCCGCCGTTATCGACGGTCAGAGCGCCGAACGTGGAGCCGGACGCGCGGAGATAGATGCTGCCCGCGCCGCCGAATTCCGAGCGGCTGCTGGAGGGAGAGGTCTTCGCGTCGAGGTGCGAGAGGACCGTTCCGCCCGCCGTGGCGTAGGAGATCGAGATCGCTCCGCCGCCGCCCGTTCCCCAACTGCCCGTGTCTCCGCCGCGCGCCTCGATCTTGCCAGAGCCGGCGATGGTGCCGGCATTGATCCAGACCGAGCCGCCGGCTCCGGCGAGGTTGCCGTTCGTCTGATAGAGATTGCCGTTAGCCTGGATCGCGCCGTCGACCTGTAACGTTCCGCTCGCGTCGATGCGCACGGCGCCGCCGCCCAGGCCTCCCCCGCCCGCACCCGATCCGGCCTCGAACGGCGTATAGACGCTGCCGTACGTGGAGCCGGCCGTGCCGGAATTCACGCCGCCGATGCCTATGTGGCTGCCGCCGTTCAAGCTGGCCGGAGGCGTGGCGCCGGGGTAAGTCGTGTTCGAGCCGTAGCCATTGCTGCTGACGTCGATGGACGCGCCGCTCTCGACGGTGACCGCCGGTGCGGAGATGGTCAGTGCATTCGCCGATGCGGCCAGCACGGCTCCGCTGGTCACATCCAGCGATGTGGCTGTGATGGACGATGCCGCGACGTTGCCGTAGATCTTCGCCGTGGCCGCCGAGATGGGATCGGCCACGCTGAGGAACTTGCCGGCCGCCGTCGGTCCGGTCAGGGTGACGTTGCCGTTGCCGTCACCGAGTCGAATCGGATCGATGCTGGTGAAGGCATCGCCGTTCGGGGCATAGAGCGTGTCGAAGCGATAGACGCCCTGCCAACGATCGCCGGCCTGCACGGGGATGGCCTCGCCCGCATTCGGCGCGAGGGTGACCTTCCTGCCGTTGGCCTGGTCGATGGACAGGATGCGCCAGGTGCCGCGCAGCGTCCCGGCCGCGTCGCGGATCTCGACCCAGTGGCCGCCGAAATACGCCGGGATGTTCGAGGCGCGGTCCGTGACCAGCACCGCTCCGCCGGAGCCGCTCTGCGCGGTCCCGGAGCCGAGCGACGGGAAGACCGCCGGCTGGCCGTTGATGCCGCTGTTGTCGACGGTGAGCGTGCCGTACGACGAGCCGGGGCCCTGCACGAAGACGGTGCCCGGGCCGCCGAATTCGCTGCGGCTGCTGGACGCCTGCGACGACGCGGAGAGATGCGAGAGGAGCGCGCCCGAGCCGAAGCCCGAGTACGCGATGGAGATGGCACCGCCGCCGCCCGTTCCCCAACTGCCGGTGTTGCCGCCCAGGGCCTGAATGCTGCCGTTGCCGCCGAGCGTTCCGGCCGTGATCCAGACCGAGCCGCCGGCGCCGGCGAGATTCCCGAAGGTCGAGTAGGCGTTGCCGTTGGCGAAGATCGTTCCGTCGACGGCCATGGCGCCCGTGGTCACGATGTGGATCGCACCGCCGCCCATGCCGCCGCCGCCGCCGCCCGATCCCGCTTCCGCAGGCTGCTCGATGCTGCCGTACGTCGTGGCGGGCGAGCCGCTGTCGACGCCGCCCAGTCCGATGTGGCTGCCGCCGTTCTGCGTGGTCGCAGCCGTCGCGCCCGGATAGGTCGTGTTGGAGCCGTACCCGAGAGCGCTGACGTCGATGGAGCCGCCGCAGGCGACGTAGAGCGCGCCGGTCTTGATGTCCAGACCGTTGGCGCCGCTCAGGTCGGCCGCCTTCTGGACCACCGTCGCGCCGTTGAGCACGACCAGGCGCTTGAATTCGTGATGCCCGATGAGCGTCGTCGTGCCGTTGGTGATGGCAACGGTCTGCAGGTCGTACGACAGATCGCCGTTGTTGACGATGGTGTTGGAGCTGATGGTCTTGTCGGGAACGACGATCGTGACCGTGGCGCCTGCGGTACCGGTCACGCCGCCCAGCGACGTGGCACTGGCCACGAGCGTGACCACCGAGCCGTCGGAGAGCGAGGGCACGTTCCAGGTACCGGTGTAGACGTTGCCGTTCTTCGTGGTGGTCACGGTGTTCGTGCCGTCGCTGAAGGTGACGGCGTCGACGCCGTTCCCGGTCGAGCCGGGGATGGCCGTGACGCTGAGCGTCATGGTGCGGCCGGCCACGGCCAGCGCGCCGTCCGTGGCGCAGGTGAAGGTGACCACCGGTGCGGCCGGGTCGAAGAGCGGCTGGACCTGGACGGCCACCGAGCGTGCCGCGGTATTGCTGCCGTAGTCCGTCGCGGTGACGGTGATGTTGCGGGTGACCGCCGATCCGCCGTAGACGGCCGGGACCGGCAGGTCGCCGGCGTATTCGTTCGGGTTCGCCGTCGGCGAGAGCGTGATTGTGGCACCGCCCTCGATGGCGGCGGTGACCTGGCGGATTCCGGTCTCGGCGTCGGAGGCCGTGGCCACGACGTGGATCACGTTGCCGGTACCGACGTTGAACACGGCGCCGGCCGCGGGCTGGGTGACGGCGGCCTGGGGCAGGCCGGCGTCATGGGCAATGGTCAACGTCTTGACGAGCGTCGTGCCCGGAGCGCCGGCCGCATCCTGGGCCACCGCGGTCAGCGTGAGCGTGGCTCCCTCCAGGGTCGAGTCCTTCGGAATCGAGACCGGGAAGGTATGGCTGGCGCTCGTGCCGCTGGCGCTGAACGTCTGCGTCGAAGCGGCCTGCGTGCCCGCCTGCGTCACGAGCTGGACGCTGGTGAGGGCGAGGTCGTCGGTCGCGCTGACGGAGGCATTGAAGCTCGCGCCCACGTAGACCGGCGTGGAGTTGCTCAGGGTGAACGCCGTGATGGCCGGCGGCGTGTTCGCCTGGATGGAGAAGGAGAGCGGATCCGTATCGGCGCTGCGGCCGGCGCGGTCCATGACGTGGAGGGTCAGCGTGGCCGTGCCTGTGGCTGCGGTGAGGGGCACCGTCAGCGTCTTCGGCGTGGTGGTGGTCAGCGGGAAGGCGAACGTATCGGTCGCGGCCGCGAGGACCGGCGACAGCGTCGACGTCACGCTGCTCACACCGGCGAAAGAAGCAGCCGTGTACGTGGCCACGATCTTCGATCCGGCGATGACCGTGCTGCCTGCGGCGGGAGCCGTGGACACGGTGACGGTCGGACGGTCGCCGCTGAAGACGAGGGCCGCGTTGGCGTCGATCGTCGCGCTGGAGCGCGTGTCGACCACGCCGCCGATGGTGATCGGCGCGTCGGCGCGGGCCAGGGCACGCGAGAGCACGGAGACGTGGTCGAAGACCAGCGTGCCGTTCAGCACCGTGGCCAGCGTGTTGTGCGTCGTGAGCGGGTTGCGTGGATCGTATGAAGAGATGACCAGGTCGCCGTTCACGGCGCCCGGTGTGCGGAGGAAGATCGTGCCCGCGCCGCCTTCGAGCACGGCCGCACCCTCGGCCGTGACATGACGTCCGCCGTGATTGAAGATGCGCTGGCCGTTGTTGGCGTCGACGTCGAGCAGAGCGCTCGCCTCGAGCGAAATGCGTCCGCCGCCGCCGCCGTGCGGAATGGTCGGGTCGTTGCCGCCGAGGAAGCCCGTGTCGGAATCGTCGTCGCCGCCGCTGGCGCTGACCGCGGCGTTCGCACCGAGCACGATCTGTGCGGCGGTGACGTGGATACTGCCGCCGGAGCCGGCACCGCCGACGCCGCCATTGCCGCTGCCCGTCTCGCCGTCGGCGAGGAGCGAGCCTGCGATGACGATCCGGCCGGACGTGCCGCCCTGGATCGCCGCCGCGCCGCCGCCCTGACCGCCACGGCGGTTGGAGCTGTCGGCCGCGCCGCCACTGCCGAGATCGGCCGGGGCGGTGATGGAGCCGTAGGTGGCGTTCGTCGGGCCGGCCTGGCCTGCACCGCCGATACCGGCGTACGAGCCGGAAGCGCCGTTGGCGGCGCCGCCGGACACCGTCCGGCCGAGGGTCATGCCCCGGGTGTCCGCATTGGAACCGGTGCCGTCGGAATTCGGCTGGAGACCGCCGAGGTAGCCGCGACGGGAGACGTCAACCGACGAGGTGCTGTCGATGTAGAGATGGTCGCTGACCGTGACGGAGAGCTTCTGATCCGCCAAGGTCGTGCTGGCAGGCGTGTCGATGACGCCGCCGTTGACGACGATGAGGTTCTTCACGGCCAGCGGGACGTGCGCGACGAGCTCGGCGCCGTCGACGAGGATGCTGTCCCCGACCAGGGGCGATTGCGTGGTGATGCTCACGGTGCCGTGGTTGATGGTCTGGGTGATCGTGACGAGATCGACATTGATCGGCAGGTCGATGGTGTGGCTGCCGTCGCCGTCGCTGACGTGCGCCACGAGCTGGAACGGCGTGCCGGCAGCGGGCGTGGTGAACGTGTTGTCGAGGACCGCGTCGTACTCATTGCTGGCGCCGTTGCGCTGCGCGGTCTTCGTGCCGAGGCCCGGCACGTCGATCGTGACCGTGAGCGGCAGCGAGGACGATGCGAACACGCGCAGCGTGACCGGGAAGGTCACGCCGGCCGGCCAGGCCGCGTCGTGCAGCGGAGAGATCCACGCCGCCACCGGTGCATTCGGATTGTGCTGGCCGAGGTAGGTGACTGCCGTAGACGCGGTGCTGCCGTTGCCGGCAAAGTCCGCCGCCGTTGCGTTGACCGCGACCGCCAGATCGTTGTTGCGCGCCTTGGCCGTGATGACCGGCGTGACCGCTTCCCAGAGACCGGTGTCGGAGTGGAAGGTGCTCCCCGACTGGCCGATGGTGACCGGATACGGCGTGCCGTCGGCGACGATGGTCACCGTGTTCAGGCCGGTCTCCAGGTCCTTCGCGAACGCGTGGACCCTGTACTTGTCGCCGTTGTTGAATGTCGCGGCCGGCGAGCCCGGCACGGTCGACGAGACGGTCTCGATGACCGGCGTCTGCACGACCGGAAGGATCGTGTCCGTGGCCAGGGTGAAGGTGCTGTCATGGCTGGCGGCGCCGCCGCGGGCGTCGCTGACCGACTCCGTGACGACGATGACCGATCCGCCGGGAACGTTCGACGGGAGGGTGACCTGCAGCGCGGCGCTCGGCCAGGCCGTGCCGAACGTGGCCCGGGTGACCTGCGTGGTCGCGGTGGCCAGCGTGGTGCTGGTTCCCTGCACCTTCGCCGTGATGGTGATGTTTTCGTCCAGACCGCCGCCGGCGATGACCACCGTGTCGGTGAGCTTGTTGTTGGCGTAGATCACGGCCGGGGTGATCGTGGCCGACGTGACGGAGAGCGCCGCCTGCTGCGTGACATTCCAGGTACGCGTGGCGAAGGCGCTGTTCCCGGAGAGGTCGTAGGCCACGGCCTTCAGGGTGAAGGTCGTCAGTCCCGCCGGCAGCGAGATGTCCACCGAGGCCGGCGTGGAGCGCGAGACCGGCGACGGAGTGCCGCTCGCGTCGAGGGTGAAGAAGTCGACGCGATCGAGGTCGTTGGCGTTGGTCAGCGTAACCGGAATCCGGTAGCTGGTGTTGATGAACAGCGAATCGTTGTCGCCGATAGCGTGTCCATTGACCAGCGGGTTCGCGATCACGACGCCCGGCGGCGTCAGGTCGAACGAGGAGAAGTCCTGCGTGAACACCGTCAGCGGGTTCCCCGCCCCGTCGACCATGCCGCGGCCGTCGACGTCGGTGACTCCCGTGACCGAGAGCCGGTAGAACGAGGCCTCGACCAGGTCGACGTCCGGAGCGAAGTAGAGCGTAGCGTTCGTCTGCGGATCGAGCTGGACCTGCCCGTGGAGAGCCGGAGCACCGGTGGGCGAGCCGCCGATGGCGTTGATCTGGACGAACTGCATGGAGCCGCTGCCGCCCGTCTGCCAGGGCGCGGCCGCCAGCGGCTTGCTGAAGGTGACGCCGATCCGGAAGCCGTTCTTCGGCAGCGGCAGCTTCGGCGACGGCGACACTTTGATGACCTGCGGCGCGCTGTAGTCCGAGGTGATGAAGGCTGCGCCGAGGTTGGACCCGAGCAGATGGCCGGCCACGTCCTTCAGGTTCGCCGAGATCTCCAGCCGATAGAGAGCGTTGCTCCGCAGGGGGAACGTCTGTCCCGCTGGCGGGCTCGGAAGGGTGTAGACGACGGACTCACTCTTGTCCGCAAGGACCTGAGTGGCCGGATGGGTGAGCGAAATCTGCGAACCGTTGTTGACGTCGGTCAGAGTGATGAAAGCACCCGAATCGAGCTGGCTCGGGTCCATGGCCCGGCTGAAGGCGACGGTGATCCGTGTGTCGGGTGCGACCTTCGTGGAGCCGTCTGCCGGGAAGATGGAGAGCAGATGCGGCGGCGTGGAGTCCAGTGTGACGGGGTTGGCCGGGACGACGCCGGAGCCATACGGCAGGGCGAGGCTCTGCAACGCGCCGATGGTGTTGTCGTCCGGCCCGAGATAGACGAGGTTGACCGTCGTGCCGCCGGGTGGAACGGCGATTCCGAGGAAGGTGAAGGTACCCGTGACGTCGGTGCGCGTCTCGAGCGTTGCACCGGGGACCGAGGCGATGACGCGGGTGCCCGCGGACGGTCCTCCGGCCTCTGCGTTCACGAGACCGGTGATGCCGGAGAACGTGCCGATGTGGATGTCGACCGCGGCCGGCGTGCTGGTGCTGCCCAGCACGACCGAGGCCGAGCCCGTCAACTGCTGCGTTCCGACCGTCTTCGCTTCGAGCGAGACCGTGCCGAGGGGAAGACGCGACAGCGTCACCTGACCGGTGGCGTCGGTGTAGCCGCTGCTGGTGATGCGGTTGCACGTTGCGGTGACCTGGACGTTCGCCGCGTTGGCGGTCCCCTGCAGCACATGGGCTACCACGCTCCCCGTCGCTGCGAGCGTAATCGGAAGCTCGCGCGCCGCCTCGTCCTTGCCGAAGACCAGGTCGGCGCCGAAGGTACGGTTCAGGCCTCCGATCTCATGACCGGAGACGTGAATGGCAGTCTGGCGCACGAGACCGGTGAAGACGTCGCCGTTGACCTGCGACGTACGCTCATAGTTACCGCCGGCACTGGGCTCCTGCACGTCGATCTCGACGAGCGGAGCCAGAGAGCCCGAGCTCAGGCCGGAGTCGTTGGGGAGATAGACCTTGACCGTGAGCGCGGAAGTCGGCTCGAGAGTGAGCGGCAGGAAGATGTTCGTGTTGACCTTCGACACGTCGGCCGCGCCCCTGGCCATGCGGATGGAGCCGGGGTCGCGCGCGGTGAGGGTGGAATGGCCTTCCCGAACGCCCTTGATGTCGTAGGCGCCGGCCGTGTCCGTGGTAGTCCGGGTCTGATAGTTGCTCCCGAAGAGGTTGACGTTCGCCCCGCGAACGGGAGCGGAGCCGTTCTCCGGATCGGTGAGCGTTCCGTTCACCTCGCCGCTGAAGTCGAGGGAGATGTCGGCGGTAGCTGTCTGATCTTTCGCGACGGTGATGGAGGACTGGGTGCTTCCGCCCTTGGCGAGTGCTTTCGAAAACGCGGACGCAGAGTAGGAAGTACCGACGGGTACCTGCTGGAACGTGACGGTGCCGCTGACGTCGGTCGAGGCGAAGTCGTAGAGGCCGCCGCGGAACAAAGAAACCTCGGCGTTCGGAACGGGGGCGTTTGCGCTGTTCGGGTCGAGGACCATGATCCGGATCGAGCCGGTCCCCGCGCCTCCGACCGTGATATCGGCCTGGACGATCTGCCCTTCACTGGCCAGGGCCCCGTTGAAGCTCCCCTTCAGGTCGATGTTGACGGAGTCCTGGGCATCGACGCGGAACGGCACGGCGAAGATATTGCTGAAGTGGAAGTGGCCGTACTTGTCCGTGCTGAGGGGATCCGTGACGCCGAAGGCACGATACGGATAGGACAGCTCGCGCAGGGCGATCTTGGCAAATTGGACCGGCTGATTGTTGGCGTCGACGACCGTCCCCTCGACCGCGCCCTGCTGGAGCAGGACGATGGACACGGGATCGGCCGGACCGCCGTGGACGGGTGAGCTTCCCGTGACGAGCGCCGTTCGCGAGATTCCGTTCTGCGAGTAATTCGCCGTGATGCTGAATCCCGACGCCGGTGCCACGTTCTTGAACGTGAAACTGCCGTCCACTCCGGTGATCAGCGTGTTGTCCTGGGCGCCGTCGATCAACTCCACCGTGGCGCCGGCCACCGGTGTGTACCCATCCGGCATGAAGACGTGCCCGCTCACGCTGGCCAGCGTGGAGAGCGTCAGGAGCTTCGTGACCTGCTGGCCGTCGTAGCCGAGCGTCACTTTCGTGCTGTCGTAGCCGACGGATTCGAACGTCTCCACCGGGACGCTGCTCCCGGCCGGGACCTGATCGAAGACCGCGTCGTTCGTGCTGTCGGTATTGGCCTGGCGCGTCAGGGGCTGCGGCGCCTGCACGATGTCGTCCCACTTCGAATGCGTTAGCAGGACCTGTCCGACCAGCCGCACGTAGACGCCAGCCTCGGTCTGCTGCTGGATCTGGGCGTGGACCGATCCCTGCCCCGGCAGAGTCAGGGTGACTGCGGCGATCTGGCCGGGGAAGGTGACGCCGCCGTGGCCCTGGGTGAACTGGTATCCGTAAGTCGTGCTGTAGCCGCCGGGCGGTGCGGCCACGATGTCCATCCCCGAGCCCGCGCCGAGGTTGGTGAACTCATACGTGCCGGCGCCTGCCGGATGGGCGTCCACCGGAGGGAAACCCGGCTCGAAGACGTGGTAACCGCTGACCGGCTGTCCCGTGGCACTCAACAGGTGAACGCGGATCTTGCCCGTTCCCTTGGCGGTATTCGAGATGACGATGGGAAGGGTGTTCACGGCCCCGGCGGTTGTGTTGAGCGGGCTCGTGACCGTCGTTTGGGCCGACCGGCCCGACGCCGGGTCGTACGCGAAGATGAACTTGCCCGCGAAAACCTGCGGCACGGATTC
Organism: uncultured Thermoanaerobaculia bacterium; assembly: GCA_964650405.1. Taxonomy (GTDB): domain Bacteria; phylum Acidobacteriota; class Thermoanaerobaculia; order Gp7-AA8; family Gp7-AA8; genus CAZYTO01. Next base: position 39,986 of record CAZYTO010000007.1, on the reverse strand, counting down.
GTAACGGTAGTTACCGTTCAGGTCGGCCGTGACCATGGCCATGCCGTCGATCTGTACCTGGGCTCCCGGGACCGGCGTGAAGTGCCCGGGCGTATACGGATCCTCGATGGTGACCTGCCCGGCCACGATCGCCGCCGGGGTGCTCTGCTGCGGATCCAGCGCGAGGTTGCCCGTGTCGTGCGTCTCCCCTGCCTTGAGGTCGAAATCCACGGCGATGGCGGCCGGCGCCACGCTGTAGTTCTCGGCCAGCACGGTGACGAATCCGCTCGGTACCTTCGTGAACTGGAAGGTGCCGTTGGCATCGGTGACGCCGTCCTTCAGACCGTAGCCCTGGCTGTAGACGCCGACGTGCGCGTTGGCCACGACCGCCTGTGTGTCGCCGCGGATGATGCGGCCCTTGACCGTGCCCGTGCCCGGGAACGGCTTGCGAATGATGCTGATGTCCTGGACGGCGATCTCGCCTGCGCTGTGCAGCTCGCCCGCCGCGTACGAGACGTTGCCGGCGGCATCCTGCGCGCTGAACGTGAGCGGTCCGACCGGAATGTCGGAGACTTCGTAGGTGCCGTCGGCCTTCGTCGTGGCCGTGCGGAAGAGGCCCTGCAGCGTGCTGCCCACGACGACCGTCGCGCCGTTGACGACCGTGCCGTCTTCGTAGCGGACGGTGCCCTTGGCCGAGCCGCGGCCGAGGAACACGACGCTGATCTGATGCAGCGTGTGCAGCAGGCGCACCGAGCCGATGAGCTTCGACTCCTGACCCGCCCCCGTCGCCGTGAGGTCATACGCTCCGCTGATCCCGAGGTCGGGATCGCGGGGCACGTACTCGAAGAGGAAGTGCCCGCCGGCATCCGCCGTCGCGTACTGGTTGATGGAGAACTGGAGCCCGCAGCGCATGGCCACGTCTGCGTTGGGCACCGGAGTGTTGTTCCCCTTCAGCACGGTGCCGTAGAGCAGCGCCGAATTGCGCACCTCGACCACCGGCACGACCGTGGTCGGGCTTCCGGGATCGACCAGACCGCTCGTGTGAATGTTGTACGTCGGGTCGCTGGAGAGGGCCGTGTCGAGGTTGAGACGGACCGTGCGGCGGTCGTCCTGCAGGGCCGCGCCGGCGATGGTCCGCGTGCCGGTGAACGACACGCCGAACTTCGCCGCGTCGAGCGTCACGTCGATGGAGAACTGCGGCGAGAGGTCAGCCGTGGTCGTGCTCAGGGTCCGGTTGAAGAGGACCGAGACCACGCGGCCGGAGGAATCGAGGAAGAGATCCTGGCGCGCGGCGACGAGATGCAACGGGGCCACCGGCACGGGCGTCGCGGCCAGCGTGACGTCACTGCTCGTGGCCACGCCGTTGGCGACGTGGACGTGGACGGCGCTGCCTGCCGTGGCGGTGTACGGTGCGGTGACCCGGACCAGCGTCTTCCCGTCCGCGGACGGCACGATGAGGTCGAGCGTGGCCGGACCGCTGACGGCCGCGGTGATGGTGACGTCGAGCGCACTGCTTCCCCTGCCGATGACGGCCAGGGTCGCGGCCTCGGACGTGGCGCTGAACGCGCTGGCTTCGCCGTAGGGGATGTCCCGCTTCCAGCCCGCTGCTGCGCCGGAGACGGCGTCGAGCGCCTGGCCGGCGGCATTGACCACCCGGATGTTGAACGGCGCTGCGGTGCCGTTCAGCGGGCCCCGTGCCAGGGCCAGGAAGTACGGTCCGCGGTCGGACGTCGCCGCGGCGAACCGGTCGGCCATGCCGTTGAACGTGCCGTCCGTGCCATACGCCGCGCCCAGCTCCGTTCCCAGGGCGGACATGGCATTGCGCGCCACGTCGCCTCCGGCGTCGGTGATCTCCTGGCGGCGGAACTGGTCCCACTCCTGGAGCGGCTTGCTGTTGCCGAGCAGGTCCAGGGTCATGTTGGCCAGCGAGTCGCGGCGGTCGTCGCCGATGAAGATGCGCTCCCCGGCCCGGGCCATGTCCACGGCGCGGGTGAAGACGTCGGTGGTGATGAGCCGCGGGAACTTCGCCGTCGTGCTGGTGAGCGGCGCCGTGGCCAGACTGTAGGCGATGCCGAGATACCCGAGCTGGGCGTCGAGGAACGGCTGCGAGAGGTACGGTGCGCTCGCGTAGTGCGGCAGGATCAGGGTGACCGGTGAGAGCGGCACGCCCGTCTCACTCACTCCCATGGTCAGGTCGAAGGCTGCGCCGGTAATGTCGGAGGTCGTGCCTTCGATCGATGCGGCCGTGGCGAAGACGTGGCCGGTCTTCGACGGCACGAGCTTGTACTCCACACTCTTGGTCTGTCCCGGCTCGAGGTGGACGGAGAACGACGCCGGAGAGCTGTCGACCCGGCAGACGTTCGCCTTCGTGCCGCCGCTGGAGCAGGCCGGCAGCTCGCCGTCGGACAGCACGATGTCCTGGGCGCTGTCGCTGACGTTCGTGATGAAGGTGTACGTCGAATACTGCGATCCGCTGCGGATCGTGTCCGGATGCGAGAAGGTGATGTTGAAGCGCGCGTCGTGCACGACGACCTGCGCCCTGGGCTTCGCCTCCAAGGGCACGTCCGCCTGCCCCGGCGAGTGGAACGTGGCCAGGACGTCGAAGTCGATGTTGTACGTCCCCGACTTGAGCGCCTCCAGCGTCCACTCCTGCTGTCCCTGGGCCTGGGCCACGAGGAACGAGACGCCGTTCGGTCCCTTGATCGTCACCGGCTGGCCGAAGGAGACCGGCGGATCGGTCTTGGCGATGCGCAGTTGATTCGGCACGCTGATCGTGGCCGTGATGCCGTCCAGCGTGACCGTGCTGTCCTTCGGCGCTCCGTTCGACACGAGCAGCCCCACGGCGAAGAACTGGTGGAGCACGGCCAGGCTGTTCGGAATGACGATGGCCGCATGGACGGACGGCGTCGGCTTCACCGCGCCGCCGGCGTCGATGTCGGGAGGCGCCGTCCCACCCCCGTCCGGCAGATCGCGGGGAATGAGCTCGATGGGAATGGTCGGTCCGGGACCCCAGCGCGGCGGCAGACCCTGCGTGTCCGGCGGGATGGAGTACGGGGACTCCTTGGGAAGCGGCTGGGCCTCGTGCGTGATCCGGTTGATGATCACCGGATACTCGATCTGCACCGTCTGGTTGTTCACCAGGAAGGAGAAGGTGTATTCGAAGACGTCGTAGTTGCTGGCGTCGATGGAGATGCCGCGCTGGCGCAGCTCGTCGACGGTGAGCTGGCGCACCGTCACCGTCGTGTTCAGGGCATTCGTCACCTGGATGGTGACCACGGACGGCGTGGCAACCTGCAACAACTGGCTGCCGTTCATCATCCGGATGTTCTGGAAGTAGTAGACCCCTTCCTGCGAGAGACCGGTGATGGTGAAGGCGTGACCCGGTGCGGTCACGAAGGGAACGGGAGTGACGATGCCCGGTCCGACCAGATCTCCGGTGGCGATGACGCCGTCTCCGAACGATGGTGCCTGGTCATTCATGAGATCGCCGATGGCGGTCTGGACGACGGCGGGCGTGCCCAACTGGACGACCGGCGGAGGACCGACAACCTTGAAGTTCGAGCCCTGGATCTGCAGGTCGGCAGACGTGACGACGCCGGCGAAGGCCGGCATCGCGACCATCGGGAGAAGGAGCGCGCTCAGCACGAGACGCGTAAAGAGGTCTTTACGACGATTGGGCACCGGTGATCCTCGCATTCGGGCGTTTACTGGTGGGCGGGACGGCGGCTGAGCGAATCGATCTCATCCCCGAGCTTCTTGCTGCGGATCAGGGAGGAGTCGACTTCTCTGGCGCCCGGAGGAATGACGATGAGATCGGGAGGCGGAGTCTCCTCGCCGATGCGGGTGACGACGTTCTTCGCCTCGATGGTCGCGCCGGCTTCCTGCCAGCGGAGCGTCTGCTCCAGGGGAAGCCCGTACGATTCGACCGCTCCGTCCCGGTGCGCCGCGGCGCGGGCCAGGTCGCTGGCCGCGCTGCCGTCGCTGGGATAGGCGGAGCCGACGATCACGTCGAACGCATCGCGGGACAGGGTCACCGAATTGTCGACGGCGATCTCCGCGTGCACGGCCGCGTCCTTGTCGTCTCCGGAGAAGACGTCTACCGCCCGCCCTCCGGTCTGATCGTGGCGAAGCCGGGCCACGGAGCGGCCGTTGGCCGTGCGGGGAAGTGCGCGATGCGGCCGGGCCGCGCCCACCGCATCGAACGACGTCACGGACCAGGTGGCTTTGGCCCGGTCGATCTCCGTCACCTCGTTCTTCTCGTAGTCGACGATGACCGTCCGGTCGCCGCGGATGGTGATCACGCGGTTGCCGAGGTAGTACTCCTCGAGCATCGTCTTCGAGCCGGTGAGCGGCTCCTCCACGCGGCGGGTCAGGTGCAGCGCCTTGGGAAACAGGGGCGCGTGCGGCGTCGCGGTTTGCGCGACGGGACGTGCCGGTGCTGCGTTGATCCCTGCAGCCAGAGCGAGGGCCAGAGCGGCGCGTGGGCACGCGCGCCGCGTGAAGATAGACATGTTGAGCTCCGATTTTTGGACGCTGAAGTTTGCCGGCAAGGAGCCTGCGAAACCACCTTGCCACCACCCCACCACGAGAGAGAGACCGCGCACTCTAGCCGCCTCTCACCTGTTCCGTCAATCCCGCGCTTCGTAATCACATCTTTATAGATGCGTGCCGTAACACATTCGCTCAGGTTCCGTCATCGGACCTCCCATTCTTCTACCGCCTGTAGTTCAGTGAGCCTTCAGTAAGACCGATCGATCGTTCGGTATTCACCAAAGAGCCGCCCGAAAAACCGAGCGATTGTTCGGCATTCACAATGGACATTGTTTCGACGGATTCGACGGATCCCACCTGTGATTCGTTCCGTTGATACGGACGTCACGCGCGCTGCGTCGGGGGCTGCTCGCGAAATATGCCACCCATAAGAGCCCCGATCGGGTCACAGCTTTCGTGAGTCGAAGGCTCGTTTCGGTGTCGTGCTCCGGCGCCCTCGCCAAGCCTGGGCCACCGAGGCTCCCGGATCCTGCCGGGCATCGCGCGGGCCGGCGAAACGCGCCGGCCACACACGGAACCCGGTCTCAGCGAGCGGCGCGCCGGTGCGGCACCGGCTTCTCATTGAGAAAGCGGCCCACGATTCCACGGTCCGTCGCATAGACGAGCAATGACGTGCCCCCGTCTCCTCGGGCCAGCCCGAAGCCGTGATGGATGCCCGCGGCGGCAAACGCGAGAGCCGCATCCGTAGGCGACCCGCCGCCGTCGCGCCGTTGCACCCGATAGCTCCAGTCATTGAGGCGGTCGTCGGCAGCCGGACAGGCGACGACCGATTGTGGGGTGAAGTAATAATCCGGACAGACACTGATATAGGCCGTACCGTCGAATACCGTGCGACAGGCTTCATCAGGCGCGTAGCGGAAGGGCATGAATCCCTGATAACGCAGCAGCCCCGCGGGCGCGTGCGGATCGAGCGCAGTCGCCGTGAGCGACTCGACGAATTCGCGATGTTCCTCCAGGCCGTCATACGGGTCGCTCGACGTCATGCCGTCCGCCTGGAACTGCACCAGGGGTGCGACGCCGCCGCTGGTGACGCTGTGGTGGTAGGGGCCGACCGGAGGGGACAAGGGGCTGGCCCCCGCGGGAACGTCGTACGTAGCCACCGTTTGCGGTCGCGGGTCCAGCAGCTTCCCGTCAGTGCCGATCCGCGCGCCGCGCAGCAGCCAGAAAGGATCGCCTGCCGGCTCAAACCAGGTGATGAGGAAATGGCTGCCGGAGAATTCGACGGAGGGACGGAGCTGCGTTAATGACGATGTCGCCACCTCGCTCGCCGGTGCGACGACGAGTTCGGCGGCAAACGAGTCCGCGGACGTGCGGCAATAGATGGCGCCCTGGCGTGCGTACGTGACGACCGTCGTCGTATCGCTCGATGCGACCGCGAATCCTGAATACGCCTCGTCGCCGTAACGCTTGACCGCGTCGGACCCGACTTCCGCCGCGAGCACGCGCGGAACGCCGAACGACGGCGGGTAAAACGCCTGGACTCCCAACAACTGATTGACCTCCCGGTCCGTGATGCTCGTGTTCCGTTCCGTCCAGAAGAATGAGGTCACATAGCCGTTTGTCGACAGCGCCAGCGGCCCGTTGAACCGCTCCGATGCCGGCAGCGTGAGGGCAAGCGGATCGAAGAAGCGCGTGTCATTCGGCAGGACATAGCCGAAATGCAGTGCCCCGCCGCCGTTCGCCCCGGGCGGCGCCGGCTCGAACCATCCGACCGTGAAGGCTTGCCCATTGAACGCCACGGCCGGCCACTCACCCGCCGGCGCGATGACGAACTCGTCACCGGCATGAAACGACGACGCTCCCGCGCCCGTTGCCACGAGCAGCGACGCGAGAAGAGCGAGGGCGGGTCCCTTCGGCTTCATATGCATAGAGTACGTCTCTCCGGGGAAGAATGTCGTCCTTCCACGATTCCCTTCTCCGGCCCGCCCGTTTCCAAAACCGCTCGTTCCGCGACGATTTCAGCATTCTTTCCCAATGTGGTACGGGCGTGACCACTGGGGATCACGCCAGACTACCGGTAGTCTGTCGACCAACGATCGACGAGAGCAGGTCACGCGGAGGATCGCGGAGATCTGCATTCTTCTCTGCGCTCTCCGCGCCTCCGCGTGAGCGTGCTTCCTCGCGATGCCTGCCCGAAAACTGGCGAGTGTTGTAACGATCGTGCGGAAGAGCCGGGCACCCCGCGCGCTGCGACTCTCGTGCCGTTTGAGAGCGCCCCTCATCCGGCTTCGCCACCTTCTCCCCGCTGCGGCGGGGAGAAGGCGATGGTTTCGTGTTTTGTGCTTACCCGTTCTCCCGCGCAAGACAGAATGTAGACAGACCGCGTCGTGCCGAACCCCCATCCCGCCCGATTTTCCGCACATTCGCCGCGCCGCCTGTCGATTTCCACCCTCCCCATTCGTTCAGTAGCCGAAGGAGAGACGAATGCGACGAATCGTGGTCACCAACAACCTCACTCTCGACGGGGTCATGCAGGCGCCGGGGCGGGCCGACGAAGACACGCGCGGCGGGTTCCAACACGGCGGCTGGTCCTGGCCGTACAACGACGCGGTCAAGGGCCGGGCCATGGCCGGCGGGATGGCGCAGAGCCCCGACCTGCTGTTCGGGCGCCGCACCTACGAGGACTTCTATCGCGTCTGGCCGGGCCGGACGGACAACCCCTTCACCGAAGTGCTGGACCGGGCCCAGAAGTACGTCGTCTCCCGGACCCTCCGCGAGCCGCTGCCCTGGCAGAATTCGACGCTGCTGCCGGGCCAGGCCGCCGAATCCGTGGCGCGGCTGAAAGAGACTCCCGGCAAGGACCTGGTCATCCTCGGCAGCGGGGAGCTCATCCGCGCACTCCTCCGGGCCGGGCTGATCGATACCTATGTCGTCATGATCCATCCCCTGCTGTTCGGCTCGGGGCGGCACATGTTTCCGGACGACGGCGTGTTCGTGAAACTCGAGCTGACGAAGGCCGAGCCGACGACGACCGGTGTCATCATCGCCACGTACGAGGTGTGCCGATGAAGATGTACCTGCTCAGCGTGATCCAGCCGGACGGGCCGGCGCCGCCGCCGGAGGTGCTGTCGCGCATCATGCAGGACATCGGCGCCATGAACGAGGAGCTCCGGGCACGCGGCCGCTGGGTGTTCGCCGGCGGCCTGCATCCGCCGGAGACGGCCACCGTCGTGCGCGTGAAGGACGGCGCAGTGCTGCTGACCGACGGACCGTTCGCGGAGGGGAAGGAGCACATCGGAGGGTTCACGATCATCCGGGCGAACGACCTCGACGAAGCGCTGGAGTGGGGACGCCGGTTCGCCGCGGCCACGACGCTGCCGATCGAGGTGCGACCGTTCCAGGGCGAGGCCGGGTGAACGAGGTCGAGCGCGTCTTTCGCGAATGCTACGGTCGCGCCGTGTCGGTACTCATCCGCGCCTGCGGCGACATCGAGCTCGCCGAGGAAGCGGTGCAGGATGCCTTCACCGCGGCATTGGAACGATGGCCGTCCGCCGGCGTTCCGGCGAGTCCCGCCGGCTGGATCATCACTACGGCGCGCAACCGGGCCGTCGACCGCCTGCGGCGCGCGGGCACACACGAGCGCTACACGCGATCGGCGGCGATCCCGGAATGGCCGGCGGAGACTCCGATGGAGAACGAGGCGATGGATGACGGCCCGATGGGCGACGATCAGTTGCGCCTAATGTTCACCTGCTGCCATCCGGCGCTGGCGCGCGAGGCGCAAGTGGCGCTCACGCTGCGGCTCCTCGGCGGCCTGACCACGCCGGCCATCGCCCGCGCCTTCCTCGTCCCGGAGAGCACGATGGCCCAGCGGCTCGTGCGCGCCAAAGCCAAGATTCGCGACGCCCGCATCCCCTATCGCGTGCCCGGTGATGAGGAGCTGGGAGCCCGGCTGCCACCGGTGCTGGCCGTGGTCTACCTCATCTTCAACGAGGGCTACACGGCCTCGGCGGGCGAGCAGTTGACGCACGACGACCTGGCCCGCGAAGCGATCCGCCTCGGGCGCCTTCTGAACGAGCTGATGCCCGGCCATCCGGAAATCCTCGGCCTGCTCGCGCTCATGCTCCTCATCGACGCCCGCCGCCCCGCGCGCGTCGGAGGCGGCGGCGCGCTCGTGCCCCTGGCCCGGCAGGATCGCACGCTGTGGGACCGAGAGCGCATCGCCGCCGGCCAGTCGCTGCTCCGCCGCTGCCTGGCCCTCAACCGCCCCGGGCCGTATCAGCTCCAGGCGGCCATCAACGCCGTGCACAGCGACGCAGGGCTGTACGAGCTCACCGACTGGCCGCAGATCCTGACGCTGTACGACCAGCTCCTCGCCGTCGCCCCAACCTCCGTCGTCGCCCTCAACCGAGCCGTGGCCCTGGCCGAAGTGGAAGGCCCTGCAGCGGCGCTGGCCGTCGTGGAGACGCTCGATCTCGATCACTACTACCTCTATCACTCCATCCGCGCCGACCTGCTCCGAAGACTCGGCCGCGCCGGCGACGCCGAAGAGGCCCTCGCCGCCGCGCTCGAACGGACGAGCAACGCCGCGGAGCGGCGGTTCCTGGAGGAGCAACGAAGCGGTTGACGCAGAACCGAAGCCGCAAGAGCTGTTGGTTTGAATCCGGGATTCGGCACGACGCAGTCGTGCCCTGCACAGGCTTATGCAGGGCACGACTGCGTCGTGCCGAACCCCCGCGGGCGACTCCCCTCACTTCATCGCTTTGCGCACCGCCGGCGCCACCTCCGCGCCGATCGTCTCGATGGCCTGCCGGAGCTTCGCGTGCGGCAGCGAGGCGACGTTCATCTGGAAGGTGATGCGGGAGATGCCGCCCAGCGCTTCGCTATGGCGGAGGATCTTCTCCGTCACTTCGCCGGCGTCGCCGATCAGGAGCGCGCCGTGCGGGCCGCGCTGGGCGTCGAAGTCGCGGCGCGTGACGGGAGGCCAGCCACGCTCCTTCGCAACACTGGCGAAGGCCTTGGCGTAGCCGGGGAAGAAGTCATCGGCGGCCTGCTGCGTCGTCGCGGCGACGTAGCCGAGGGCGTGGACGCCGACCTTCAGTTGCTCGGGAGAGTGGCCATGCCGCCTGCCGGTCTCGCGATAGAGATCGACGAGGGGACGGAAGCGGCGCGGCTCGCCGCCGATGATGGCCACCATCAGCGGCAGTCCGAGCGCGCCGGCGCGGACGAACGACTGCGGTGTACCGCCCACGCCCACCCACACGGGAAGCGGATTCTGTACGGGCCGCGGGTAGACGCCCTGGCCGGTGAGCGGCGCGCGGAAGCGGCCGGACCAGTGGACCTGCTCGCTCTCGCGGATCTTCAGGAGGAGCTCGAGCTTCTCCTCGAACAAGGCGTCGTAGTCGTCGAGGTTCAGACCGAAGAGCGGAAAGGCGTCGATGAAGGAGCCGCGGCCGGCGACGATCTCCGCCCTCCCCTGCGAGAGCAGGTCGAGCGTGGCGAACTGCTGGAACACGCGCACCGGGTCGGCGGCGCTGAGGACGGTCACGGCGCTGGTGAGGCGGATGTTCTTCGTCCGCGCGGCCGCCGCGCCGAGGATGACGGCGGGAGCGGAGTCGAGATAGTCGCGGCGGTGGTGCTCGCCGATGCCGAAGACGTCGAGCCCGGCCTCGTCGGCACACGCGATCTCCTCGACCAGATTGCCCAGGCGTTCGGCCGGTTTGAGCGCAAGGCTGGCGTCGTCGTACGCCGCGGCGAAGCTGTCGACTCCGATCTGCATTCACCACGTACAACAAAGAGGCATTCCATGGCCTGGCTTTGCACCTAAAGTCAGAAGCATCGGTCTCGGCGCAAGGCTGAAAGGCTGGAAGGAAACCCGGCGCTGCCTCTGGCCCTTTCAGCCTTTCAGCCTTCCAGCCTTGGGGATCAGCCTCCGAACCGACTTTAGGTGCAAAGCCCCTGGCGCATCCGCCACGCGCTGCCAGTGGGCTCCCGCGTCGGTGCTGCGATAAATGCCCGAGGACGTCGACGCAAAGGCGAGAGCGCCGATGCGCGGGTGGGCCGCCACGTCTGCCACCGTATCGGAGGGAAGATCGGCCGGCGTCCAGGTTGCCGGGAGAAGGGCGAGAGCGATCGCGGCGAGATTCGTGCTCACGGGTCACCGCACCGAAACAGCTCATCAGGATCGTACCGCAGGATCCGCCATCGTCACTCCTTCTTGTGAACCCGGCCCACCTGCTTGATGAACACCAGTCCGTCGAACACGCGCGTCCAGTCGGCCTGCATGTCGGCCCAGAAGAGCGGCCGCGCCGTGAGGGTGGTGTGCAGCCAGCCTGCCCCGCCGGGCGGTTGGCGGAAATCGACGAACGCGTACTGCAGCGACGCGCGGATGAAGAGGCCTTCCAGCGAGCCGGCAGCGGCCGGAGGGACTGCGGTCGCCGTCTTGTAGCCGACCCTCGCCACTTCGCCTTCGTACGACGTGAATCCGATCGCGTAGAGCTCGTCGCCGAGTTGCTTCCGCGCCGTTTCTCCCATGGGCGTCCAGCCGGTGAAGAGGCGCGCATACCGAGGAACGTCCGTCCTGACCGTCGACAGGGCGCGCGCGTTGTGACTCGTGGTGGACCAGACGATGATCTTCTCCTTCGGATAGCGCTCGTTGGCCAGCCAGAGTAGGTTCTTTCCCATCTGCACGTCGCGCATGTTGAAGACCGCCACCGGCGTGTTCTCGATGAATGTCGAGATGTCCGTGTAGTCCGTGCGCCACGTCTGCTCGGCGAAGACGCGCAGGCTGGCCAGGAGCTGACGCCAGAATGAGCCCGACCACGGCTGGGTGGCCGGCGTGTGATCGCGCCCGGCGATCACCGACCGCCAGCGCTCGATCGTGCTCGCGAAGGCCTCCTGTTCGCTCAGGGGCGGCACGGGCTCTTCGCGGGACTCCCACACCGACCGATTGAGCTGACCGATGATCCGCGCCACGCGATTCCACTCCTCCCCTTCGGCAAGCTTCGGATCGAGGCGCGAGAGATAGGCGGCAAGGTCAGGGACGAGCATCTCCTCCGCAGCCGACCCGGTGGTCTGGCTGTCGACCCCGGCCAGCACCAGCGGATGGGCGCCCCTGGCCTCCCTGCCCATGTAGTCGAACAGCGGCTGCACTTCGCGGCTCTCACTCCAGATCGCGAAGACCCCGCGCGCGAGCGCCGCCCGTGGCTCCTCGCCCTTAACGAGATACTCCCACGCCTTCGGACAGTCATACAGACCGCTCTCGAACGCCAGGACGTTGAACCCCATCTGCTCGTGCAGGAAGCGAACGAGGCGCGCTTTGGCCAGGTAGGCCGTGCCCTCGTCGTGGCGGTGCTCGCCGAGCATCACAACGCGCGCGCCTTTGAGCGCGACGCGCAGTCCCTCCAGATCGCGGAAGTCGTCGTCGGACAGATCGAGCGATCGGATGCGCGTCGCGTTCCTCGCCAGCCACACCACCCGCGGATCGTGCTCCGGATCGTGCTCCGGTACGGACTGCGCAGGGAGCTGCGTTGCGAGAAACAGCAGCAGCATCGAGGCCAGGAGCGGGAGTGCCTTCATTTCAGTCGTTTGATGATAGCGCTCGCCGCAAATCAGCGCCCGTGTGACGCGGAACACGACCAGGACGGCAAACGGTACTTACATTCCTGCAAAACGTAATCGGTTCCCGCACTCATTAGGGAAATCTCGAAAGGGGCTGACCATGCGCTCTTCCCTCCGCTACCTCTTTGTCTTCTTCCTTCTATCCAACGCCGCTCTGGCCGCGACGCCGGACACGCCCGCCGCACCGGAGAAAACCCGGCAGGCTGCCGCAAGCCCGGACAGCCGCACCTTCGACGGCTGGCGTACGTTCATGAATCGCACCCTTCCGCCGAAGAAGGGCTGCTTCACGGCGACGTACCCGAATACCACCTGGCAGGAGATCCAGTGCACCCCGCCGACGAGCCTCACCTTCGGGCCGCGGTCGAAGCACGCCCAGAAGGTGGGCCACGGCATCGACTTCGAGGCTCACACGGCGAACCTCATGTCCTCGGCCACGGGCTCGTTCGACACCGTCAACGTGGCCAGCGAGAACGACAACGGCAATCCGGACATCTACTCGCTCCAGCTCAACTCGGCCTTCTTCCCCTCCCCCGCCGCCTGCGCCGGGGCGGCGAACCCGAGCTGGTGCAATGGCTGGCAGCAGTTCATCTACTCCAGCGGCCTGCAGAGCGCCTTCGTCGAGTTCTGGACGATCTACGGGGCGCCGTGTCCGGCGGGGTGGGCCACCCAGGGCGTGAGCTGCGTCAAGAACAGCCCCGGCATCCCCATCGGCTTCCAGCCGGTGTCGAACCTCAAGCAACTGAGCATCTCCGGCAGCGCCGTGTTGGGCGGGATGGACACCATTACCATGACCGTCAACGGGAACTCGCTCAGTGCCATGAACCTCGACAGTGAGCTCAACCTGGCCGCCAAGTGGAACAAGGCGGAGTTCGGCATCTTCGGCGACGGCGGCAGCGACGAAGCGATGTTCAACGCCGGCGCGACGATGGCCGTGCGCACCAGCGTCGTCGACGGGACCTCGAACGCGCCGATCTGTGACGTGGAGAGCTTCACCTCCGAGACGAACAACCTCGACCTCGTGCCGCCGTGCTGCGCGTACGGCGGAGCCAAGCCGGCCATCGTGTTCTGGCTGAGCAACAACCCCGGCGCCACCTCGAGCTGTGTCGGCGGAACGAGCATCGGCGATACGCACCTCACGAATTTCAACGGCCTGTACTACGACTTCCAGGCCGCGGGCGACTTCCTCCTCGCCCAGACGACGCCCGGATTCGTCGTGGAGACGCGGCAGAAGTCCGGCGCGCCGATCTGGCCGAACGCCACGGTGAACAAGGCCGTGGCCATGACGCTGGGCAGGACGCGTGCCGCCGTCTGTCTCGATCCCGTCCGCCTGATCATCGACGGCGAACGGCGCGAGCTGGCGGATGGAGCGTCGTTCATCCTCGATGGCGGCGCCCAGGTCACACGCGGCGGGAGCACGTACCTTTTCACCGCCCCGTCCGGCGAGAACGTCAGCGCGGAGCTTTTCCCGAGCTGGATCAACGTGGCCGTCAATCTCGATCACCTTCCCCAGGCCATCGTCCACGGCCTCCTCGGCAATGCCAACGGCAACATGGGCGAGGACGACCTGGCCACGCGCCAGGGCGTCGTCCTGCAACAGCCGTTGATGTTCGAACAGCTCTACCACCTCTACGCCGACAGTTGGCGCGTCTCGCGCAACTCACTGCTGACGGACCTCTGCGGCAGCAGCGACGCCGAGACCGGCATTCCCAGCCAGCCGTTCTACGCCGAGAACCTCGCGCCCGAGGTCTACCGCCGCGCGCGCGGGATCTGCATGGAAGCCGGCGTCCGCGACGCCACGCTCCTCGACGCGTGCACGCTCGACACCGCGGTCCTCGGAGAAGCGGCCGTCGTCACCTACGTGCGCGCCCACCCGCCGCGCATCGAGGAGCGGGTGACGTTCCCGGGGCGGCGGTAAGGCGGACCCGTCGCCGGCTGGATGCGTGGGGGACGGACAATCCTGTCCGCCCTCCCGTGTTTTTCGCCCCAAACGCCGGCCTCGGCGTGTTCTCTCTGGGGGACGGACAGGATTGTCCGTCCTCCACGACTTACGGCAGGCAAACGAAGCCACCCGTCCGGCGTTGCACCGGCACGAGCAGATGAAGACAATACTGCTCACGCCGGCCGAACGGTTTCGGGGCGGCGATGGAGGCTCAGGGAGCGAACCATGAACCTGGGAGCGATGGTCTGGTCGGTACGCCGCGAGCTGTGGGAGAACCGCTCCATCACCATCGCGCCGTTGAGCGTGGGGGTGGTGATCGTGTCCGGCTTGTTCGTGGCCCTGCTTGCCGGCCGCCATTCGCGGCCTGACCAGCTCACGGCGAACTTCGAGCTGGCCGCAGGGGCCTTGATGGTGACGACCCTGATAGTGGCCATCTTCTATTGTCTCGACGCGCTGTACGGCGAGCGTCGCGACCGCAGTGTTCTCTTCTGGAAATCGATGCCGGTCTCGGATTGGACGGCCGTGCTCTCGAAGATGGCCGTCCCGCTCGTCGTTCTGCCCGTGGTCACGTTCGTGATCACCCTGGCCACCCAGTTCATCATACTGCTGATGACCAGCGCCTTCCTGTCGGCGAAGGGTCACGGCGCGGCCGCGCTATGGGCGCTGCCGTGGTTGCAGATGTCGTCGGGACTGCTCCATCACCTCGTCACCGTTCACTCGCTCTACTACGCGCCGGTCTTCGGCTGGCTTCGTTTTATCTCCCCGTGGGCGAAGCGCCTGCCCTTTCTGTGGGCATTCCTGCCGCTGGCCGCCATCGGCTTCATCGAAAAGATCGTCTTCAACACCGGGCATTTCGCCGCCCTGCTGGGCTCCATCATCAGCGGCGGGATGGAAGGCGGCAGCGCCATGAAGGGAGGGCTCATGCTGCTCTGGCCCTCCAACCCCGTCGAATTCCTGGGCAAGCCCGCGTTGTGGATCGGCCTGGCATTCGCGACGGCCTGCCTCGGAGGCGCGGTGCGCTTGCGACGCTACCGCGATCCGATCTGAGACAAACGAAGGAGATCCAGCGATGAGCAATCACGACGGCTACGGCGTCGCCTATGAATACACCGTGCGTTTCTATCCTCGCTACTTCACCTGGGTGCAGTTCCAGATCAACGGCGAGAACAGCAAGCGGCAGGGTGCGGGCGGGCAAAACGCGAACCGCCTGACCGGGCCGCTGGGGATGGGGCCGGAGTACAAGATCGTCGTGGCCATCAACGACGACACGATCTACACCGAGGCCTTCCTGGACGTCTCGAGCGAACCGGTCATCCTCACCATCCCGGCGTATCCGAACAAGTTCTCCGTCCTCCAGTTGGACGTGTACGGCAACATCTTCTCCACCGCCCTCTCCTCGGATCCGCCGTCCAACGGCGGCGTCTACGCCTTCGTGGCCGGCGGCTACACCGGGAAGGTGCCGCACAAGGCGACCAGAGTCGAGCTGCCGTACACCTTCACCACCATCGCCATCCGCATCGACAAGCACTCCCCGTCCGGCCAGAACCTGATCCATGCCGCCAACGAGTTCCGCTCCAGCCTCACGTTGCAGACGCTGAGCGAGTACGACGCCGGCCAGCCGTCCGGACGGACGCTCGTCCTGCCGCTCTTCGTCTTCGCGCCCTCGGTCAAGCTCATGGCGGACGAAGGCCTGGCCACCGCGCCGGAGGCATTCCTCCTGACCCTGCAGGAAGCGATGGCCTCACCGATGACGCAGCCCATTACGGACGATGACCGCGCCCTCATCCAGCGCTTCGACGCCGCGTTCGCCGAGGCCAGGAATAAGGCCGATCACGACTCCCGCCCGCTCACCGAGATCATCCAGGGCGCGCAGGCGGCGTGGACGGCGCTCATCAACCGCTGGCAGTCGCACCGCGGGAAGACGAACTGGATCCACTTCGACAACATCGGCCACTGGGGCGACAACTACCTCGACCGGGCCGCCCTCACCGAGTACATCCAGGTCGGCAACGACCGCACGGCCGCCTACTACGCCGACGCCTTCGTCGACGCCAGCGGCCTGCCCCTCGACGGGGGCAGCTTCGCCTACACCATCCAGTTCGCGAAGGACGAGCTCCCCGAGTACGAGCGCTTCTGGTCCATGACCGCCTACACGCCGGAGTACGTCGAGCTGGTCCCGAACGTCCTCGACAAGTACGCCGTGGCCAGCTACACGCACGGCCTCGTGACGGCATCCGACGGCTCCGTGACGATCTACGTCCAGGCCGACCCGCCGAAGGAGCACGAGCGCCTCCCCAACTGGCTCCCCGTCCCGAAAGGCTTTTTCAGCCTGCTCTTCCGCGTCTACGGCCCCAAGGGCACCGCGCTGGCCGGAACGTACGTGCCGCCGAAGATCCACCGCACGGCCGGGGGGCATGCGAGCTGACTGAATGACCGGCCGGCGAGCCGCGAACGGCCCGCGAACAGCGAGCAGCGGCCAGCGAACAGCGAAGAAAGCTAGTTCGAGCGCACCGGCGGGATGCCATCGTTCAGGAAGCTCCTGAGGATGGCGATGCGGTGCGGGACGAACGTGTCGATCATCTGCGCGGTGCCGAAGCGCGCTCCGTCCGGTCCGGTCTGCTGGCGGTTCTCGTCGACCATGGTCAGGAAGACCTGGGCCGGTGCATTGTTGACCGGGAATTGCAAGAGGACCGGATCGCCGCTGGCCGTTGCGACGTCGGTGCTCACGCCGCCGTGACACCCCTTGCAAGTCCGCATGACCGCGCGAACCACCAGTTGATCCGTGGTGAGATGGCTGCCTACCCGCTGCAGTTCGGCGTCGATGCTGGCCTTGAACGCCACACCGTCGGGCGTGTTCCGCCCGCGGTCGAATCCGACGTTGGGGTACATGGACAGCGGGTCCGCCTCCACGGCGTCACTGTCGCCCATCAGATAGTTCGTGGGAACGTGCATCTGGAAGAGGTTTGCGTCGTTGATGGTCAGCGACGCGATCTGGCTGATGAACGAATCGCGAAACGCGCGCGCCACATTCGAGGTGTTGTTTCCGTCGAAGTAGGTGGCGGGTGGGGCATCCTCCAGGACGTCGGGTGTCATCCGGAGCGTACACGTGGCGCCGTTGCAGCTCTTCGCCAGGCGGAACTGGTAGAAGCGCGGCCGGTTCGGATCGCCGCCGAACTCCAGCGCACGCACGCCGCTCTGGTTGGCGCTGCCGTCGAAGTTCGCCGGATCGATCACCGGTGCGTATCCGGCCATGCCCTGGAAGAAGAACCCTTCGAGCTGACTGCGGCGATCGGCGGCGGAGTCGTTCGTGCTGAGGCTGGCCCAGAACAGGGCTGCATCGTGGCAGCCGCCCAGCCCGCGCTCCGGATGCGGATTCGGCAGCGTCGCTTCGAAAATGAGGTGGAGCTTGCCGCTCAGCGGCCCCTGCCGGGCAAAGACGAGCCGGTACTGCCCGCAGTTCGAGCCGCCGGCCGGCGCCATGTCGAAACGATTGACGATGGCCAGCGGAATGTACTCGGCCGGGCCGAACGGTGCCGCGGCCAGCGCGGCGTCGGCCGTCGGGCAGCGCCGCGGAAGCCCGTTGAGCGAGGGCTGGCCGTTGCTGAGGAAGTCGTCGCAGTGCGGAGCGGCGGCGTCGAACAGTCCCGGCTTCGGATTCTGCGTGTCGAGCATCTGCTGATAGAGCTGCCCGCCGGTCAAGCCGGTTACCCCGCTGCGCGCGACGAGCTGATCGAGCACGCGCTGGAAGGTGAAGTTCTGCAGGATGACCTGGTCGGTGATGAACATCGACCGCTGCGCGTTGATCGCCCCGATCTTCGGCGGCGGGGCCGACACGCGGCGCTTGGCTGACGTGAGGAGTAGGAGAGCGGCGACGGCCAGCAATGCTGCAACGACGGTTCTGCGCATTCTGCACCTCCGGGAGTCGGGCTGCGGGGCGCCCTGGGTAATACGGAGCGTACCTCAGGAGCGTCCAGGGGCTTTGGACCTAAAGTCGGTTCGGAACCTGATCCCCAAGGCTGAAAGGCTGAAAGGGTCAGAGGCAGCGCCGGGTTTCCTTTCAGCCTTTCAGCCTTTCAGCCCTGTTCCGAGACCGAGGCTTCTGACTTTAGGTGGAAAGCCGGAGCGCCGGCCGCCCGGTCACTCGTGCTTCCGCGGCTCCGCGTTCTTCACATACTTGTCAAACCAGCGCAGCTCCTCGTAGGCGACCTGCTCGTTCGATTCCATGGCCGAGTACAAGTGGGGCTCGTGAGGCAGCATGACCAGACGGGTCACTCCGCCGTTGCCCTGGATGGCCTGGTAGAACATTTCGGACTGGAGCGGGATGGTGCCCGGGTTGGCGTCCTCGGAGCCGTGGACGAGGAGCAACGGCGCCTGCATGGTGTTGGCGAAGAAGTACGGCGAGACTTTGAGGTAGGTGTCCTGCGCGCTCCACACCGAGCGGCGCTCGTTCTGGAAGCCGAAGGGCGTCAGCGTCTTGTTGTACGCACCGCTCGTGGCCACGCCGGCCCGGAACAGATCCGTGTGGGCCACGAGGTTCGCGGTCATCATCGCGCCGTGGCTGTGCCCCGTCACACCGATGCGGTCCCGATCCACGACGCCCAGCTCCACCGCCTTGTCCACCGCGGCCTGCGCATCATCCACCAGTTGATCGATGTAGGTGTCATACGCCTTCTTCGGATCGCCGACGACCGGAAATGCCGCGTTGTCGATGATCGCGTAGCCGGAGAGGAGCAGCAGTTGATAGTTGCGCAACCGCGTGAACAACTGCTCCGAGCCGCTGACCTGGCCCGCGGTCTTGGAGCTGGCGTAGTCGAGCGGGTAGGCGTCCAGGATCGCCGGCACACGCGTGCCCTCCTTGTAGCCGGGCGGCGTATAGAGGGTAAACGAGAGGTCCACCCCGTCCTTGCGCTTGTAGGTCACCAGGCGTTTCCTGATGGCACGCACGGCCGGGGTCGGGTCAGGAATCTGCGTTACGGCGCGCGCCGTCGAGGACACCAGCTCTTCGCCCGGCGCGGCGTTCGGCACCGCCGCGCCGAGCGCGCGAAGCATGAGGTTCGGCGGCTCGGACGGGGTCTGGTGCCACGTGAGAAGCGCGTCGGTAGCGTCACTCGCGAAGCTCACGAAATACTCGTATGCATCCTTGGCGCTGCGGAACAGCCGCCGCGATTTGCCGGTACGAAGATCGAAGCTGTCCAGGAACGGCCGGTCTCCGGCCGGTGACGCGCCCCGGCCGCTCAGGTAGATGGTGTCGCCCTTCTGCCGCATGGCCCCCGCGCCGTTGGGCAGGGTGCGGTAGACCGGCTGGCCCGGATCCTCATAAAGCTCGTCGCTCGAGAGGTCCCAGATCAGCCGCGCCTTCGTCTCGGGGTGTTCGCCGTCGATGAGGAACGTCCGGCGCCAGTGACGGTTGTCGTCATATTCATAGAGCAATCCAACGCCGCGTTGCTCGCTCCAGTCGATTCCTGAATATCGCTGCTCGGTGCGCGCGAGCTCGACGGGATTGGAGGTGAACGGCGCGCTCTGCATCAGGATCCTGTCGCGCGCCGGGACGCTGGCCTTCCAGTCGCCGCCGTCGAGCGCCTCGGCCCAGGTGAGTGTCGCGGGCTCGGTGGGGCGCCACTCGTGATCGCGCGGACCGGTGATCACGCCGTGGATGGGTACGTGCTCCGCGACCGGCAACTGTGCCAGCGGCGTCACCTTCCCGGAGCGGTCCCACACCTCGATGTCATGCGCGAAGCGGCCGTACGTCACCGCATACGAGTAAGGCTTGCGGAGCGACGTCACCAGGATGTGCTCGCCATCGGGTGAGAGAACGACGTCGCTCAGGACGCCCGGCGCGCCGGCGCGGGTGACGGCGCCGCTGGCGGCGTCGACGAACGCGAGCTGGCTCGTGCCGTAGTACTCGAAGAGTGCCGCGTCCGCCTGGTTTCGCAGCGTGTCGCGCGCCTCATAGGTGCTGAACTCGCCGCCTCCGGTGGACTCCTGGATCCGCGGACCCTCGGCTCCGCTGGCAGCGGCCGGCGCCGCGCCGATATCGTCGGGAACGGCCTTGACGAGGAGGGTCTTGCTGTCGTGCGTCCACTGCGCGGAGCTGCCCAGGATCGGGTTGAGCCGCACGTTGCCGACCCGGTGCGTCTTACCGTCGCGGCCTCCGGCCCAGAGCTCCACGGCGTCGCGGGAGGTGTTGCGGAACGCGAACGTAACGCCGTCCGGTGCCCACCCGAAGCCGTCGGCGCAGCCGCCGGGCGGGAGTGCGATGGGCGTCTCGCGACGCGTGGCGATGTCCACGACCGAGAGCGTCTGCGCGCAAGGCGCGATGCCGTAGCCGCCGGCCGTGTCGTGCTTGCGTCGCGTGCGCGGCTCGACGCGCACGCCGGCCAGCTTCAGAAACGGCTCCGCCACCTGCGCCACCGCCGGGTATTCCACCCACGCCACCAGGAGCGCGCTGGCGCGCGTCGGGCTCAGGATCGGCCGCGGCGGCGCAGGCGCGTGCAGGACGTCGAGCACGTACTGCGGCGGCTGGTCGTAACCGGAGACGCGCTCCCCTGCGCCGGGAGCGGCTGGTGCCGCAATCATGGCGGTCGAGAAAAGAGCCGTCGTGAGAAGGAGAGCGGCGCGGGAGACGCGGAGTTTCAAGATCATGGCGGATTATCTACAGAATGGCGTCTGGTGACGCCGAGTGTCGCTGAACCTTTACCTAACGGACACCGCCGGCCGCGCCGGCTCAATGCGTCGCCCCTCGGTGCTTGGGCAGCACGAACACGAGTCCCGTCCCGAATCCGGTTCCGGTTAGATTGACGGTTCCGTGGTGCGTGTGCCAGGAGTCCATGCCGTCACCTTCGAAACGGTACCAGGCCTCCAGTCCCTGGAACTTGTCCCCCGGCTCCGGAGCGTAACGGGCGTACATGGTCTGGCGAATCTGTTCCTGCGTGCGCGCCACGCTCCAGATGCGCAAGTCGTCGATGCGTCCCGCGGGCATGAAGTCCCAGTCCGGGTCACTGCCGATGCGGACGTTTTTCGTCGAGGTCGACGGCGGGCCGCTTTCTGCCGATTCGAAGACGAGGCTCCCGTTGATGTAGTGCCGGCGGGTCGCCCCATCCGTCACGGCGGCGATGTGAATCCAGGTACTGGGCGCGTTGGGAATCGTCCCGCCTGTCTTCTGGCTCCCGGTGCCGTTGAAGTAGCTGCGCATCGACGTCCCGCAGATCCCCAGCCACCAGCCGGTGGTATAGCCGTTTCCGGCGATCGAGGAGCAGGCGATCCCGTGCGCGTCCTGAACGGACACCCAGGCCTCGACCGTCATCTGCGGCGTGTCGAGGTGCGTGTCCGCGGGGATCTCGATGTAGCCGTGTTGCGGGAACCCCTGCATCGTCAGGTACTGGTTCGAGTTCTCCGGCGAGGTGGCCGCTTCGAATCCGGTCCCGGTTCCGTTGATGTTTCCGTGGTGCCCGTGCCAGGAGTCGCGGCCGTCGCCTTCGAACCGGTACCAGGCCTCCAGTCCCTGGAAGACGCCCGCGACGTCATTCACCTCCGGAACGTAGCGCGCGTACATGGTCTGGCGGATCTGGTCCTGTGTCCGCGCCACCTTCCAGATGCGCAGGTCGTCGATGCGGCCGGCGGCCATGAAGTCCCAATCCGGGTCGCTCCCGATGCGGACGTTTTGCGTCGAGGTCGACCGCGGGGCCGTCTCCGCCTGGGAAAACACGAGGACTCCGTTGATGTAGTGGTTGCGGGTCGTGCCGTCGGTAACCGCCGCGATGTGGATCCAGGTCGTGGGCGCCACGGGAATGGTCCCGCCAGTCAGCTGGCTTGGGATGCCGTTGAAGTAGCTGCGCATCGACGTGCCGCAGATGCCGAGCCACCAGCCGGCGCTGTATCCGTTTCCGGCGATCGAGGAGCACGCTGTCGAGGAGTGCGCGTCCTGAACGGAAACCCACGCCTCCACCGTCATCTGCGGCGTGTCGAGAGACGGATCGGCCGGAATCTCGATGTAGCCGGCTTGCGGATAGCCCTGCAGCCGGAGGTACTGGTTCGGGAACTGCGCGAACGCCTGGATGGAAACCATGAGGAGTACAGCCGCGGTCGAGACGACTCTCACGCTCACCTCCGCAGGAACGATACGTTCCTCAACCTTCACTCGCCCTGTGACGCCGGGCACGGATGATAGCCGCTCCCGTGCCCGGGCGTACTCCGCAATTCGCGGCCCGCGAGGAAAGTGATGCCCTCGCTGGAGTGGATCCACCACGGCGTGTCGAACGTTCACTTAAACGTGAGTTTCTGACGACCTCGAGAAACCAACACGCGGAGGCGCGGAGGAGGCAGAAGCTTTGAACAGGAGGTAACGGAGGAAACAGAGGGGCCGAGCTCGATTCCTCTGTTGTCTCTGTTTCCTCCTGTTGAGTCTCAGGACCGCCGGCTATTCCGCGAAAATCCGCACTTTCGGATGACGCGTGCCGTCGGCCACGTCGACGGAGATATCGCTGAGCTGATCGACGATGTCCTCGAGGTTCTCCGGCCGCACGTCGCCGAGATCGATGCCGTGGCGGTGCAGCGCCAGATTGATGCGCTCCTGCGCCTGCGAAGGCATGAGACTCCCCAGCCTGACGCCGGCGCGCAACAACTGCATCGGAACGCGGATGTTCACGCGCGGCGGATCGTCGCCGCGGCCGTCCCCGTCCACCACGACGTGTAGGTATTTCGCCCTTGCTTTCTTCGGTGCCGGCTCCGCGGGCGGGATCTCCAGCGCGGCCAGCAGCCGCTCCGCTTCATCCGCCGTGATTCGTCCGGCCGCGAGCATGTCCAGAACAGTGCGTCGATCCTGCGTCATGACTTCCCCTCCAGTTCCCGAATCGCCTCTTCCGCCGTGATCTCGCCGTTGTTCAGGCGTTCGATCACGCCGCTGGGCTTTGGTGCCGGCGCCGGTTCCGGCACGGCGTCGACGAATTCAAACCGCGCGGCAATCCGGTTGAGACGCGATTTGATGGTCGGATAGCTGACCCCGAAGATCTGCTCCATCTCCTTGATGGATCCATGGCAGCGGACGAACGCCATGACGAACACCTGGTCCTCGCTGCCGAGTTGCGCGAGCTGCGGAAGCTCGAAACGCCCTTCGATCGCCAGATCGCGGTCCGTGAGCCGCACCCGCTCCACGACAAACGGCCGCCCCTGCGTCAGCCGCGTCAGCTCCTGCCATTCCTCAGCAACGGGGTTCGTCTTCAAGATTCTTAATAGATAGATTCATTTCTTTGAGATGTCAAGAGCGCGAGCTTTAACTTCTGCCATTCGCCGACCGTAACCGATCCGTGACAAGCCGTCAGTTCTCGAGCTACGCGTGCCACCGCCGGGTGGTATGAATGACAAGAAAAGTGTCACCGTTGACACTTTTTTTCACACCCGCACCACTTTTTCTCGCACCCGTACGAGATTTTCCGCCACGGTTACGAGTTTTTCTCGCACGCGTACGAGTCTTGGGGCAACCGTCACGAAGTTTCGGGCAAATCGTGTGAGTTTTTCTGCCACCGTACGAGATTTGGGGCAACGGTTACGAAGTTTCGAGCAAATCGTGCCGGTTTCTTGGTCACGGTACGTTGTTTCTCGCAACGGCGACACTTTTTTTCGCATCGATGCGAAGTTTTCTCGTAACGGTGCCAGCAAAACTGCCAAACCGGCTCCGAATTTCACACGATTTGCTCGAAACTTCCCAAAATTACGAGTTCTTTTCTCACGCGTGCCACGGAATCTGCCAAAACGGCGGCTTTTTTCCCATTCACGCCACCGGATTTCGCACTCGTTGCGGTTGTTTTGTCACGACAACGCCGCTAGAGCTACCACAGCCGCAACCGAACTGTTGCCAGAACCCCTGGAACCCGTGGGACCTCGTCGCCGTCTACCCAAAAAATCAACGGAGGATTCTGGCGATGCCACAGGTTCCGCGCTGCAGCTCAATTCGGAAGATGGGCTTTTCGTGCGTGCTCTTCGCCGTTTCCGCGGCCGGTCGCGCACAAACGTTCCTCGCTCCCTGCGAGATCCCGGGGGTCAAAGGACGTGGTCAGGACTCAGGGGAACGGAGCCGTGTCACGGAAAGGTGAAGTTCCATTTCGATGGGTAGGGATTTAGTGGTGGCTATCACTCCTTGCATGATGGCCACACCTGCACGCGACATCGTCACCAAACAAATCGACCTCTCCGTCCTCCCCAGCCCGCGTTCGTCGATCGTCGACCTCCAGCCCGATCCTCGCGGGGGCTACTGGGCGCTGGTCAGCGTTCCGGTCTTCGACAACGACCCCGAGCCGGCGTTTCTGCTGAAGTTCGACGACACGCACACGCTCGTTTCCACTCATTCCTTCAGCGTCACCAACCCGGACGATCTCGGCTACGACGCCATCAACGTCGCGGCCATGGTGGTCGACAAGGCCGGCATCTTCGTCGTCGGCACGGCCCTCTGGCTGCGGCGCCCCGGCCTGCCGAGCAAGGTCTTCGTGATGCGGTTCTCGACCGACGCGGTCTTCCAGGGCGTGACGGTCTATGATCCGAGCCTTTTCGACGGCTGCAAGGTTCCCCAGCCGGTGCAATGTACGGGCGTAGGCATCGTCCGGCTCGAGGCTCCAGACGACGACCGGCTCATGGTGCTCTTCCAGACCGCGGTTGCGTTCGACGGTACCGGCCTGCCGAAGGCCGACGACTCCATCGCCGCCGGCGTCTTCACCATCGACAACAACGGCAACATCCGGGGCACGGGAGTGCGCCGCATCTTCGGGCGCGGGCAGGTCATGCCCTCCCGCCTGCGGCTGCTGCGCGGCATTGGACCGGTGATCGTCGGCCGGACCCGCCAGGTCGTTCCTTTCGCGGTTCCGTGGTCCGGTTACTACGTACGCCTCGATCGCGACGGGACCGTCGTCCGCGATACACCGTACGACCTCGGGGCCGTCCACAGCATGGTCCTCAACGACATCGCCTTCAGCGACTTCGCGATCCTGACCGTTGGGACCGTCGAGCAAGGCGACGGGACGCTGCGCGCCGTATCGATGAAGATCGAGGCCAACGGCAGCGTCGACTGGATCGGCATCTACGGGCCCCCGCCAGAGGGTCCGGAATTCTTCCTGACGCAGTTGAACGTCCTCATGCCGAAAGACGCGGTCTGGATCGCCGCAGGTGCCTACTCGATCGGGAGTCTCACCGCGCAGCCCTGGCTCATCAGCCTGACGTCCGCAGAACCGGGGCCCGTATGGCAAAAATGGTATCCCGGCACAGTGGACAGCGGAAACCTGCGTACCTCGTTTCAGGCGCTCCTCCACAACCTGCCGGACCGTGCCATCGCCGGCGGGGATGTCGCGCATCGCTCCATCGACGGCACATCCATCGTCTTTGACCGGATTCCCTTCCTCGTCGTATCGGGGACGGCGCCGGGAACCGCGAGCCCACGCTGCGGAAACGAGACGCGCACCCGCATCGTCACGCCCGACGTGGTCGCCCTCGGCCCCACGTTCGCCGTGGACCAGATGCCCCTCCTCCCCGCCGACTGGCTCGCCGGTCACGAGGAACCGCAGGTCAGCGCCCAGACGATCTGCAATGGTGACGGGTAGCGGGTGCCTGCGGGCCGACTCATTGAGCCCAGCGCTCGCTGCCGCGCCCCCTACGCGGCCTGCAACTCCAGCTCCACGCGCCACTCGCCGTCGAGATGCGGGACGACGCGGAGATCGAACCCGTCGCCGCAGAAGCGGCGCTTCCAGCGAGTAGCGCGCGGCATTCAGGCCGACGAAGGTGACGACTGTGAGAACGAGCCCCTGGCGCACTTTGGCCAGACCGAGCAGGTGCACAGGCGTGGTCATGCCGCCGCTCCGGAGCGCGCCAGCGGCAAGGTGACCGTCACGATCGTCATCCGGTTCGGCGCGTCCCGGGGCATCCGCACCCGCTGCCCCTCGCCGAAGAGCAGCGCCAGGCGCGCCCGGACGCCGGCCACACCCACTCCGGCTCCCGGAGTGCCCGGGACGCCGGCGTCGGTGTTGCGGACGTGGATGGCCAGCGAGTCGCGGCCCCGGGCGGCATCGACGACGATCTCGCCTCCCTCTTCGCATGGGGCGACGCCGTACTTGAGCGCATTCTCGACGAGCGGCTGCAGGATCAGCCGTGGCACGGGAAACGCGAGCAGCTCGCCCGGGAGAGGCGGGGCATCTCCACGTCGAGGAAGACCAGGTCGGGAGCGATGGCCTCGGCGTCGCGCAGGAAGGCCGTACCGCTCTGATACTCGGCCACGACGTCGATGTCGTCCTCGTCCGCCAGCAGCGTGCGCAACCCTTCCAGGGCCAGTGGCTCGTCGTCGACGAGCACCGTTCGGATGGATCGCACCGCGCGGGATGCCTGGGCTCCGGTCACCATGGCGGAGTATACGGATTTCCGGACGGTTGGATTCGCTGGAAGTTAGTGGTCGCTGGTCGCTGGTCACTGTTCGCTGTTCGTGGATGTCCCGTCCAGCTCTTACCCTACGACGCTTCCGCCAGGGCATCGCCGCTTCTCACCGCAAATACTGCCGGTCTGGCAACGCGGGCGTGGCCGGCGTAGTTGTCGACACGCATCGAGACCTTCCGCGCCAGGGCCATGAACGTCGTCATCTTGCCGCCCCACACGTTGATCAGGCTGCCGTGCCGCTCGATCCGGTATTCACGGCTGATGGCACTCGGATTGGCCGACCGTCCTACGAGCGGACGGACGCCGGCGAACGTCGAGGCGATGTCGTTGTGCGTGACCGGCTCACGGAAGTAGTGGTTGAAGCGAGCCACGAGGTAATCGATCTCCTCGTCGGACGGATGGACAGCGCCGGTGATCTCGCCCTGCACGACTTCGGTCGTACCGACCAGCGTCGTCGCTTTCCACGGCAGGACGAAGAAGAAGCGCCGGTCGTTGATGGACTGCAGGAGGAGCCCGGCCTCGCTGACGCGCCGGTCGAGCACGAGGTGGGAGCCGCGGACGAGCGAGAGGCGGTACCGCGAGTGGAGGCCCTCGGCAGCGAGTAGCTGGTTCATCCACGGCCCGGCGGCGTTGACGATCATGTCGAATCGCTCTTCCTCGCCGGCCGCCGTCCGCACGATCCATCCATCGCCGTCGCGGCGCACGGCGGCGACAGGCGTGCGCTCGCGCACGCGCGCGCCGTCGCGCACGGCGGAGGCCACGACGAGACGCACCAGCGCATAGTCGTCGACCTGCGCATCCCAGTAGCTGAACCCGCCCTGCAGGCCGGTGCTCGTCACCGGGGCGCGGCCGGCGATCTCCTCGGGCGAGAGCCAGCGATGTCGCCTGATCTTCGCGCGGCCGGCAAGCGTGTCGTAGAGGACGAGCCCGAGCCGGATGGTCGTCTTGCGCCGCGGGCTGTCTTCGTAGAGCGGCAGCACGATCTCCACGGGCCTCACGAGCTTCGGCAGGTGGTGCAGAAGCCAGGCCCGCTCCCGCAGCGACTCGCGCACCAGGGCGATGTGCCAGCCCTCGAGATAGCGCAGCCCGCCGTGGATGAGCTTCGTCGTCGCCGAGGACGTCTGTGCGCCGCACACGTCCCGCTCGAAGAGCGTGACGTCGTACCCCTTCCGCGCCAGCTCCCAGGTGACGCCCGATCCGTTGATTCCACCACCGACGACGGCAATGCGCATCGAAACGATCGTAACGCCGGTCGGGATCGCGAAGTGTGTTCCGCGTTCAGAGTCGCTCGGTAACGGGTTGCGGGGTTGCGGGGTTGCGGTTGCGAGGTTGCGGGGTTGCGGGGTTGCGGGGATACCAGTTCGCTTTCCCGCTCGCCGCTCGCCGTCCCCCGCTCGCCACTTACAACAACGTTCCTTTCAGGATCAGCAGCGCCACGCTGAAGTAGATGCACAGCCCGGTCACGTCGACGAGCGTGGCCACGAAGGGCGCGCTGCTCGTGGCCGGATCGAAGCCGAGCTTGCGCAGGATGAACGGCAGCATCGAGCCCGCCAGCGTGCCGAAGGTGACGACGCCGACCAGCGCCGCCCACACGGTGAGCGCCACGAGCATGTAATGCCGGCCGTACTCGGTGAGGTGCAGGTACTCCCACAGCACGATGCGGAAGAAGCCGATGAAGCCGAGCAGGGCGCCGAGGGCGACGCCGGAGAGCA
The DNA here is from genome assembly GCA_964650405.1 of uncultured Thermoanaerobaculia bacterium. Lineage (GTDB taxonomy): Bacteria > Acidobacteriota > Thermoanaerobaculia > Gp7-AA8 > Gp7-AA8 > CAZYTO01. Next base: position 11,840 of record CAZYTO010000007.1, on the reverse strand, counting down.
GCTCGCGCCGGAAGACCCGGAACCAGTCGCGCAGGCGCAGCTCGCGGATGGCCAGCGAACGGATGATGAGCGAGGTGGCCTGGGAGCCGGAGTTGCCGCCGCTGGAGATGATCAACGGCACGAACAGCGCCAGCACGACGGCGTGCGCGATCTCTCCCTCGAAGTAGCTCATGGCCGTCGCCGTCAGCATCTCGCCGAGGAAGAGGGCCGAGAGCCACCCGGCCCGCTTGCGGATCATCGACCAGACGCCCACGTTCAGGTACGGCGCATCGAGGGCTTCGGTGCCGCCGAGTTTCTGGATGTCCTCGGTCGCTTCCTTCTCGGCCACGTCGAGGGCGTCGTCGACGGTGATGATGCCGAGCATGTGGCCGTCCGCATCCGTCACCGGCAGGGCGATGCGGTCGTACTTCTCGAACGCCTTGAGCACCTCCTCGCGGTCGTCCGTGGCCAGCACCTTGGTCAGCGGCGGATCGTCGATGGACGAGACCTTCGTCTCCGGGTCGGCCAGGATCAGCGACGAGAGGCGGACGTCCTCGACCAGCTTGCCCCGGTCATCGACGATGTAGACGACGTTGAGCGTCTCCTTGTCGCGGCCCACCCGGCGGATATGGGCCAGCGCCTCGGCCGCGGTCATCTCCGGCGAGAGGGTCACGTAACGCGGGGTCATGTAGCGGCCGGCCGTCTCCTCGGGGTAGCCGAGCAGCGTGCGGGCGCTGTTCAGCTCCTCGGGACCGAGGGTCGTCAGCAGCCGGCGCGTGACCTCGGCCGGCATCTCCTCGAAAAGACGGGTGCGGTCGTCAGGCTGCATGACCTGCAGGACCGACCTCATCTGTTCATTCGTCAGCGACTCGATCAATCCCTCCTGGTGATCGAGCGGCAGGTACGAGAAGACCTCCGAGGCGTTCTCCTTGGGCAGGACGCGGAAGATGAACGCCTCTTCCTCCGGTGGAAAGGCGATGATCAGGTCCGCCACATCGGACGGATGGAGCTCCAACAGTTGATTGCGCAGACGTTGCCACTGCTGGGCGCGGATGTTCTTCCGCACCTCACCCACGATGTCGCCGGCTTCGATCATCCCGGCCCGCAGCTTAAACGATGAAGGCCATGATTGACGATCGTCCCTCTTCCTTCCGGCGCCCGAATTGAGAATAATCGCGCGCACCGACGACATGACGATTCTTCACATCCAGTGTCTGGGCGACTTGCAGATGCGTTCCTCGGCGGGAGCGCTGGTGACGATTTCGGCGAAGAAGTCGCAGGCGCTGATCACGTTCCTGGCCGCGAAGCCGGGCCAGCGCGTCTCGCGCGACAAGGTGGCCATGCTCCTGTGGAGCAGCACCGGACCCGAGCAGGCCCGGCAGAGCCTGCGGCAGACGTTGTCCACGCTGCGCAAGGAGCTGACGCAGATCTCGCCCGCCAGCCGGATCCTCGTCGAGGAGAACGACCTCCTGGGCGTGGACGAGAACGTGCTCGATGTCGACGTGGTCACGTTCGAGTCGCTCGTGGCCAGCGGCCTGGAGAGCGCGCTGGAGGAAGCCACGCGGCTCTACCGCGGCGACTTCCTCGACGGCTTCCACATCAACGAGGACCGCTTCGACCAGTGGGTCCTCGGCGAGCGCGACCGCCTGCATCGCATGGCCCTGCGCGCGCACATGCACCTCATCGACCTCCAGTCGCGCCGCGGCGCCACCGACGACGCGATCATCACCGCCCAGAAGTCGCTGCGCATCGACATGCTGCAGGAGCCGGTGCACCGCGCCCTCATGCGCCTCTACATGCAGAGCGGCGATCTGGTGCACGCCCTCCAGCAGTACGAGACCTGCGCCCGGGTGCTCAAGCGCGAGCTGCGCGTCGATCCTGACGCGGAGACGAAGAACCTGCACCGCGAGATCCTGGCCGTCCGCTCCCGGGCCACCCTGGCCGGCCCGGCCATCAGCGAAGAACCGGAGGAAGGGCGGAAGAAGACGATCCTGGTCGTCGAGGACAACGTCCTGAGCCGCGAGCTGACCAACGCCCTGCTCAAGTCCGCGGGCTATGCCGTGCTCGTGGCCAAGGACGGCGCCGAGGCCCTCATGATGATCGGCCGCGAACGGGTCGACCTCGTCCTGCTCGACGTCGACCTCCCCTTCATCGACGGCCACAGCCTCCTCCAGGGCATCCGGGAGAACGGCATCGAAGTGCCGGCCATCTTCATCTCCGGCCTGCCCGGCGACGAAGTCGAAGTCCGCGCCTTCGAGGTCGGCGCCGCGGACTTCATCCGCAAGCCGGTGAAGAACTCGGTGCTGCTGGCGCGCGTGGCGAAGGTCATGAAGGATCGAGACTGAACGCACGACCAACGCGCCGCGGAGCGGCTGCGCGGCGTACTTCGGGGAAAGTTTGGCTCTGGCTCGTTCGCGCGTTCGGTGCGGCTGGCGTGCGCATAGCCGCCCCGAGCCCCAAAACACGTCACGGAAACGTGTACCCCTTCTTCGTTCCCGCCTCGTGAACGATGGCGATCACGGCCGCGTCGAGCGTGTTCGCGGCCGGCGGCAGCTTGCGGCGCTGGGCCGCCACGAATTTCTCCCGCTCCTCTCCCAGCTTCCGGATCTTCGCCTGGAGCTCTCCGCGCTTCTTCGCGTTCTGCTCGACAAACGCCTTCCGCTCGGCGAGGGTCATCACCTGCATCACCGGCGGCAGGTCGTTGACGTTGATCTTGTCCAGGTCGACCAGGCCGTCATTCCGCGCATCGACCAGGTCCCAGGTCGAATTCGAATAGACCGCCTGCGACTTCACCATCTGTCGCTGGACGTTCGCGGTGGAATTGGTCACGAGGTTCGCATCCTGCGCATTCTGGCGGGCCGCGCCGGCTTTGCCTGACCTGCCATACGCGATATACGTCTTGTTCAGCGCCGCGCCGAGCGTGGCGATCTCACCGTCCTGCGGCGCGTCGATCGCGGCCACGACCGCGTCCTGGTCGATGGCCATGAACCGCCCCTCGGCGAGGTCCGCGCCGTCCTTCCAGTGCGTGGCGATGCCTTCCTGCTCCGGGCCGCAGAAGATCGTGTTGACCGAGATCCCGCGCGTCATGGCCTTCCAGCACGTGTCGCGGAAGTTCACCGTTCCCTGCGTGAAGGGCTCGTTCCCGGCGATGAAGATGACCTTCAGCACATCCGCCGACGGACTCCACCCCAGTTCCTCCGTCGCCCTCCCGATTACCTGCCCGCAGTACTCCTCGCCGCCGTTCGTCTTCAGCGCGAACAGCTCCTCGGACAGGCGATCGAGGTCGGTCGTGAACGGCTGCACCTGCCGGATGTATCCCCGCTCGGCCGGCAGACCGTTGTTCCCGTACTCATAGAGCGCAACGTCGAGCTCCGGCGTCATGCTCCGCTTCTTCGCCGCCGCGAACTCATTGACGATCCGCCACAGTTGCGTCCGGGCCTGGTCGATCAGCCCATCCATGCTGTTGCTCGTGTCGAGCAGAATGGCCACCTGGATGGCCGGCTTGTTGGCCGGCTCACCCTTCGCCCATGCCGACGCGCTTGCGAGGATCAGTACGACGCCGAGAAGCACCTTCACGCGTTTCATGACATTCCTCCGATTGCTCATGGAGGGAATGTAGGGCCGCAGCCGGAAGGGGGGTGTCTAAGGTGTGTAAAAGGCCGGCACGGAGGGGGGCAGGATGCGGCCTGTCCAGCCAGCCGGTTGGAAGCCCGGGCTCCCGAGTCTGCCGGGACTCGCTGCTCCTTCGCCCTTCTCCCTTCGCCCCTTCGCCCTTCCCGCTACTCCCAGCGGTAATGGCCGATCACTTCGAACTCGAAGAGGACGTCTTCCATTTGCGCGCCGCGGCCGATGTTGTGGATGGCGTAGTGGCGGGTGGTGTTGGGCACGACGTCCGCGGCGACGATGCCGATGTGATAGAGGCCGCCGGGAAGACGCCAGGCCACGACGTCGCCAGGCTCGAAGGAGCCGGCGACGCTCTTGCCTCGGCGGGCGAAGAAGGTCATGAGGTTCGGGACGCGGCGGTGGTCGATGTTCGCGTCGGGCGCGCTGAGGCCCCACATCCGCGGGTAGGCGCGGAAGTTCCGGCGCATGTCTTCATGCACCTCGCGCTGGAGGTCGACGCCGATGGTGCGAAACGCGCGGATGATCACGTCGGCGCAGACGCCGCGCTCGAGCGGCAGGTCGCCGTTCGGATAGCGAAGGGAGACGTAACTTGGATCGTAGACGGTGGTGCGGCCGACCTGACTCTCCGCCGCGGCGGCGATGCGGAGGGCGGGAGCGGGAGCGGCCTGAAGAGCGCCCGCAACGAGACCCACCACGAGCATGCCCAGGGCGGCGGCCCTAACCACTAACCACTCTCCCTTCCGCATCTCTCACGGCTCGAGCATCGCCTCCATCATCGTCTCGGCGATGAAGTTGTAGATCTGTCGTGGGCGCGGAAGACCTCCCCCATCGCACCCTGGCCGATGCGCTCGAGAACGGTACTTGCCGATGACCGGCGCGCTGCTCATTGGCTAAACGGCGCCACCCGGTCGCGGCACGACGGGGGCGATGACGGGCTGAAGTTTACGCTACATTGCCACCATGGTTTCCCGCGCCGAGGAGCTCATCGCCTCCCTCGAACTCGCTCCGCATCCGGAAGGGGGCTACTACCGGCAGGTGTACAAGTCGGAAGCCCGCGTCGACCCGGGCGACGGCCGCGGGCTGCGCAGCGCCCTCACGGCGATCTACTTCCTCCTCCCCCGCGGCCAGATCAGCCGCTGGCATCGCGTCCGTTCCGACGAGGTCTGGACGCACCTCGAGGGCGCGCCGGTGAAACTGCACCTCTTCGACGGCGTCTTGGCCTCGACGGTCGTGGTCGAGCGCATGCACGTCGTGCCGGCAAACGTCTGGCAGGCCGCGGAACCGACCGGCGCGTATTCCCTGGTGGCCTGTTGCGTCGCGCCCGGTTTCGAGTTCGATGACTTCGAAATTGCAGGCTCCGGAGACCTCCCCGACCACCTGCCGCTGCGGTGACGGCCCGGACCAGCTGCGCGCGAGGTATCGGGTATCGGGTAACGGGTATCAACCGCGAGACTTGGATACCCGATACCCGAGACCTGATACCCGATACCGTCAACTGCCGGGAATACACCTCAGGATCGCCGCCGCCGAGGTCTCCACGTCTTCCGGCGTCGTGGACCAGTTCGAGACGGAGATGCGCATGGCGGCCATGCCGTGCCACGTCGTGCCGCCGAGCCAGCAGGTGCCTTCCTGCTGGACGCGGGTGATGACGGCGCGGGTGGTAGCGTCGTCATCGCTGAAGCGGGCGAGGACCTGGTTGAGGACCACGTCGTTGAGAATCTTCACGCGCGGGTCGCGGCCCAGGACCTCGGCGAAGCGGCGTGCCTGCGCGCAGTTGTTCTCGATCAACGTCTCGAGGCCGCGGCGGCCGAGGTGGCGAAGGGCGGCGTAGACGGTGAAGCCGCGTGCGCGGCGCGAGAACTCCGGCACCCAGTCGAACTCGTCGCGCTCGGTGCCCGCCGTGTGCTCGATGTACTCGGCGGTGGTGGTCATGGAGGCGCGATGGGCGACGGCGTCGCGCACGATGACGATCCCGCAGTCGTACGGCACGTTGAGCCACTTGTGGGCGTCGGTAGCCCAGGAGTCGGCCAGCTCGGCTCCGTCGAGGAGCGGGCGGAGCGAGGCCGTGGCCCGTCCCCAGAGGCCGAATGCGCCGTCGACGTGCAGCCAGGCTTCGTGCTCATGCGCGATCGCGGCGATCTCGCGGAGCGGATCGACTGCGCCCGTGTTCACGTTGCCGGCCTGCGCACAGACGATGGCCGGCCCGTTCAGGTGCCCCAGCAGCTCGCGCAGCTTGTCCGGCCGCATCCTCCCCTGCCCGTCCGTCTCCACGCGCTGCAGGGCGCGCGTGCCGAACCCCAGGTAGCGCATGGCCGCCAGGATCGTCACGTGCGCTTCCGCGCTGACGACGAGGTTCACGCGCGACGCGCCGGGCAGGCCGTCATCCTCCACGTTCCAGCCGGCGCGCCGCAGCACACCGTGGCGGGCGGCGGCCAGAGCGGTGCAGTTAGCCATCTGGCAGCCGGTGGCGAAGCCGAGGCCGGCCGTTCGCGGGAGGTCGAAGAGGTCGAGCAGCCACTCGCGGGCCACGTCCTCCACGACGGAAGCGGCCGGCGAGGTCACGTAGATGCCTGCGTTCTGGTCCCAGGCCGACGTGAGCCAGTCGGCGGCGAGGGACACGGGGAGCGAGCCGCCGATGACGAAGCCGAAGTAGCGCGGGCCCGCGCAAGCCATGACGCCCCGCCCCGCGCCCTCCGCCAGCGAATCGAGGACCGACGTGGCGTCTTCGCCGCCGTCGGAGAGGGGAACGCGCAGCGCGGCGAGGAGGTCCTCACGCGAGGCCGTCACGCCAACGCGGCGGTCCGGGAGGGCGGTGAGGAAACGGACGGCGTGCTGGCGGGCGCGGTCGAGCAGACCTTCGTCGACGAGTTTCATGGTGGCGAACCTTATGGGTTGGCGGCGGACAGGGTCAACCCGGGGCTTCGTGGTGTGACAATTTCGCAGCAGGGTCGCTGGTCGCTTATTCGCTTATTCGCTTATTCGCTTAGTCGCTGATTCGCTTAGTCGCTGATTCGCTTAGTCGCTTAGTCGCTTAGTCGCTTAGTCGCTGGTTCGCTTATTCGCTGATTCGCTTAATCGCTGTTCGCTGCTCGGTGGCGATCAGGCATCATTTGTATCGAAAGGTGTTCGGGCATGATCGAGATCACGACGGAGCGGGCGCGTATCGACGTCGACCGGGTGCACGGTTTTCTCTGCAACGAGTCGTACTGGGCGAAGGGCATTCCGCGCGAGGTCGTGGAGCGGTCGATCGAGCATTCGCTCCCGTTCGCGGCGTACGACGGTGAGGAGCTGGTGGCGTTCGCGCGCGTGATCACGGACTTCGCCGTGTTCGCCTACATCGCCGACGTGTTCGTCGTGGAGAAGCACCGCGGCCGCGGCATTTCGCAGCTACTCATGGCTGCCATCCGAAGCCATCCCCGCCTGCAGGGGCTCCGGCGCTGGTCGCTCGTGACGCGTGACGCGCACGGACTCTATGAGCAGTTCGGGTTTCGCCCTCTGGCCGCACCGGAGAAGTACATGGAGGATGTCGCGGCCAATCCGTACGGCGCGGCGAAGTCCTGAGTAGAGTGCCGAGTGCCGAGTGCCGAGTGCCGGGTTCCGAGTGCCGGGTGCCGAGTGGCGTCTCGAGGCTGCCGGGCGGATCTCTCCGCCCGGCAACCTCGAGTGAGGAACTCTAGTTCACCGTCACGGTGGCCGTGGCACTGTTGGCGGTGCACGAACCCATCGTCACTTTGACCCAATAGGTGAACGTACCGCGGCTGTTGGTCGGCGGTGTGTATGACGACGCCGTCGCCCCGCTGATCGGGTTGGTGGTGGTGCCGCTGGAGCCCTTGTACCACTGGTACGTCTTGGTGCCGGTACCGCTGGCGGTGACGGTGAGGTTCGTGGGCGTCTGGTTCTTGCTGACGCTCTGCGAGGTCGGACCGAAGCCCGTGATCGACGGCGCCGGGTTGACCGTCACGCTCGTGGCCGCGCTCGTCGCGCTGCAACCGCTGCCGTTGGTCACCGTTACGGTGTAGCTGCCGGCCGCCGTGGCGGTGATGGCCTGCGTCGTGGCACCGGTGCTCCAGAGGTAGGTGTAGCCCGCGGGCGCGGTCAGCGTCACGCTGCCACCGGCGCAGAACGTCGTCGGGCCGCCGGCCGTGATGGTGGGCGTGGCCGGATTGGCGTTGACCGTCACGGCAGTAACCGCGCTCGTCGAGGTGCAGCCGCTGGCGTTCGTCACCGTGACGGTGTAATTGCCCGCGGCGCTGACGGTGATGGCCTGCGTCGTCGCGCCGGTCGACCAGAGATACGACGACCCGCTGCTCGCGGTCAGAGTGACCGAACCGCCGCTGCAGAACGTCGTCGCACCGCCCGGCGTGATCGTGGCCTGCGGATTGGCCTTGACCGTCACCGCGGTCGGAGCGCTCGTGGCCGTGCAGCCGTTGTTGTCCGAGACCGTCACGCTGTAGTTGCCGGACGAGTTGACGGCGATCGAGGGGGTAGTCGCGCCATTCGACCAGGTATAGGTGTTGTAGCCCGACGGGGCGGTCAACGTGACGCTTCCGCCGGCGCAGAACGTCGTCGGACCACCGGCCGTGACCGTAGGTGTCGCCGGGCCGGGCACTGTGTCGACCTGGACCGTCAGCCGTGAACTGCAGCCGTTCGCCCCGGTGCCGGTAACGTAGTACGTGCCGGGGGTGGTGACTGTGATCGACGGTGTCGTGGCGCCAGTCGACCAAAGGTACGAGGACGCTCCCGAGGCTGTCAGAACGATGCTATTTCCGCCTCCGGCGCAGAGATTGCCCGCGGAAGTGATGCTCATGCTGGGCAGGGGCATGACGGTCACCGTCGTAGCCGCACTGGTCGTGCTGCAACCGGCCGCATTCGTCACCGTCACGCTGTAGTTGCCGCCGGTACCGACCGTGATGGACTGACTGGTTTCGCCGTCAGACCAGAGGTACGACGAGCCTGCTGAAGCGGTAAGCGTTACGTGGTCATAGGCGCAGAACGTCGTCGGACCGCCGGCCGTGATCGTGGCCGTGGGATTGGCGTTGACCGTAACTGCCGTCGCCGCGCTCGTCGCGCTGCAGCCGTTCGTGCCCGTTACCGTCACACTGTAACTGCCGCTTGCGCTGACCGTGATGGCCTGCGTCGTGGCGCCGTTCGACCAGAGATACGACGAACCGCTCGACGCCGTCAGCGTCACGCTCCCGCCCGTGCAGAACGTCGTCGGACCGCCGGCGGTGATCGTGGCCGTCGGGTTCGCATTGACCGTGACCGCCGTCGCCGCGCTCGTCGCGCTGCAGCCGTTCGCGTTCGTCACCGTCACGCTGTAACTGCCGCTCGCGCTGACGTTGATCGCCTGCGTCGTGGCACCGTCGGACCAGAGGTACGACGAACCGCTGCTCGCCGTCAGGGTCACCGAGCCGCCCGCACAGAACGTCGTCGCACCGCCGGCGGTGATCGTGGCCGTCGGGTTCGCGTTGACCGTGACCGCCGTCGCCGCGCTCGTCGCGCTGCAGCCGTTCGCGTTCGTCACCGTCACGCTGTAGTTGCCGCCGGCGTTGACCGTGACCGACTGTGTCGTGGCGCCGGTCGACCAGAGATACGACGAACCGCTCGACGCCGTCAGCGTCACGCTGCCGCCTGCGCAGAACGTCGTCGGGCCGCCGGCCGTGATCGTGGCCGTCGGGTTCGCGTTGACTGTGACAGCCGTCGCCGCGCTCGTCGCGCTGCAGCCGGCTGCGTTCGTCACCGTTACGCTGTAACTGCCGCTCGCGCTGACCGTGATGGCTTGTGTCGTGGCGCCCGTCGACCAGAGATACGACGAACCGCTCGACGCCGTCAGCGTCACGCTGCCGC
>CAZYTO010000007.1:0-2290 GCA_964650405.1 uncultured Thermoanaerobaculia bacterium | reverse complement strand
AGAACGTCGTCGGACCGCCGGCCGTGACGCTCGCCACGGGATTTGCGTTGACGGTGACGGGCGTGGCTGCGCTTGCGGCACTGCAGCCGTACGCATCGGTAACCGTCACGCTGTAACTGCCGGAGGATGACACCGTGATCGAGGGCGACGTGACGCCATTCGACCAGAGGTAGGACGAGCCGGCCGACGCCGTCAGCGTCACGCTGCCGCCCGTGCAGAACGTCGTCGGGCCGCCGGCTGTGATCGTCGCCGTGGGGTTCGTACGCACGGTCACCTGGACGGGCGAGCTGGTGGCGCTGCAGCCGTTCGTGTCCGTCACCGTGACACTGTAGTTCCCGGCCGCGGACGCGGTGATCGACTGCGTCGTCGCTCCGTTCGACCAGAGATAGGACGACATCCCTGCTGCAGCCGTCAGCGCGACACTGCCGCCAGGGCAGAAGGTGGTCGGTCCGGAAGCAGTTACGCTCGTGTTGGGAATGTCGTAGGTGACGTGGACGGTGTTGGAGGTGGTAGTGCATCCGTCGCCCGTGGGCGAGTTTTCGTGCACGACCACATAGAAATACCCGGCGTATCCCGGCGCATAGGTCGTCTGGTTGTAACCCTGGGCGACGGGAAAGCCGAACCCGTTGTAGACGTCGTACCAGGAGTAGAGCTTCTGACCGCCGCGTCCGCCGGTCGCCGTGGCCACGAGGCTCACGGCCGTGCCGGGGCAGGCGTTCGCCGGTGTCTGGACGAGCGTCACATTGAACGGAACGGCCGTGACAGGCATGGCCGAAGAGGTGAAGGAGCATGCTCCGGTCGTCGTGGTAACGCTGTAATTGCCGGTCGCGCTGACGACGATGGAGCGGGTCGTCTCTCCGCCCGGCGACCAGAGATAGCTGTCCGCGACCGACGAGGTCAGCGTCACATTGCCGCCGGCGCAGAACGTCGTCGGGCCGCTCGGGAGGATGCCCGGCCGCTGGTTGACCATCGGTGCCGGAGCATAGTTCGTCGAATGGCAGTCCCCGCGGCCGTCGAAGGCGGTCACGGTAAGCTCCGTCGCTCCCGATCCGTCGGGAACGAACTGGACGCTCGGTCCGGTGGTCCCGCTGGTGATCGTGCCGCCGCTGATCGACCATGCATAGCTGGTGAACGGCCCGTTCGAAACGGAGGCCGTCCCTGTCATGCCGGTACAGAAGCCGGCCGGCACGTTGAACGTGATGATGGGTGTAGTGGTGGCGACGAGAGGAATGTGCTTGGTGCTGACCACGGAGCAGTGCGCGGAGGGAGTGTTCGTGGTGAACGAGACGTCGACGTCGCTGTTCTGCGACATCCACGTCCAGGCATTGCGGGTGGTGTCGGCGCTGAGGAGGATCGTACCCGGCGCACTCCCGGTGGCGATTCCGTTGGTCATGGGCACCGATGCAGTGAACGTCCCGCCCACACAGATCGAATCGGGCGCCGTCACCGGAGGCGGAGTGAGGTCGTCCATCGGCAGGACGACGCTGCCGGTGCTGGTGCAGCCTCCCTCATGGATCGTTGCGGTGAGGGTCACCGGACCGCTGGCATTGGCCGTGTAGTAGACGGTGAACCCGGACGTCGACGTGATGGTGCCGTTCTGGATCGTCCAGGTGGCACTGTCGTAATAGCCGTTCGGCCAGACCATCACCCAGCCGGAGCCATTCGGGCAGACGGAGGGCGCCGATTCCTGGAAGGTGGGAGCCCCGATCTGCGTGTAGGTCTCCGTGTGGGTGCGGGTGGAGTGGCAATTTGGATAGCCCAGTCCGGTGATGGTGAGCGTGACGTCGGAGGGCGCGGTCCCGTCGTTCCGGAACGTGAGATTCCGCGTTCCCTGGCCGCCGGTGATCGTGCCGTGGGTCACCGACCAATCGTAATAGCCGGCGTTCCAGAGCGGTGAGAACGAAGCGGTCGTCGAGGCGCCGGGACAGGCATTGGCGATGGTGAAGTCCCACACCTGATCGGCGCGGATGGGCATCGTGGCCGTGCTCGAATTCGTGCATCCGTCGTAGGTCGTCTCGGTCACCGTCAGGGTCGTGTTGCCGGTCGCGCCTGCGATGAACCCCACCCAAGAATGGTCGGCCGAGTACGAGGTGATCGTGCCGTTCTGGATGCTCCAGACATAGGTGCTGGCGGCAAGGGGATTCCCACCGGCTTTCCCGGAGGGGGTGGCCGGTGGAGGACTCGACCTGCACACCCCGGGGTTCTGTGTACGGCTACAGCGCGTCGAGCAGGCCGATCATGCCGGCCTGGATCAGGTCGTCGAGTTCAACACTGGCGGGCAGCTTCACCA
>CAZYTO010000006.1:0-54182 GCA_964650405.1 uncultured Thermoanaerobaculia bacterium | reverse complement strand
AGGCGCAGACTCGTGGTACGCAGGCGCAGACTCGTGGTACGCAGGCGCAGACTCGACGCGAGCAGCCGGCGGCTGCCCGGGCTTTGCTCGCCTACTCGAAGCTGGCGCCGGCCACCGCGGCCGGCGCATTCGCATCCTTCCGCAACGGCAGCCGCCGCATCCAGAGTGCGACGCATAGCGCGCAGAAGACGATGGCAGCCTGGCCGTAAAACGCGCCGCGGGCCTGGGCGAGGTCGTAGAACCAGCCGGAAAGGATGGGGCCGATGAAGCGCGCCAGCGAGCCGATGCCGGAGGCCAGGCCGAGCATGCTGCCCTGCTCGTTCGGCGGAGAGGCTTTGCTCACCAGGGCGGTCAGCGACGGATAGGTCAGGCCCTGGCCGATGGCGATGAAGAAGGCCACAACGTAGAGGTACGGCACGTGCCAGACCGCCGGCACGAGGGAGAGGCCGATGGTGAAGGAAGCGGCGCCGGTGATGACGAGCGCCTTCTCGCCGAGCGCTTTCGCCAGGCGGCCGATGAGCCCTCCCTGGATCGTGGCCACGATGACGCCCATGAAGAGGAAGAACCAGGCCAGTTGCAGGGGCGTGAAGTTGAAGCGGTCGCGGGCATGCAGGGTGACGCTCGTCTCCATGCCGGCCACGGCGAGCAGGGTCAGGAAGAGGGTGAGGATGATGGCGAAGAGGATGGACTGATGGGCCATCTCGCTCCAGACGCGCCGGTCGAACTGCGGCGGGATTCGGGAACGGACTGGGGCTGCGGCGCGGTCGGCTTCCGGCGCTCGCGGCGCGGCGTAGCCATTCATGACGGGGGCACCGGCGGCATCCGGCCCGGCCGGCGGCGCGGCGAATGAGGATGCGGCCGCAGCCCGCGCCGCCGGCGGCTTCGACTCGCCCAGAACGAAGAGGGCGATGCTGAAGGCGATGACGGACATCGTGCCGGCCACGATTCCGGGCAGCAGATTGCCGGGGAGGTGGCGGTGCATGCCCGCCGCGGAGAGGAAGCCGCTGAGCGGCGCGCCGAGGATGAAACCCAGCCCGAACGCGGCCCCGATCAACCCCATCCCCCTGGCGCGGTTCTCGGGCGTGGTGACGTCGGCGATGTAGGCCTGGGCCGTGCCGATGTTCGCGCCTCCCACGCCTGCGATGACGCGCGAAACGAAGAGCAGGGTGAAGCTGTGGGCCACGGCGAAGAGGAAGTAGCCGGTGCTGCTGGCCACGAGCGAAACGAGGATCACCGGCCGCCGCCCGATCCGGTCCGACAGCCTTCCCCAGACCGGCGCAAAGAAGAACTGCATGATCGAGTACACCCCCACCACCGCGCCGACCAGCGTCCCCGTGGCGCCGTACTGCCGCGCGTAATAGGAGAGGAACGGAATGACGATCCCGAAGCCAATGAGGTCAGTGAAGACGGTGAGGAAGAGAACGAGGAGCGAGGATCTGCGCACGCGCGGCACAGTATAAGTGCCGAGCAGAAGTGCTGAGTGCTGAGTGCCGAGGGGCAGGAGGCATGAGTGACTTCACTTGCCTCATGCCTTCAGCACTCAGCACTCGGCACTTAGCTCGGCACTCGGCACTCGGCACTTAGCACTCGACAAGGTGCTCGGCACTCGGCACTCACCACTCGGCACTGTTCTGCCGTTGACGTGCAGTCCCCCCGTGAGTATTCTCCGCGCGGTTGTGAAATCTTTCACGGAACGCCGGCGTCCGTGACACCCTTCAGCTCTCCCGGACGACCCGCGCACCGGGCGCTCAATCGCATCCAAAAGCAACCTATGGCGAAACTTACCATCGACGGAATCGAAGTCGAAGTGCAGGACGGGATCAACTGCATCGAGGCGGCCAAGGCTGCCGACGTTCACGTTCCCCACTTCTGCTACCACCCGTCGCTCACCGTCGTCGGCCAGTGCCGCATGTGCCTCGTGGAGATCGAGGGCATGCCCAAGCTGCAGGCCGGGTGCGCCACTCCCGTCCGCGACGGGATGAAGATCAACGTTCACAACGAGAAAGTCGAGAAGGCGCGCAAGGGGCAGATGGAGTTCCTGCTCATCAACCATCCCCTCGACTGCCCCATCTGCGACAAGGCCGGCGAGTGCCCGCTCCAGGACTACTCCTTCAACTACGGCTCCGTCACCTCGCGGTACGGCGAGTTCAAGCGCACCTACCCGGGCATGGACCGCACGCCCATCGGGCCGCACGTCGTGCAGAACATGAACCGCTGCATCCACTGCACGCGGTGCATCCGCTTCACGGCCGAAGTGACAAACACCAACGAGCTGGCCTTCTTCAAGCGGGGCGCCTCGACGGAAGTCGGCGTCTATCCCGACATGCCGCTCGACAACTGGATGTCGGCCAACGTGACCGACCTCTGTCCCACCGGTGCCCTGACCACCCGCGAGTTCCGCTTCGAGTCGCGCGTCTGGAACCTCGACTCCGCCGAATCCGTTTGCCCCGGCTGCGACGTCGGCTGCAACCTCTTCATCGGCCACCGGAACGGGCAGATCTTCCGCTACCGCCCCCGCGTCAATCCCGACGTCAACGATCACTGGCTCTGCGACTACGGCCGCTTCTCCTACGAGGCGTACGAGACGGACCGGGTGGTCGTCCCCAAGGTGCGCAACGAAGATGAGTACCTCGGCATCTCGACCTGGGGCGAGGCCATGGATGCCATCGCCGGCGCCGCGGCGAAGGCAGGCGACGTCCGCGTCGTCGCGTCCGCGAACATGACCAACGAGGAAGCCGCCCTGGCCAAGTCGCTCGTCGACCACCTCGGCGCGAAGGCCACGCTGGCCGTCGACGCCATCGGGCCCATCCGCATGAAGTCGAAGTTCGAATGGCTCCTCGGCACGCAGGCCGCCCCGAATTCCCGCGGCGTCGCCGCCGCCCTCGGCCAGGGCGAGCTGCAGGAGCTCAATGCCGACATGTCCGGCGCCGACGTCTGTTTCGTCCTCGACGCCTCATTCAGCGACAAGGCCAAGGACCCTGCCGTCGTGGCAGACCTCCGCAAGGCGAAGTTCCTCGTCGTCATCGCCTGGGATGCCACCCATCCCCTCTGCGAGGTCGCCGACGTCGTCCTGCCCGGGGCCACCCATGCCGAAAAGAACGGCACGTGGACGAACCTGCAGGGACGCGAGCAACGGATCGAGCAGGCCTTCCCTCCGAAGGGCCAGGCCGTGCCGGACGAGGAGATCCTCCGCCGCATCAGCGCCCGGCTCTTCCCCGAAACGGCGTACGTGCCCGCTTCCACCACCGCAGCCGTGAGCGCGCAGGCGACCGAGGCCTGAGACGATGGGCATCGACACCGTCGAAGTCACCTGGACCGTTCTCAAGATGCTGATCGTCATCGGCGTTCTGCTGAACGTCACGCCGATCATGGTCTGGGTGGAACGGCGCGGCAGCGCTCTGATCCAGGACCGCCCCGGCCCGAACCGCGTCGGTCCATTCGGGCTCCTCCAGTCCTTCGCCGACGCCCTCAAGTTCATCCTCAAGGAAGACGTCATCCCGGCGCAGGCCAACAAATGGCTCTACACCCTCGCGCCGATGTTCGGACTCCTTCCGGCCCTGACCACCATCGCCGTCATTCCCTGGGGCGAGCCGTTCCTCCTCTACAACGTCCACCGCTTCGGCCTGACCTGGTTCGCCGACGTCCCGCGCATCTTCAACCCGGTGGTCACCGACGCCAACGTCGGGATCCTGGTCATCTTCGCACTGGCCTCTCTCGGCGTGTACGGCCTGGCCACGGCCGGCTGGTCGTCGGCCAACAAGTTCTCGCTCTTCGGCGGAATCCGGGCCTCGGCGCAGATGATCTCGTACGAGCTGGCCCTCACCCTCTCGGCCGTCTCGGCCCTGATGGTGGCGGGATCGCTGCGGCTCACGGACGTCGTGGCCGCGCAGCGCGGCACCTTCGTCCTCTTCGGCATCCTGAAGCTTCCAGCCTGGAACTGCCTGTCGCCGGCCATGTGGCTGTCGATGATCGTCTTCATCGTCTCGGCCTTCGCCGAGACCAACCGCCTCCCGTTCGACTTCGCCGAAGCGGAGGCCGAGCTCGTGGCCGGGTACCACACCGAATACTCGTCCATGAAGTTCGCCCTCTTCTTCATGTCCGAGTACATGTCCATGGCGGCCATCTCCGCCCTGACCGTCACGCTCTTCTTCGGCGGCTGGGACATCCCCTGGTGGCAGGAGCCGGGAACGTGGTGGTCGTCGCTGCTGACGATGATCTTCTTCACCATCAAGGTCTGCATCTGTCTCTTCGTCTTCGTCTGGGTACGCTGGACGATTCCCCGGCTCAAGTACGACCTGCTGATGCGGCTGGGCTGGAAGGTGTTCCTGCCCATGGCCGTGATCAACATCGTCATCGTGGCCCTGTTCATGGCGAAGGGGTGGATATGAACCGGGTCGCGGGGTTACGGGGTTACGAGGTACCCAGCACTCCGTGCCGGCCCCGCAACCCCGTAATCTCGTAACCCCGCAACCGTCATGATCGAATACTCCATCTTCTTCTTCTTCGCCGCCGTGGCCGTGATCTTCGCGGCGGTGGTCGTCCTGCACCGGAACCCGGTGGTGGGAGCGCTGTCGCTCGTGGCGAGCTTCTTCTCGCTGGCGGTGATGTACGTCCTCTTGGACGCGCCGTTCCTGGCGGCCCTGCAGGTCATCGTCTACGCCGGCGCGATCATGGTGCTGTTCCTCTTCGTGATCATGCTGCTCAACCTGCAGCACCAGCACGAGCCGGCCACCCGCCCCATCCAGCAATTCCTCGGCTACACCGGCCCGGTGGCCTTCGGCGTGGGCCTGATCTACTACCTCGGCAAGTACGCCGTGCTGCAGTTGCCGAACACGCCGTTCCATGCCGACGCGCGGGCCATCGGCGTCTCGCTCTTCGAGGCCTACATCTTCCCGTTCGAGGCCGTTTCGATCCTGCTGCTGGCCGCGATCGTGGGAGCATTGCTTCTGAGCGGGCGAACGGGAAGCGGCGAGCGGCGAGCGGCGAACATCGCCGCCGCTCCCGATTCCGATCCCACTCGCCGCTCGCCCCTTCCCGCCCGCCCGGAGGTGCCATGATTCCGACGCACTGGTTCCTCATTCTCAGTGCCATCCTCTTCACGCTCGGCGTCTGCGGCGTGCTGACCCGCCGGAACGGCATTAGCATCTTCATTCGCATCGATTTAATGGTGAACACTGTGAACCTGACGTTCCTCCCGTAGCTCCGGCAGTTTGATCAGCTCCACGGATCCATCTTCGTCTTCTTCGTCATGGCCATGGCCGCCGCCGAAGCCGCCGTCGGCCTAGCCATCTTCATCTCGCTCTTCCATCACCGCGGGACGATCGACGTCGACGAAGCGAATCTGATGCATTGGTGAGGAGAAAAGAGGGACGAAGTGGTTAGTGGTTCGTGGTTAGGAGAGCTCCCTGACCACTAACCACTAATCACTCGCCTCTCCTGCTGCATGCTCGACAAACTCTGGCTCATTCCCCTCCTGCCGTTCCTCGGCTTTGTGCTGAACGGTCTGTTCGGCAAGCGCGCCGGGCATACCTTCGTGTCGATCGTCGGCCCGCTCACGTCGCTGCTGGCCGCCATCGCCGGCACCGTGGCCGTCTTCCAGTACCACGCGCTCTACCCGACCGGGGAGCGCTACGTCGACGTCGTCTACAACTGGATCTCCTCGGGCGGCATCGGCGCCGACCTTGCCTTCCAGCTCGACCCGCTGGCCATTGTCATGCTGCTGGTCGTCACCTGGGTCGGCTTCCTCATCCACCTCTACTCCGTCGGCTACATGGGCCACGAAGAGGGATACGGGCGCTACTTCTCGTACCTGAACCTCTTCCTGGCCGAGATGCTCGTGCTGGTCCTCGGCTCCAGCTACCTGGTCATGTTCGTGGGCTGGGAGGGCGTGGGGCTCTGCTCCTACCTCCTCATCGGCTTCTACTACGACAAGGACTTCGCCGCCGCCGCGGGCAAGAAGGCGTTCGTCGTCAACCGCATCGGCGACTTCGGCTTCCTCGTGGCCATGTTCCTCCTGTTCGCGTACTTCGGAACGGTCGACTACGGCAAGGTCGCGGCCATCGCCGCGCACGGCGGCCTCGAGACGGGTCTCGTCACCGTCATCTGTCTCTGCCTCTTCCTCGGCGCGTGCGGCAAGAGCGCGCAGATTCCGCTCTACGTCTGGCTGCCGGACGCCATGGCCGGTCCGACGCCCGTCTCGGCCCTCATCCACGCCGCGACGATGGTCACCGCCGGCGTCTACATGGTCGTCCGCTCCAACGCCCTCTTCCGCCTCTCCCCCACGGCCATGATGGTCGTGGCCACGGTCGGAGCCCTGACCGCGCTCTTCGCCGCGACGATCGGCATCCGGCAGTGGGACATCAAGAAAGTCCTGGCCTACTCCACTGTCTCCCAGCTCGGCTTCATGTTCATCGGCGTGGGCGTGGGCGCGTTCACGGCGGGCCTCTTCCACGTCGTCACCCACGCCTTCTTCAAGGCCTGCCTCTTCCTCGGCTCCGGCTCGGTCATCCATGCCATGAGCGGCGAACAGGACATCCGCTCCATGGGCGGATTGCGCAAGAAGATCCCCATCACGTTCTGGACGTTCCTGATCGCCACGATCGCCATCGCCGGCTTCCCGCCGTGGGCCGGGTTCTTCTCCAAGGACGAGATCCTCGGGTCGGCCCTCTCCTCGCCGTACCTTCCCGCCGGCATGCGCTGGCTGGTGTGGGGGCTGGGAACGATCGCCGCGTTCTGCACGGCGTATTACATGTTCCGCCTCGTCTACCTGACGTTCTTCGGCGATTTCCGAGGAACGCATGAGCAGGAGCATCACCTCCATGAGAGCCCGTGGACGATGACCGTGCCGCTGATCGTGCTGGCGACCCTCTCAACGCTCGGCGGGGCACTGGCCTGGAAGCACTGGCTGGCGCGCTGGCTGGAGCCGGTCTATCCGGAGATCGCCGGCCGCGCGGTCGAGTTCGAGATCCACAACGAATACCTGCTCATGGGCATCGCCACCGCCATCGCATTCGCCGGCTGGTTGCTGGCCCGGTCCCGATTCAAAACACGCGGCCTGGCCGCCGACGAATCGTTCGCCCAGACCGCACCGGCCGTGGCCCGCGGGATGGAGAACAAGTGGTACGTCGATGAGCTCTACGACAAGACGGTCGTCGGCCCGCTGGAGCGGCTCTCGCAGTTCCTCTGGAGAGGCATCGACGCGCTCATCGACGGCCTGCTGGCCATCCTCGGCTACATCGTGGCCGCCGTTGGTGACCTGCTGCGGTACTTCCAGACCGGCAACGTCCGCAATTACGCGCTCATGCTCTTCGCCGGCGTGATCGTCTTCATCTGGGTGTTCGCATGACGCATTGGCCGATTCTCTCCGTCATCCTCTGGCTGCCCATCGCCGCCGCCCTGCTCTGCCTCCTCGTGCCCCGCGGCAATGCCGGCGTGGTCAAGGTCATCGGCCTTCTCGCGTCCGTGGCCACGTTCCTTCTTTCGCTGACCATCCTGCAGCGCTTCCAGGAGGGCGTGGCCGGATTCCAGCTCGCCGAGCAGAAGGAGTGGATCTGGCAGTGGGGCATCCACTACGCCCTCGGCGTCGACGGCATCTCGCTCTGGCTCGTCCTCCTCACCACGCTGCTCGCTCCGGTCGTGCTCCTCTCGTCGTGGAACGGGATCACGAAGCATCCCAAGGAGTACGTCGTCGCCATGCTCGTTCTCGAGGCGGCGATGATCGGCGCGTTCCTGTCCCTGGACATCCTGCTCTTCTACGTCTTCTTCGAGCTGATGCTCCTGCCCATGTACCTGATCATCGGGGTGTGGGGCGGCAAGAACCGCATCTACGCGGCGGTGAAGTTCTTCATCTTCACCATCGCCGGCTCCCTGCTCATGCTCCTCGGCATCATCTACGTCGTCTTCCTGGCCATGCACCAGAACGGCCGGATCAGCTTCGCCATCACCGACCTCTACGCCCTGGGCATCCCGGCGCACACCCAGGCCCTGCTCTTCTTCGCCTTCGCCCTGGCCTTCGCCATCAAGGTGCCGCTCTTCCCCCTCCACACCTGGCTCCCGGACGCGCACGTCGAAGCCCCGACGGGCGGCTCCATCATCCTGGCCGGGGTCATGCTCAAGATGGGGACGTACGGCTTCCTCCGCTTCGTCCTGCCGATGTTCCCCCAGGCCACGGCCAGGTACGCGAAGCTGATGATCGTCCTCTCGGTCATCGGCATCATCTACGGCGCGCTCGTGGCCTGGGTGCAGCCCGACATGAAGAAGCTGGTCGCCTACTCGTCGGTCTCGCACCTCGGGTTCTGTGTGCTGGGCATCTTCGCCCTGAACCAGACCTCGATCGAGGGCTCGATCCTGCAGATGGTCAACCACGGCCTCTCCACGGGCGCCCTCTTCCTCCTCGTCGGCCCGTTTAACGCGGGCGCGCACACCCGCCTCCGGGCGGACGACGGCGGCTTCGCCGGGACCATCCCGGTCTACGCCGTCTGCTTCGTCTTCGCCATGCTGTCGTCCGTCGGATTGCCCGGCCTCAACGGCTTCGTGGGCGAGTTCCTCATCCTGGCCGGCTCGTTCCGGACCCACCCGGCCTGGGCCATCGCCGCCGCCTCCGGCGTGATCCTGGCCGCGATCTACCTCCTCTGGCTCGTGCAGAAGGTCTTCTACGGTCCCATCACGAACGAAGAGAACAAGTCCATCCCCGACATCGCCTGGAATGAGCTCGCCGCCGTGGGCGCCCTCTTCATCTTCATCGTCTGGATCGGCGTCCATCCCAACACATTCCTGCGCAAGATGACCCCGAGCGTCGAGCAGATCCTGAAGATCGCGAAGCCCGATGAGACCGGCGGGGCGTATGTCGCGGGCGAGCGGAGAACGGCGAGCGGCGAGCGGGTGAGAACCGCAAGCTTGCCGGACCCCGCCGCGTCCTCTCCCGCTCGCCGCTCGCCACAAACCGCCCGGCCGTCCGAGGTGACTCGATGAACCTGCAACCGCAACTCGGGCTGCACTGGTACCTGGCCATCCTGCCGGAGATCGTCCTCTCCGCGGGCGGCATGCTCCTCATCCTCTGGGACGCCTACCTGCCGAAACTGCGCGCCTCCACGGCGCCGCTGGCCCTCATCGTTTTCATTGCCGCCGTCTGGTCGGAGCGCATCGCGTCGTCGACATACGCCGGGTACGGGACGTACTTCGGCGGCACGTACGAGATCAGTCCCATCACCCACCTCTTCGACATCACCTTCCTGCTGGCGGCCATCCTGGCCACGCTCTTCGCGCGCGAGTACCTCGACCGCGAAGGCATTCAGGGCGGCGAGTTCTACGCCCTCCTCATGTGGGGCACCGTGGGCATGATGATGATGGGCAAGGGCCTCGACCTCCTCGTCGTCATCCTCGGCCTGGAGACGCTCTCCATCTGCATCTTCGTCCTCATCGGCTACCACCGGCGCCTGTCCGTGGCCAATGAAGCGAGCGTGAAGTACTTCCTCATGGGAGCCTTCGCCACCGGCTTCATCCTCTACGGCACGGCCCTGTTCTACGGAGCCACACAGTCGACGAACGTCCACGAGATGGCCCGCTGGTTCGCCAGCGCCGATCCGAAGAATCCGCTGCTGACCATCGCCTTCGTGCTGCTCATGGCCGGCTTCGGCTTCAAGCTCGCCGCCGCGCCGTTCCACCCCTGGGCGCCCGACGTCTACCAGGGGGCGCCGTCGCCGGTCGCGGGCTGGCTGTCCGTGGCACCGAAGGCTGCCACCCTCATCGCCCTGGCCCGGCTCTTCTATGCCATGACGCCGGTCTTCCACCTGGCCAACTGGAACAAGGTCATCGCCACGCTGTCGATCCTTTCGATGCTCGTCGGCAATGCCGTGGCCATCGTCCAGCGCGACCTCAAGCGCATGCTGGCCTACTCCGGCATCGCCCACATCGGCTACATGCTCCTGGCCATGGTAAGCGTCCGCGACGACTCCCTTGCCGCCGTGGCCGTGTACACCATCACTTACGCCCTCATGAACATCGGCGCGTTCGGCGTCGTCTCCATGCTGGTGAAGAGCCAGAACGACCCCCAGACGCTCGACGACGTGGCAGGCCTCGGCTTCCGCCGTCCCTTCTTCGGCCTGGCCCTGGCCGTGTGCATGTTCAGCCTCTCCGGCCTCCCGCCCACGGCCGGCTTCATCTCGAAGCTCTACATCTTCAAGACGGCCGTCGAGTCGGGCCACACCACCCTGGCCCTGGTCGGCATCCTGGCCTCGATCGTCTCCGTCTACTACTACCTGCGCGTCGTCTACTTCCTCTACATGAAGGAGCCGGCGGAGGGGATGGAAGTGCCGGCGGACGGCGGCGTCTTCGCAACCGGCGCGCTGGCCATCTCCGTCATCGGCATCCTGGCCATCGGTCTCTTCCCCACCCCGCTCTTCCTGCGCGCCGGAGACGCGGCGCGTCACCTGTTTCTCCCCTGAGCCCATGTCCCAAGCCCGGAACAACAACGACAAAGAGGGAGTCTCGGAGCTGACCACCGGCCGGCTGTCGGTGTATCTCCGCTGCCTCACCTACCTCGAGTCCCTGAATCAGCAGACCGTCAGCTCCCATGAGCTGGCCAAGGAGTTCCACCTCAACTCCGCCCAGATCCGGAAGGATCTGGCCTGCTTCGGCGAGTTCGGCACGAGGGGCGTCGGCTACAACGTCACGAAGCTGAAGGAGCACCTGGTGCGCACGCTGGGCATCGACCGCGTGCGCAACGTCGTCATCATCGGCGCCGGCAACCTGGGCATGGCCCTGGCCGACTACGCCGGCTTCAACCAGAACGGCTTCCGGGTCATCGCCCTGCTCGACGTGGCCCCGGACAAGATCGGCCACACCTCGCGCAGCGGAACGCCCGTCCTGCCCTGGGAGTGCCTCGGCGCCATCGTGGCCGAGCACAACATCGAGATCGGCATCGTGGCCGTCCCCGCCCCCAGCGCCCAGGCCGTCTACGACGCCCTCACCGCAGCCAACGTCTCCGCCATCCTCAACTTCGCCCCGGTGCAGCTCCGCACGCGGAGCGGAATCAAGCTGAAAAGCGTCGACCTGCGCATCAATCTGGAGTCGCTCTCGTACTGGCTGAAGAGCGCCGAAGACGCAACTCCATAGTGTGGACAACGGAGGCGTCCTACGCCTCCAGCCTCTCCTCCACTTCCTTGACCGACACCTCCAGCGCGGCCAACTGGGCTGCGGCGCGGGCGAGGTCGCCTGCGCGGGCCGCGGCTTCCACGGCGCGCGAGGCCTCCAGGGCATGGCCCGGGCCGAAGTTCGAGAGCGCCCCCTTCATCGTGTGCGCGTCGCGGGCCAGCGCGGCGGCATCGCCGGCGTCAAGGGCGGCGTGCATCGAGGCCAGCAGGCGCGGCGTCTGCTGATGGAATGCTTCCCGGACGCGGGCCAGCAGCGCGCGCGAGACTCCCGGCACGGCGGGGTCGCGCAGCACATCGGCGAGCTGGGTGCGATTCACGGGCTTCACCAGCACCTCGATCATTCCTGCATCGAGGCAGCGCTCCCGGTCGGTGCGGCTGGAGTGGGCCGTGAGGCCGATGATGCGCGTGGGGGTCTGCGGGTGTGCTGTCCGATAGGCCCGCGTGACCTCGAGGCCGTCGATGCCCGGCATCTGCACATCCATCAGAATCACGTCGAATTCACGGTCCTCCAGGATGGCCAGCGCTTCCTCGCCGCTGGCGGCCATGGCCACGTCATGTCCCGCCCGGCGCACCACCTCGGCCGCGAATTCCTGGTTGACGGGATGATCGTCCACCACCAGCACGCGCAGTTTTCGCAGCGGCGTCGTCTCCGGCTCCAGCGTGTAGAGCACGGCCCGGTCGGTCAGTCCGGCGGCGATGCCGATGGCATCGATCAACTCCCGCTCCCCGACCGGCCGCGTCACCACTACCGCGTCATCGTCGACCGAGGTCAGCCCCGAGGCCAGGCCGACCACCGGTACCGCCGGCAGCCATCTGCCCGCGGCGAGGGAAGACGTGTCGGCGATGACGCAGGCGTAGGCCTCGCGAAGGGGCGGCTGGGTCGCGCCGGTCACGGTCGCGTGCAGCTCCGCCACCATGCCGTGAGCACGAAGAATCTCGCCGATGACGGAACGCGACGTCGCGTGCGGCTCGATGACGATGGCCCGCATCCCTTCCAGACCCCGCTCCCACGCCGGCCGGGCCACGGCCACGCCGTCGTAACCGAGGGGCAGCGTGACCCGGAACGTGCTTCCGCGTCCCGGCTCGCTGTCCACGCGGATCGTCCCGCCCATGGCGTCGACGAGGCGTGCCACGATGGACAGGCCCAGCCCCGTCCCGCCGAACTGCCGCGAGTGCGTGCTATCCGCCTGGGCGAACGGATCGAAGATCAGGTTCCGGTCGCGCGGCTCGATCCCGATGCCGGTGTCGCTGACGGTGAACGTCAGCACGGCGCTCTGCTCGTCGCCGCCGATGCGATCCACCCGCACGACGATCTCGCCGCTGGCGGTGAACTTGATGGCATTGCCGATGAGGTTGACCAGTACCTGCCGGATGCGGAGCGGATCGCCCCAGACGCGGTCGGGCACGCCCGGATCGACGGCGAAGGTGAACCCCACGCCCTTCATCATCGCCGTCACGCCCACCGACTTGCAGATCTCCGTGACCGTCTCGCGCAGGTCGAAGTAGACCGGTTCGAGCTCCGTCTTCCGGGCCTCGATCTTCGAGAAGTCGAGGATGTCGTCGATGGTGCGCAGCAGCGAATCCGCAGAGCGGCGGGCCAGGTCGAGCTGGCGCTGCACGTCCGGCGAGGTGACGCGCTCTCCGGCCAGTTGGAGCATCCCCAGGATTCCGTGCAGCGGTGTGCGCATCTCGTGGGAGATGTTGGCCACGAACTCGCTCTTGGCGGCGCTGGCCTCCTCGGCCCGGGCACGCGCTTCGCGCAAGGCCAGGGACTGCTCCTCCAGCCGCACGATGAGCCCGCGCGAGGTGCGGATGGCATCGACGAGCCGTGCCCTCCGCGTCTCCGCGCTTCGGGCAGCCGCCGCGAGGTAGAGGCCCGAGAACAGCAGGAAGGCCGCCTTGACCGCTGCGGCCGAGGTGACCACCGGGCGGTGGTCGGCCAGCACGATCCAGGCGAGCATGGACGTGTAGCAGAACGTCCCGAAGAGAGCGAAGGCCAGGCACCGCCGCACGGTGGTCTGCGTCTGGTCGCCGACGCGCATGAGCAGGATGAAGAAGAGCCAGCTCGCTTCGCCGCCCGTGCCGTAGATGGCGAAGGTCCAGACCACCATGTCGCCGGCGAAGGCCAGGACGGTGAAATCGCGGGGCGGCGGGAGCCGGTAGCCGGCGGCGGCGACAAGCCAGGCCAGGGCGCAGTAGCCGAAGAGGATGGCGGTGACGGTGAGCCACGCCCCCAGCGAGGGGTCGTGCAGCAGGTAGCGGTTGTGGAGCAGGACCGCGGCGGAGAGAAAGACGGAGCCGACCACGCGCACGGCCGGCAGCTCGACGACGGCCAGGCGGCGGGCTCGTTCGGTGCGCCGCCGCTCGACGTCTTCCGGGTCGATCGTGAATCGGTTGTTCACCGGACGACGCGGGCGCGCTCGCGGCGCTGAAGGATGGCGCGGATGCGCGGCAGCAGCGTCTCGCGGCGGATCGGTTTGCGCAGGAAGTCGGCGGCGCCCAGCTCCAGGCTCCGGGCTTCGACCTCCGGCGCGGCGCTGCCGGTGATGAAGACGGCAGGAGTCTCGAAGCCCTTCTGCATCATCACTTCGAAGAACTGTAGGCCGTCCAGGGTGGGCACGTTGATGTCGAGCATGAGCAGGTCGAACTGCCGCCGCCCGATCTCGATCAGCGCCGAGGCACCGTCGGCCACGGTGACCACCTCGTAGCCGGCGTCGTCCAGCAGCCCTTCCATCAGCGCCGACGACACCATGTCGTCCTCCACCAGCAGCACCAGTACCGGCCGGTCCAGCGGCTTGCGGAACACCTCGCGCGGCGCCGGCGTCTTCTTCAGCGCCTCCGCGATCTCCTGGTGCACCTTCTCCGTCTCCGGGCTGGGGAGGCGGTCGAACTCGCGGCGGAGGATGTCGGCGCACTCCTGGTACCGGCGCAGCGCCGAGTCGGCCCGTCCCTGTTCGAGCTGAAGGCGCATGAGCGTGCGGTGGACGACTTCCTGCGTCGGGTCGAGCGACAGCAGCCGGCTGGCCGTTTCCACCGCCAGCTCCCACCATCCCGCCTTGATCTGCGCCGAGAGGACCTTGCTGATGACGGCCATGGCCTCCCGCGCGTAGTGGCGGCGCTCGATCTCCAGCCAGCGGTCGAAGGCCTCGATGCCGCTGCTGAAATCCGGCAGCAGCGCGGTCTGGTAGAGCTCCGCCGCCGAGCGGATGGAGGCCAGCGACTCCGATGCCGCGAAGTTGTTGAAGCGGACGGCGTCCACTTCGATCACGGTGGGCTGGAAGCGCACCGAGTCGCGGTCGTGGCGCAGCAGGTCGGGAGGGAGAAAGCGCAGCGCGAACTGCAGGTCCCGGGTCAGCGCGGCCGCGGATAGCAGCGGATCGTCGCCGCCGAAGAGCGTCGCGAAGTCCTTCACCGTACGCTCGCCCTCGACCGTCAGCGCCAGGAAGGCGATGACCGCCTGCGTCCGCCGGTTTCCGATGGACAGAGCGTTGCCACGGTGATCGACGGCGGAAAACTCGCCGAACAGCCGGATTGACAGGAGGGACATGGACGTGCGAACCCGCGAGTAGAGTAACACGTGCGCGCCTGCCCGTCGGAAAACACTCGGGCCGCCCTTCCTTCTCTCCGCTACCGTCACGTGAACGACCGTACGCGGGCGTTGCATAGAGTCCGATCGGACGGTGAAGATGAAGCCTCCTGAAAACCGCAGTTCAAAAAAAAGGCACCGTTCGTAACTCTCGTCGCTACGATGGTTTTGGCAAAAACAAAGAGCGAGAGAGAGGGACGAAACGGTGCGCGAGCAGAGTATCAGAGGTGGAGAGGTAGGAGTCGAGTACACGAACAAGCCGCTGAGCGGATGGGGTGGGTTGGTGCTGTTCTTCGAGTTCGCGGCGAGGGTCGGTGTATTTGAAGCACTGGAGAAGATTCTTCCGGACAAGAAGGAGTCTCCGAACCGGATCAGTAGCGTGGACATCGTGAAGGCGCTGATGGCTACGGTGCTGACGGGCGGGAATCGGTTCGCGCACGTGGAACGGATGCGAGGAGATGAAGTGATCCGAGTAGCGATGGATGCCGAGCGGGTGGGAAGTGCTGACACGTTGCGGCGCTACTTCGAGTCGCTATCGCGCGGTGAGGCCGAACAGATTCACGATCGCGTGAGAGAGCTGACGGGCAAACTGTTAATCCAGCGACGAACCGAAGACATCTTGGACTTGGATTCGACGAGGCTGGCCAGGTATGGCCATCAGGAAGGGACGAGCGAGAGCTATCAGAAGGGGCGATCAGGAGGGGTCTCGCAAGATCCGCTGCTGGGGATGCTGGCCAAGAGCAAGCACATCGCCCACATGAGCCTTCGGCAGGGCGGTAGCTCGGCGTTGCGAGGGTCCGCCGAGTTCCTCATAGAACTGCTGGCCAGCTTGCCTGAGGGGTTCAAGATCACCCTGGTCAGGGCCGATTCGGGCTTTCATAGCGAAGACTTCATCCGACGACTCGAAGCTCAGGGCTTGCCGTACATCGTGGCGGTCAGGATGCATCAGCCGTTCAAGCGCATGGCCGCGGCCATCCCGGACGAGCGCTGGAAGCGACGCGACCGGGTCCATGAAGTGGCCGAGGAACTCGTTGAATACCCAAACTGGGCCAAGCCCCGTCGTGTGTTGTTCATGCGACGCGTCACGGAAGTCAAAGGAGAGCTCTTCCAGTCCAAGTCTTACGACTTTCATGCGCTGGTCACGTCGCTCAGCTCCGACCCACTCGAATGCTGCGATCTCTACGACAGTCGAGCGGAGTGCGAGAACACGATCAAGGAGTACAAGACCGACTTCGGTGCTCAAGGCTTCTGCATGACGCCGTTCTACGCAACCGAAATGGTGCTTCGCCTCATCGTGGCTCTGTTCAACATCTGTTCAGCTTTCAAGAACGAGGTGTTGCGGGACACCTCCGTGACCCTAGCGACCGTTCGAACCAAAGTCTTCGTCGTCGGCGCCATGCTCGGTCGCTGTGGCCGAAGGGTCATCCTTCGCCTCGGGCTGGTCCGACGATGGCGAGAGTCTTTCGAAATCCTGCTCTCTCGCGCCTCGCCACCTGTTTTCCCAACTGCGGCGCAGTTGCCTCTCGTGACCTGAACTCCACGCCCCTCAGCACCTTGCATCTTCAACTGCGGTTTTCAGGAGGCTGGAAGGCTGAAAGGCTGGAAGGGAAGCCCGTGCTGCCTCTGGCCTTTCAGCCTTTCAGCCTTCCGTCACAGCGCATCCTCACGACTCTCGGTACAAGGTCGGATTCGCGCTCAACAGACGCAGCTCACAGTCGTAACCACGACGGTTAACCGCACCTCATTCGTGGATCGGAACAGTGCCCTCTCGCCCGTGGCCGACGCTCAGCCCGAGCCTCTCGTGCCCTACACTCCTGCAGCCATGGTACGGCGGTGGTCGATCCGCGCCTCGCTGGGTAGCCTGGCGGCCGTCGTCGCCCTGCCGCTGCTCCTGCTCCTCGTCCTCCTCTTCGCCGCGGAAAACTCCAGCGAGCGCGAACGCATCCCCAACACTCCCGTCCTGATCCTCAGCATGCACACCCACTCCTCGTATGCGACGCGTGTACTAAAGGCGGGAGCGGCGGGATACGTGAGCAAGGACAGCGCGCGTGCGCATCTGGTCGCGGCCATCCGCCGGCTCGTCCGCGGCGAGCGCTACCTCCCCCCCGCGTTTGCCGAGACCCTGGCCTTCGACCTGATGGACGGCGGCGGCCGGCGGCGCCACGAGGCCCTCTCCGAGCGCGAGTTCCAGGTCCTGTGCATGATCGCGCAGGCAAGCCGCCCCGCGAGATCGCCGCCGACCTGAACGTCAGCGTCAAGACCATCGGCACCCACCGGGCCCGCCTCCTCGAGAAGATGGGCCTGAAGAACAACGCCGAGATCGTGCAGTACGCGATCGAGAATCAGTTGCTTTGACGGGCGGGCGGGAGGCGGCGAGCGGCGAGCCAGGCGACTGCCTATCCCGCGATCGCCCCCACCTGTTTCGCCGCCCGTTCCGCGCGCTCGACGAGCTCGGCACTTTCGATGAGCTTCGCGTACGGGCGGAAGTACTCCGTCGGTCCCTTCCAGCGCAATTGCTCCACGGAGTCGAAAAGCGGCTCATCCGCCCGCAACGTCGCGAGCGCGCGGAAGAGGAGCGCCCGGTCGCGCTGCTCCTTGAGAACGCCGGCCAGCCGGCCGCTGCTCAGCACCCCGCGCCACTGCATACCGTCCTCCGGAATGGCTTCGATGTGGCCGAAATGCGAGAGCACGGCCGCGGCCGATTTCGCCCCGAAGCCGGGGATGCCCGGATAGCCGTCGGCGGCGTCCCCCACCAGCGCGAGATAGTCGGGAATCGATTCCGGCAGGACGCCGAACTTCTGCCGCACTCCCTCGGAGTCGCGCACCTTGCCGCTCTTGCGGTCGACCTGCACGACGCGGTCGGCCACGACGCACTGGGCGAGGTCCTTGTCGGGCGTCCAGATGCAGACCTTGTCCACGCCGGGATCGGCCGCCGCCAGCGCAGCGGCCGAGGCCAGGGCATCGTCCGCCTCTAGCTCCACCATCGGCCAAACCACCACTCCCATCGCCGTGAGCGCCTCCTCCAGCGGGTGGAACTGCGCCAGGAGGGCGGGCTCGATCCCGGCGCCGGTCTTGTAGCCGTACCAGAGCCGGTTCCGGAACGACTCGATGACGTGATCCGTCGCCACGCCGAGGTGCGTCGCCCCCGTCTCGTACATCTGGAGGACCATCTGCAGCACCCCGCGCACGGCCCCGAACGGTGGATCGCCGTTCTTCGCCCGCCGCAGACCGTAGAAGTGGCGGAACAGCTCATACGTCCCGTCGATGAGGTGGACGATCATCGGTGGAGCATCTCACGGCGGGCACGGGGATTCCGCAGCTTCCATGCAGAGCTCCCGGCGCGGGCGTGGCGCAGCTTCCCGGGAGAGCGCGGCCGGATTGCGGGTTCGGTGTGGTGGCCATACAGCCCTCGCCAGCCCGCGCTGGTGTCTGGCGGACTCCGAAAGCCTCCATGGCCAGGGGAAGGGCGGGCGCCGGGCCACCCCACCCAACCGTCAACTCTCGAGAAGTGACGTCTGCGAGCCGGCGTGTCTGCTCGTGGGCCGGCGTGTAATGTCCGTGACGCTACGTGCAATCTCCGTGAAAGCATGTGAAATGTCTGTTTGCACACGTATAAAGCATGTAAGCCTACGTGCTAGATCTGTAATATAACGGTGAACACATGTGATACCACGATCAATAGTCGTGATGCCACGTGTAACCATCGTTAATTCACATGTAATCTTCGTAAAATAACATGTAATATCCGTTTACTAACGTGCAATGTGCGTCAGATTACGTGTAATATCCGTGAATCCACGTACGATATCCGTAAGCTCACGTACAACTGCCTCCGTAACGATCTCTGCCCCAGTAACGAGACGAAAGGAACGAACATGGCCGAAGTCAGTCAGTCCCAGGGCAGACGTGCCGCAGAAGCAGTCAGGAAAAGAGCGCGGCAACCCGCGGCGGATGCGCTGCCGGGCATGCCGGCTCCGGAAGTGGTCGTGACGCAGTTGCGCGCCCTTCAGCAACAGATGGGCGAGGGACCGCACCTGACGGCCAAGCAGCGGCAGGCGTACCACGATCTGGTGCGGCTCACGCGACACACAGTCAATTCCTCCATCAGCATTATCGGCGCCTCGGAGAATGTGTCGCAGGCCGTCGGGCACCCGGCGGAGGAGGTGCTCCGGAAGGTGGATGTGAGCAACCGCTGGACGGCGGTGGAGGATGAGCTGCGGGCGATGCTGGAAGGCGTCTCCGACGCCAACCTGATGCGCCGCTACGAGATTGCCCTCATCGCCGCGCAGGCGTACGGAGTCGGTAAGCAACTGGCCCGCAAGCCGGAAAACGCCGGACTGAAGACGCATCTGCAGGAGATCAAGCGCCTGAAGGCCATCGGACGCCGGAAGAAGGGAGCCGAGACTGCCGAGTCGCCTTCGCCCGAGGCACCGGCTCCGTTGCCGGAACTGTCCACTGAGCCGTCTGACGAATCTCAGAAGTAGCGCACGCAACTCCCAGCGTGTGCAGCTCTTACGAACTGCCAAGCACATCACGCGGAGACGAGGAGGACGCGGAGAAGCAAGCTCAATCTCCGCGTCTCCGATTCTCCGAGATCTCTGCGTCCCCACATGACGGGACCTTCGTCGTTTCTTTCTCCGGCGCAGCGCCACGGACGTTAGTTTTCCCCGCCCACGGCTCTCCGCCTCCCTGCTCGCGCCCCCGTAGGTAATTTCCCTACACCGAATCCGGCAATCGACTGATTCAGGAAGGTAGTCCGTCCCTTCATCATCTCGCTGTTTCTCTCTCTCGTTTCAGCCCGGTCTCCACAAACATGCGTGAGCCCAACGTCCCGCCGCAGGGGTCCATCCTCCGGATCGACGACGATGAGCTGGTGGCGGAATCCCTGCGGGAGGTTCTCGTGAGGGAAACCCGCTGCCTGTTCGACGTCGCCGAGGGGCCGTGGCCGGCTTGGAGCGGATCGTGGCGGCGCGTTCGTACAGCCGTTCCGTTCGCGTCGACCGCCATCTCAGATGCGGGCCTCCCCGCGCAGGAAGGCAGGCTGGAGCCACCGTCTCCGAGGGTTACCGTACCCCACGCTTGTAAAATCTTTGCAAAGCTAGGCAAATCAAAGAGTGCCAAGTTACGATGTTCCACCCTCAGCCGCTTAGAGGTTCGTCCCAGCCCTGCCATCCAAGAGAGGACCCGTCATGTCGCTATCGCGCCGCATTCTGCTCGTCATCCTTATCGTGCTCTCCGCCCTTAGTGTCGAGGCGAGAGCGAAGAAAAAGAAGCAGCCGCCCGCCGAGCCGGCGGAACAGGTGTTGACGAGCGCTTCCGGCGAGGCCGAGAACGATCCTGACAAGCCAAAGCCAGCCACCGCACATCCGAAGCCGTCGAGGAAGATCCCCGGCATCGAGGCCAATGACGACGGTGACGTTACGGCCGCTCCCGGTTCCGGCTCCTTCGGCCCGCCCGTCGAGCTCAAGCTGACGCGCGCCCACAGTGCCAAGATCGATCTCCGCAAGCTGCCCTTCGTTCCGGGGCAGATCTTCGAGCGTCCCGAGCTCCCGGAGCCGACGCCGGCCCCGAGGACCATCGTGGTGGGCCAGAGCGCCATGCCGCCGGAAACCCTCTCCACGTTCTCCACGCCGCGGAAGACGGTGCCGAACGCTCCCGCCCCCCCTACGTCGGTTCAGTTCGATGGCATCAGCTTCAACGCTGCCCTTGGTGTCGGAACTAGCGGGCATCCGCCTGACACGAATGGCGACGTCGGCCCGACCTACTACATCCAGACGGTCAACACCGCCATCGGCATCTACGACAAGACCGGCAACCAAGTGGCATTGGTCGGCTTCAACACGTTCATGAGCCAGGGCGCCTTCGGCAACCTGTGCGACACGAACAACTTCGGCGATCCGGTCGTCCTCTACGACACCTTCGAGGACCGCTGGGTCATCACCGACTTCGCCTTCACGCTCAGCGGCGGCAACGTCGTGAGCCCCGCCTACCAGTGTGTTGCCGTCTCCATCAACGGCGACCCGGTCAACGGCGGGTGGCACTTCTACTCCATCAACTCCACGACAGCCCTCGGCGACTACCCGAAGTTCGGCGTCTGGAACGACGGCATCTACATGTCCGCGAACCAGTTCACCTTCGGCGCCGGCTCGAGCTTCATCAGCCCGCGCGTGTGGGCCTTCAACAAGGCGCAGATGTACGCCGGGGCGCCGAGCGTCCAGGTCGTCACGTTCGCCGCTCCGAACGCGGACTTCACCCTGCTGCCCAGCAACGCCCGCCTGCAGAGCGGTACCCCGCCCGCCGGCTCGCCGAACTACTTCGTCGCCACCTGGGAGTTCCTCAACGCCCTTACCGTCTACAAGTTCCACGTCGACTGGAACAGCATCTCCCTCTCGACGTTCACCGGGCCCGATACCCCTCTGGCCGCCACGAGCTGGCCGAATGCAGCCGTGGCCAATGCCCCCTCCAGCGGCGGCAACTCCCTCGACGTCCTGCAGATCCGGGCCATGATGCAGAACCAGTACACCAACTACGGTGGCACGGAATCGCTCTGGACGACGCATACCGTCCGCCGGGCGAATACCTCGGGATTCGCTGCGCCACGGTGGTACCAAGTCAACGTCACCGGAGGCACGGTCAATCCGAACCTGCCGCAGGCCACGACGTGGGATCCTGACGGCGCCAACGTGCTCCACCGTTTCGTGCCAAGCCTCGCCCTCGACCGAGCCGGCGACCTCGCGCTCGGCTACAGCGTTTCGAGCAGCACGACCAAGCCAGCCATCATGTACGCCGGGCGGCTGGCCGCCGACCCGGTCAACACCTTCAGCCAGGGCGAACAACTGCTCATCCAGGGAACGGGGACCCAGACCGGGACCTGCGGCAGCAGTACCTGCATCCGCTGGGGCGATTACTCGGCCATGACCCTCGATCCCGACGGCTGCAGATTCTGGTTCACGACGGAGTACTACGCCGTCGACGGCCTCAACGACCTGACCCGCATCGGCGCGTTCGCGTATCCAAGCTGCACCCCGGTCGGCGCCGGAGGCACCATCTCCGGCACGGTGACGGCAACCGCCGGCGGCGCTCCCATCCCCAACGCCGCGGTTACGCTCGGCAGCCGCACGACGACCGCCGACGGTTCGGGCTTCTACTCGTTCTCCATCCCGGCCGGAACGTACGCAACGATGACGGCCGTTTCCCCCGGCTTCATTACGGGAACTGCCTCGAACCTCGCCGTCACGGACGGAAACACCACCACCCAGAATTTTTCGCTGGCCAACGCTCCAACCAGCGCCTGCCCCACTGACACGACGCAGGCCGACTTCGCGCGTGGCGTTACGACGAACACCGATCTCACCGCCAGCCCCGGCGACGTCGTCATCTTCAAGCCGAGCGTCGACCAGCAGAACACGAGCATCGGCACCTCCGGCGTCGGCATCACCGTCACCACCTGGGGCGGCCAGACGTTCACGCCCTCCGTCAACGGACTGCTGACGGCGGCCGACCTCAACCTCTTCTGCTCGGGCTGCACGGGCACGACGCCGAATCTCACCCTCTCCCTCCGCGCCACGAGCGGCGGCCTCCCCACCGGTGCGGACCTCGCAACCGGAACGATCACCGGCTTCGGCAACGGTGGCGTGGCCAGCTACTTCCACGTGACCTTCTCCCCCCAGGTGGCGCTCACGGCCGGCACCATGTACGCGATGGTCATCCGCCCGACGGCAAACCCGAGCCCCGGCACCTACGCGCTCACCCGCAGCGGCACGTCGACTGCCGGGAACAACGTCTACCCCGGCGGAACGCGCGTCTCCGGCGCCACCAGCGGAACGGTGTGGTCCATTCCGCTCACCGGCGGCGTCAGCACGGACGCCGGGTTCGTGACCTACATGGACAGCGGTTACGGCCCCTCCGGCAACTTCGTGTCGGGGCCCTTCGACGCCAATCCCAGCCCGGGCATCACGCCGATCTGGTCCACGTTCTCATGGACGGCGAGCACGCCCGCCAACACTTCCCTGCAATTCCAGATCGCCGGCAGCAACTCCGCGGCCGGACCGTTCAACTTCGTCGGTCCGGACGGAACGGCCGCCACGTTCTTCACCACCTCCCCCGTCCAGCTATCGCCGCAGTTCTACAACCTCCGTTATCTCGAGTACAAAGCGTACCTGGCCACCACCGACG
Source organism: uncultured Thermoanaerobaculia bacterium (assembly GCA_964650405.1). Lineage (GTDB taxonomy): Bacteria > Acidobacteriota > Thermoanaerobaculia > Gp7-AA8 > Gp7-AA8 > CAZYTO01. The sequence continues at coordinate 31,271 of CAZYTO010000006.1, read as the reverse complement.
GCACGGTCACGCCGGCGCTCAACGACGCCACGTTCTGCTTCAACGACGTCGACTGCAGCGGCACGCAGGCCACCATCACGACCCCTTCAGGGGTTTGCACCAACTCCACCGGCAACACCGCAACCGGCCCAGCCGGCATGACGGCCTACGGATGGGGCATCACCAACGGCACCATCACCTCGGCCACCAACATTCAGAGCATCACCTACACCGCCGGCGCCTCCGGCACCTTGACCCTCACCCTGAATGTCGTGGCGCCGAACGGCTGCCTCGCCTCCGGCTCCACGCCGGTCACCATCAACCCGCTGCCCCCGACGCCGACCATCACTCCCGGCGGCCCGACCACGTTCACCTACCCCTCCACCGTTACGCTGACCTCCAGCAGCGCCACCGGCAACCAGTGGTACGTCGACACCGGCTCGGGCCCCAACGCCATCGGCGGCGCGACGAACCAGTCCTACATCGCAGGTACCGCCGGCAGCTACACCGTAGCCGTCACGGACGGCAACGGCTGCGTCAGCGCGGCGTCGGCCCCGACTACCGTCACCGTCAACAAGGCCACGCCCGTGGTGACCGCGACGGGCGGCACGTTCGCCTACAACGGCTCGCCGCAGCCGGGAAGCGGCTCGGCCACGGGCGGTGCGGGCGAGAGCCTCACCTTCACGCTAACCTACACCGGCACCGGCTCGACCACCTATGGGCCGTCCACCACGGCGCCGACGTTCGTCGGCACCTACCAGGTCGTCGCTCACACGGACGGCGACGCCAACAACACCGCCGGTGACTCCGCTCCGGCCGCGATCACCATCACTCAGGGCACTCCCACGGTCACGGCGACAGGCGGAACGTTCACCTACAACGGCAACCCGCACGCGGGGAGCGGCTCGGCCACCGGCGCCGGCGGGGAAACGCTGACCATCGCTTCGCTGACCTACAACGGCACCGGCTCCACCACCTACGGGCCAACCGCTACCGCTCCGAGCCTTGCCGGTACGTACACGATCACCGCGCACACCAACGGCGACGCCAACAACATCGCGGCCGACTCCGCCGCCACGCCGCTGACGATCAACAAGTTCAACCCGTTGATGGCCGCGCACGGCGGAACGTTCACCTACAACGGCAACCCGGAGATCGGGACCGGCCAGGCCATCGGCGGCGCCGGCGAAACGCTGGCGATTTCGTCGATAACCTACCTCGGCATCTCGGGAACCACCTGGGGGCCGACGACCACACCGCCGACCAACGTCGGTATCTATCTCGTCACCGCGCACACTCTCGGCGACGCCAACAACAATGCCGGGGACTCGCTGCCGAACGCGCTGCGGATCAACAAGGCCTCGGCCACGATCGTCGTCACCGGGTACTGCGTGGCCTTCGACGGCGCCGCGCATACCGCCATCGGCACGGCTACGGGCGTTCTGGGCGAGAGTCTCGCCAGCGGCCTGACTCTGAGCGCCACCACCCACACGGCCGCCGGCACCTATGCCGGCGACGCCTGGACGTTCATCGGCGGCATGAACTACACCAATCAAAACGGCACGGTCAATGACAGCATCGTCAACGCCGTCATTTCCGCGCCGCTCTCCGCGGGCAGCGGGGCGACCGGGAACATCGCCTCCGTGGCCAACGCCGGCGCAGGTGCGACCTACGCATGGTCGATCACCAACGGCACCATCACCGGCGGCGCCGGCACCACCAGCATCACCTTCACCGCCGGGAGCGTGGGCACTCTCACCCTGCAGGTCACGGTCACCACCACGACCAGTTGCGCCGATACCAAGTCGGCCAACGTCACCGTCCTCCCGCCAGTCGCGGTCACGAGCGTCTCGCCCACCGGCGGAACGTACCTCGGCGGAACCGCCGTCACCATCAACGGCACCGGATTCGTCCTCGGCGCCACGGTGACGTTCGGCGGCACCCCCGCGACGAACATCGTCTTCTTCGGCGACACGAAGCTCACCGCGAAGGCGCCGGCCCACGTCGCGGGAGCGGTCAACGTCGTGGTGACGAACCCCAACACGGCCATCGGCACGCTGACCAACGGCTACACGTACTCCCACACGTTCGATCCCAACGGCGACAACACCGTCGACCCATCCGACATCTTCTACCTGATCAAGTACCTCTTCGATCACGGTCCGGCACCGGCCGGCGCGGCCGGCATGCTCTCCGGTGACGCGAACAACGACGGCGTCGTCGATCCGGCCGACATCTTCTACCTGATCAACTACCTCTTCCTCGGCGGACCGGCGCCGGCCTCGCAGCCGGGTCACGTGTCGACGTCGGCGGTGGCCGAACCGTTCGGCGGGACGCTCTCCTTCGGAGCTCCGGTCGTCCGGAACGGCCGCACCTACATCCCCGTCATTCTCACCATGGCGGACGGGGCGGCCGCTCCGCAGGCGCTGGCGCTGAAGATCGACTTCGACCGCGCCGTGCGTGGCCTCAGTCTGCATCGCGCCGGTGCGGCGAAGGACACCGTCTCGGTCTTCGAGATCAACCGCCCCTCGGCCAGCAGCGTCTACTACCTCGTGTCGTTCAACACGCAGTCGGGCGGCGGCCTGGTGCTCGGCTCCGAGCCGCAGACCATCGCCGAGGTCGAGCTCGGCGGAACCGCCGGCCTCGAAGCCACCTTCGATCCGGCGGTGACGACCCTGGGCGACGCCGCCGGCACCCGCGCGGCCAGCGTCTCCCGCGGCAACCTGACACTGAACGGTATCTCGACTGGCGACGTCTCGCACCCGAGCCCGAAGGGACGCCGCAATGAATAAACGGAAGGTACAGACGAACACGATGCGCAACCACGCACCCATCGCACTTCTTCTCGCCCTCGCCGCGGTCCTCGTCTCCGCCCCGGCGGCATTCGCCGTGGCCGTGCCGTCGGACGTCGTCACCGTCGGCAACGTCACCGCCACCAGCGCCATCGTCGACGTTCCGGTCTACATTCGCGACACGTCCGGCACCCCGGTCGGCATCGACCAGCCGCCCGGCTCCAGGCTCCAGTCTTACAGCATCCGGATCAACTACGCCCCGACGCCCGCGGTTTCCGTGGCCGGCATGGCCCGCGCGGGCATCACCGCTTCCCTCACGCCGCTGTCGGAGTTCGCGCCCGTCAGTCCCGGCTCGGCCTCGCTCATCGACGACTTCTACGAGACGACGAACCTGATTCCGTTCAGCTCGAATGCCGCATTGCCGGGCGATCAGGTCGCCGTCCTTCACGTCCAGCTCTCACCCGCCGTGGTCCCCGGCTCGACCATCACCCTCACCCTCGACCCGGTCCTGACCACGGTCGCCAACGACGGCGGCACGACCACCGAAAGCGTGGCCAGCGGCAACCTCACCCTCGTCAACGGCAGCATCATCATCCCGCCAACCTTCGTCTACGAGATCCCCACGCTCTCGCATTGGATGCTGGCGTTGCTGGCCATGACGCTGGCGGTCGTGGCCGTGCGGACACGGATGTAGGACCGCACCACTCACAACTGTACGAAGGCCGGCGTTTTCGCCGGCCTTTTCTCTTGCGCTTGAACCCCCCGCCAGGAGTCGGGCTCTCCCTGCCATTGGTCATCCGAGAACGCCTCGCGATCGGTCGATCCGACGGAGATTGGCAACTCTGTCGGGCGTTCCGAGTCTACGCAAAGTAGAAGACCCCGGCTCCAGGGCACGGAATCATCAGACTTTCTGTTCTGTCGTCGAGATTCCATTTTGACATCAGCGTCCTGGGCTGCTCCGTATCGACGCCTTCCCGCAAGACTTCCACACTGCCTCGCAACTCGCATGGCTTCAGTCAGATGCACTCCCAAACCAACGCGCGGCGAACAGACTCCCGCACGCCCGTCACCTCGAGCCGTGCCGTACATCATGTCTTCAGCACCGATTCTTTTCCATTCTGCACAGGAATTGACATTGCAACCCCAACGCTCACGGGCTAGACTCCGTATATCGGTACTGACCCACAGGACAGAAGTTCTCGCAGGGAGCTCTGCCCTCGTTCCCGTCACCGGCCGACTCGTTCAAGCCTGACCCGCCGCACACAGCGCATGGAGGAATTGTGTCTCTTGATTCGAAGCGCACCGCCCGTACTCCACTCCCGATCGCTCGCTACGTTCTGCTGGCCCTGTTGTTGATCAGTGCGGGCACCGCAAGCGCACAATGGCTGCCCAACCCGTACTCTTCGGGCCCGATCTATTTCACGGGAGGGAGCGTGGGGATCGGGACGACGAATACGAGCCTCCAGAATGGGGACGTCGGCATAGTCATAAGCAGCGCAGGACCCAGCCTGCGTCTGACCTCGACTGACCTTACCTTACCGCGTCCCGGCGACCCGCCGTCGTGTGGTGATTATGAGCTTGGTTCGACGCCTGGTGGCTTCGCGATCTTCGACGGCTGCGCACTCGTGCCGCGCCTGGCGATCTCTCCGGATGGGTCGGTGACCCTGGGTGCGCTGAAGGCGGACAGTGTCAATGCACATTATCTTATGCTCGAGACTGAAGCCAGCGATCTCCTGCGTGTCAACGACGCAAGGTCGTGGGCGGCCGGCAACGGTGGCTCCATAACGTTTGGCGGGCACATTACCAGTCAAACGGAATCGCAGGACTTCGCGAGAATCGCAGGCATCAAGGAAAACGCCACCGATCTTGACCACTCCTCTGCACTTCTATTTTTCACCCGTCCGAATACAACGGATCTGACCGAGCGGATGCGTATCGCCAGCGACGGTCTCGTCACCATCGGTCTGGCCGGTGGCACCACCACAAAGCTTAATGTAAATGGTATCGTTCAGTCGGCCTCTGGCGGCTTCAAGTTCCCAGATGGCACCACCCAGACGACGGCAGCGGCGAGCAGCCGCTGGTCCCTGGGAACCGCGGGCGCCATCTACTATTCGTCAGGTAACGTAGGCATCGGCACAACCACCCCCGCCTCGCCGCTTACTGTTGCCGGCATCGTCCAATCCACCTCCGGCGGCTTCAAGTTCCCCGACGGGACGACGCAGACAACAGCCGCCTCCTCCGGCACGAGCAGCCAGTGGACCTCCGGGACCAACTCGATCTTCTACAGCGGCGGCAACGTCGGCATCGGTTCGGCTACGAATCCTCCTCCCTACAGGCTCACCGTCACCGGCGGGCACATTGCCGTCGACAATGGCTCGCAGCTCATCAGCCGCAACGGTGCCGGCTCGGGGTATTACCGCCTCATCGGTGCCGACACGAGTGACCACGTCCTCCTCGGCGACAACACCGGCACCTTCGCAAACGAGATCCGCTTCCACTCCATGACCAATGGAACACCGTCTGCCGTCATCGCAACCAACGGCAACGTCGGCATCGGCACAGCCCTCAACGTCACTCCCTCCGCGCGTCTCGAGGTTAGCCAGGCCTCCGCTGACACGACGCTGCGTCAGGAGGTGGCCAGAGTCACCCGGAGCGGCGGTTCATCGACCGCTGCCACACCTCTTCGCAGTGCACTCCTCTCGTTCTATGACGGCGCCAACGGAACGCTCACCGCGGCCGTCGGAGGCTATCGCGGTAATGCCAACAACGACTACAACGGCGGACTGCAGTTCTTCGTCAACAATACCGGCGCCGCTTCCGCCTCCGCCGTGAGTCAGCTTACCGAGGCGCTGCGAATCGACAACTCGGGCAACCTGCTCGTCGGCCAGCCCACCACTTCCACGCCCAAGACCGTCGAAGTCAATGGCGACCTCCACGCCTCCGGAACGATCAGCGGCGGCACCGTCCTAGCCACTTACCAGGACCTGGCCGAGTGGGTACCCGCCTCCGGCAACCTCCCCGCCGGGACGGTCGTGGTTCTCAACCGAGCCAGGAGGAACGAAGTAGCCCCGTCCACCTCCGCCTACGATACGGCCGTCGCCGGCGTCGTATCCGAGAAACCGGGCCTGCTCCTCGGCAAAGGCAACAGCGGCGAGGCCAAGATCGCCACCACCGGCCGCGTCATCGTTCGCGTCGACGCCACCAAGCACCCCATCGCCATCGGCGACCTCCTCGTCACCAGCGAAAAGCCCGGCGTGGCCATGTTCTCCGAGCCCGTCGACCTGGGCGGCGTCAAGATCCACCGCCCTGGGACCATCATCGGCAAGGCCCTGGAGCCTCTTCAGGATGGTGAGGGAGAGATTCTCGTGCTTCTGAGTCTGCAGTAGAGGGGCCGACCCATGTACAAATTCATCGCGGGTTTGTTTCTCTCGATCAGTCTCGCTCTGAGCGCGAGCGCCACCTCCGGCGGGGCTGGCGCACCGGCGATCACCTTCACGCCGAAGGGAATCCGCGTTACCGGCATCACACCGGGCGGCGCGGTCCTGATCTATGCCGTGGCGATGGTACGAGCCGACACCGGCGACCATATCGAACGGTACCAGCAAGTTCTTCACGATGATGATCACGACGGAATCGTGACCTACGACCATGGCATGCCGATTCCCACCGATGGCGTTTGGCTCGCCGTCGATGTGACGAATGGTCAATACGCCGTCTCGTCACCTTTATACGGCCTGAAACCAGCGCGCCCGCAACCGCAACCGCTGCACCGCGCTGCGAGTGGCCGCGTTGAGACGTTCGCCCTTTCCTATCCGGGGGCGGAAATGATCTACATCCAACCGGGTCACGGTGTCTGGGCCATTCACGGCTACGACCGCAGCGCCTCCGATCGTGATTCCCGCCCCGGAGTGACGGGCGTATCTCTCAGCGACGCCGTGTCTCTCCTTCCGAGCGGCGAGACTCGAGCTACGGAGTTCGCGCCGGGCGGAGTGATCATCGCCTTCGACCTACCCTTCTTCCAGGTTATTACGATGCGACTCACCGGTGCGGACATCGGGAGTGTGCCATGAAGACACTTCTCAGAACGCTACTGATCACAACCATCGCCGCCGCGGCGGCAATGAATGCCGTCGCCCAGGACGACCCAATGGAAGCGCCGGGCTTCGTCGCGAACAAGGCTTATGACGTGCACGACTACGACAGCGTCAACATGATGAGCGGCAATCTCACCGTGTCGATTCCGATCGGTCCAGCCTTCCATGTCAACGGCGCCCTACGGTATGGCCTGGCCCTTCACTCTAACAGCAGGCTTTGGTACTGGCATTTTGATGAGTTCTCGCCGCACCCGCCTAGTTGCAACCTCCAGGACGGCAACCCGAAATGGACCCAGAATTGCGGCGTCACGACCGCCGTTCCCGCGCACCGCTTCAATGCGGCGCTCGGCTGGACGTTGTCTCTCGGCCGCATTTTGATCGGCGTAACCGAAGGAGCCGGCGGCGTGTTCAGCTACGAGGACCCAGATGGCGCCACGCACACATTCACTGGCAGCGGGGGTACAGACAGTTACAGCACGGACGGCTCGAATCTTCGGATGATCGCGGAGAACGGGCTCACAGGCACGATCTATATTGATTCTCCCGACGGTGTCCGCCGCACATTCGAGAGCAAGGACGTGGCCCTGCTGAGCCCGAGCAATCCGACGCGACCGATGCTTACAAGAATTGAAGACGCTACGGGAAACCACGTCGACATCGACTACGACAATCACGGCTTGCTCTGGACCATTCACGATGTCGCCCATGATAAGGACACGTACCCCATCAAGGTGACGTTCGCCTCGGGTGGACCCAACTTACAGAGCGTCCTGTCGTCCGTCGTCATGCCCGGGCCTCGTCTCGACGCCAACAGCAACCCGATCAACGTAACTTATTCCTTCGAGACGACGTCCATCGACGTTCAGTTCCCGGATCGCGTGACGAACCAGGGTTCTGTATCTGTTCCGGTCCTCACGAAAATCACCCGTCCGACAGGCCAGCCTTTCACTTTCGGGACCTCGAGTCTGCCTGCATACGACATGACTTCAGAATCCTCGGCAGGGTGCCTTCTAGGTATGACGATACCTACCGGTGCCAAGTACACATGGACTTACTCGGAAGCGTACGTGCCTCGCGACTCGGCGCCGACGAAACCCGGAATCGAGCATCCTCCGCAGGTGGCGAGCCGTACCGTGCCGGACCCGATCACAGGTACCCCGACCACATGGAGCTATCAGTACGGCGGCTTCATGGGAACCAACTGCCAGGTACTAACGCCAATCCCGATGGGTACTGTCGGAGCGGTAAAACGACCGGACGGCACGATCGAGGCTTCCTACTATTCCGTCTACCAGAAACCGATATGCTCCTACATAGACCAATTCAATAATGCCTGGGATCGGAATGATTTCGGCTTGCCGTTCACCAAAGGCATGACTCTGAAAGTATTTGACTTCAACATCGGGCCCGTCGATGCGAAGCGCGTCAATCCCACGGCGCCAGACCCGGCGAATCCCCGCGATGCCGACATCATGTATCTGTCGTCGCAGACCTACGACAGGAACGGTGTCTTGCTTGAGTCGCGATATGTCAGCTACGAAGGCGATACGCCTCGCTCTTTCGGAACACGTCCGAATGCGCGCGCATATGCAGAAACAACCTACCAGGAAGGTGTCACCTGCCTTGGAGGCCCGTGCTATTCCAGCATCAATCGATCGGACTACCGTAACTTTGGTAACTATGCGACCGCCATTACCACGGCCACCGACCTGACCTCAAAGAAGAGCCGCACGGCATTCCATGACTTTCACAAGACTGTAGACACTTACAGATGGACACTCGGCGACCCCAACGAGGAGTGCGTCCTCGACGGTGCTGTGGCTGGTATCAACGAGTGCCTGGGCACCTCCGGTGCATTCATCACCCTCTTCGACTACGATCGCCAGCGCGGCTTGCTCAACGGCAAGCGTATCCTCCGTCAGAGCGGACCGAATCCACAGCTTGACTCCCACGACATTCTCGTACATTACCTCTACGGAGATCCCGGCGACACCGACAACTACGGCACGAACGGTAACCTTACGAAACGAAAGACCGAAGGCGGTGACACGGGGTCGCTCGATACGACCAGCCGATTCCCCTATTCGGAGAGCGTGCCACTCGTCATAGACCACGTGAATATCTACGTGAACGGTGCGCTCGCCGGCGTCACGTCGTCATACGACGGCACCGGGTTCAACCTGAGTGACTTCACCCTGCAGCCACAGACGGGTATCATCAAGTCGAGCCGCGATTCGGCAGGCTTGGAAACGAAATACGCGTACGACGACCTGGGGCGCCTGACAACTGTCATCCCTCCCGGCGGCTCGACGACAACATACGCCTACCACGACACCGCAACCCCGCTCTCGATCGACGCCACGACCACTCAGAACGCCACCAACACCAGCCTCAAGCACCTGAGCTATGAGTACGACAGTCTCGGGCGGCTGTGGCACGAGAAGACGTGGGTTAACAACGGCTGGAGCACGCGGACCACTCGCTACGATGAGATGTCCCGAGTCAATAAGACTTCGCCGCTGCAGACCGGCGTGGCCACGTGTGACACCTCCGCCGATAACTGTACGGTCACGACCTTCGATTCACTCGGCCGGCCGTCAGTCGTCACCGATCCCGACAACCGGACCACGACGTTCAGCTATCTCGGAAACCTTCGGACGACACGCACGCAGGTGCTGACCGACTCCAGTTCTGCGACGACCGTCGAGACGTACGACGAATTCGGACAGCTTGCCTCGGTCACAGACCCTGTGCTGACCACTGGAACATACGGTTACGACGCCGCCAGCCACCTCACGAACGTTGTCGTAACCGACCCCACACAGCCGGCAGGTCACCCGAAGACGCAGACGCGCACCTTCACCTACGATGGACGGGGGTTCCTCATCAGCGAGACGCATCCGGAGAACGGGACTGTAAACTATGAGTATGATGCCGGCGGGAAGGTGACGGCGAAACGGCTTCCCAGCACAAGCATCTTCGACCTCAACTACGACTACGACAACGCCGAGCGTATCCTCCATGTCTTCTCGGGAAACGGCGCAGGCGGTTTTCGCCTGATGAAGGAATTCACGTATGGCGCGGATCACCTCTCCTACGGCAATAAGCCCGACTATTCCAACGGCAAGCTCGCCTCGGCGATGCGACACAACTACCAGGCCTCGGGTGACGACGTCCAGGTCGTCGAGAAATACCACTATGCGGACGATGCCGGCCGCCTTACCGATCGCACGACGGAGATCCGGCTCAACGGAACGCTGAAGCAGAGCCTGAAGCAGTCCGCCGCGTACAACGAGGTTGGACTCGTCACGAATACCGTTTACCCGGACTGTCTTCTCGACAACGGCACCTCGGACAACACGCTGCCCCCCTGCCTGAGTCACCCGACATCGAACGTCACGCGGACCTATGAAGAGGGGCGTGAGACCAATGTAGTGGGCTTCGCCGCCATGACGTACTCAGCCAATGAAATGCTGAACACGATCACGCACGCGAACGGAACGAAGGACACGATCGATCCCGATCCGAAGGGACGACCGCGACCAAACGCGATCACCGTTACCGGGCCCACCGCGACAACCCCTCCGCCAACCTGCACGGCGCCGCACATTGTCACGCAGCCAGCGTCTCAGACGATCCAGTCAGGCGGTTCGGTGACGCTCACTGTCTCCGCGACGGGGACCAGCCCCGGCTACCAATGGTTCATGGACGGGACGTCGATCTCGGGCGCCACGACCTCAAGTTACACGACCGGACCGCTGACGACGACGCATTCGTTCAGTGTGACTGCTACCAACTCCTGCGGCTCCGAGGGCTCCTCGGCGGCGCTGATCACCGTTCAACCGACGTGTCAGGCGCCACAGATCACGACACAACCATCCAGCATGACGATCTCGCTCAACCAGTCGGTCGTCCTGACCGTCGGCGCGTCGGGCTCGAACCTGACCTACACCTGGTTCGAGTTCGGGAACGGCTCCAGTTACCTCAACCTGGGCCCCTCGTCCAGCCCCACGCTCCGAACACTCCCCCTCAGCCATACGATGGAGTTCTGGGTTCATGTCCAGAACGGCTGTGGTGCCGATGCCTGGAGCGAAGTCGCGACCATCCGGGTGGTGCTCCCCGCCGCGCAGAACGTGGTGGCCTCTCCCGCAAGCAACGGTGTCCTGGTCACCTGGTCTCTCCTTTCGTCGCAGCAACCAGTCCACCACTATTCCATCGAGCGGCGCGCCCCGAATCTGAATCCGCTGTGGGTGGAGATCGCCACCGCATCGAGCACAGCGACCTCCTTTACGGACGGTCAAGTCAACATGGGTTACGCTGCAGCGTACCGCGTAAGGGCCGTGGAGCAACCGAACTACGACGGAGCAATGCCGAACTACGGCGCCTATTCGAACGTCGACAGCGCGGCGCGAGCGACCTTCGATGCCATTCCGGCGTACATCAACGCCGCACCGCTCGAACAGTTGCGTATCGCCGTGAACGAGATCCGCGTCGCCGCGGGGCTGACTCCAGTGATCTGGCCCAACCTCGCTCCGCAGGATGACCAGCCACAGCCGGGAGCTGTCGTCGCCGCCGCACACATCCTGTCGCTGCGGGTAGCCCTCGACAACGGCCTGGCGGTGCTGACTGTGCCCGTTACGCCCTACACGGATCAGGCATTCCAGTCCTCCACGCTCGTCAAGCGCATTCATCTCACCGACCTGCAGGACCACACGAAATGAGATCGATACTCTTGCGCTGCACCTTCGTTCTGTCACTCGTCGTCTCCGCTGCGGCGTTCGCCGCGCCCGCGGACCTCGCACCGGGTGAACTGCGCTATCTCGTCACGCTACGGACGGGAGCCTCTCCCGCAGCCGTCGCCGCGGTTGGCGCGCGCGTCGAGGCACTGAACGGTTCCTCGCTGACGGTGGTCGTCCCCGCTGTCGCCGCCGGTCGGCTGGCCGACTTGCCCGAGGTGGTTTCGGTCATCGAAGTCGGAAACGATATCCCCACCGGCGCAGTAGTTGACGATCCGGCAGTTCACACGACCGCAGACGTCCGTAAGCTCGCGCCGCAGGACACACATACCCTCTGGGGCTCCGGCCAGTTCGTCTACGACGGCGCGGGCAACATCCTGGCCATGGGCGTCACCGGCACACTCAACGGAGACGGCAAGACGAGCACGTTCACGTACGACGCCGCCTCCAGGCTGAGGGAAGCCGTCATCGGGCGGAATGGCGAAGACATCCACGAGCAGTACGATTACGACGGCTTCGGTAATCTCACGCGCCACCAGCGCTACTCGCCTTCGGCGCAGGCCATCACATATCCGCCGCCCAACTATCCACCCAGTCCGGTCACCAACCAACTGACCGACCCAGGCAGTCAATACGACGCCGCGGGCAACGCCATCAGCGTCTCCGGCTCGATGACGATGACCTACGACGCCTTCAACCAGGCAACGTCGAAGACCCAGGGCGGCCACACCACCACGTACCTCTACGACGTCAACGAAGAGCGGATCGGCGTCCAGACTGACACCAACATCACCCACTGGACCATCCGTGACTTCGAAAACAAGCCGCTGATCCAGTTCGACAGCAGTACCGCCTTATCGAGCGCTGGCTGGGCGACGTCGCAATGGACATGGGCGGAGAGCTTCATCCATGGCACCCACGGCATGTTGGCCGCCGAGCGCCCCGCCGGCCCACTGCAGTACCACCTCGACCATCTCGGCTCACCTCGCGTCTTCACCGACAGCAACGGCCAGAAGCAGGGCAGCGTCATCGAGTACGCCCCCTACGGCGAGGAGATCTCTACGCCCGGCGGCGAGGTGCTCAAGTTTACGGGCCACGAACGCGATTACGACCCCGGCAACCCCACCAACGACGACTACCTCGACTACATGCACGCGCGATACTACGACGCGCGGCTGGCCAGGTTCTTCGCGATAGATCCGAGACTCGGAATAGTCAGCCATCCCCAGTCCTGGAACCGGTACGCATACGCAGCGAACGATCCGCTCACGAATATCGATCCCACCGGCCAGCTCAATTTCGCAGCTGTCCTATCGAATGCTTACAACCACGCGGCAGATCGAATCGACGCTGCGGCCGTGCAGATCGAAAACTCCGTGCCAATGGCATCTACGCTGACTGGTGGAGCTACCGATAAGCTTCACGAGGTTGCCGATATCCTGAGGTTTGGAAATGCTACGGGCGATATTCTGGACAAAGGTGGCGACGCGTATGATGTAACAATTGCCGTATCCGCCGACGTCAGACGCGGCTCCGAAGGACTGTTGTTCCTCGCCGAGCTGGGGAAAGACGTTCCGGTCGAGAAGGTATCCGATGATAAGATATCTGCTCCCCCAGAGAAGCGCGGAGACGCACCTATCGGTACCGACGGCCACCCGATCGAGATTCATCACGAGGGCCAGGACCCAAACGGACCCTTCACAGAGAAGACTCGTACAGACCATCGCTTGGGTGATAACTACAAGAAGAATCACGAGAACACCGGCCAAGAACCTTCGAGAGTTGATCGAAAGGACTTCAGAAGGCAGACAAAGAATTATTGGCAGCGGCAGTGGGATGAAGGCCGCTTCGAACCTAAATAAACCGCGTCACTTCTGCTTTTTAGCTGCTGGCCCAGAACGGTCTGGGCGAACCGGCAAGGAGCCAAGATGACACTAGATGACGTTCTTCAAACGAAAACCGCGGTCTTTCACGGGCGCATCGCGACCCACGACGAAGCAGAGGCGCTGCGTGCAATCACTATCCCCGCTGTGCCGGTTTGGTACATTCGCATGTTACTTCGCTATCCGATAATTGACTGCCGCCTCTCTCTCTCAGAGGACGAAGATCTCTCTGAATTGGGAGTGGACTTAAAGTGGATGTCTGTAGCGACAGTTCTCGAAGAATTGCATAAGTTTTATCCCGGGATTAGCGCCGGCGTTTGCGGATATTTGCCTTTCGGAATCTGCTTGTCGGGGTCGGGAGATCCTTATTTCCTTGACTTCAACAAACCAGAAGATGCTCCGGTAGTAAGGGTTCCGCATACTGCAGTGGACACAAATGATCGACTGATCGAGTCTGCGGTGGAAGTTGTCACTCCAACGCTGGCTCAATTTATCGCGAATGCAATGCCTTGAGAGATCTTCAACCAAAGGCATGGGGTAGTGACGAAGACGGCGGCCAGGTAGTCGCACCGACATCTATCGCCGCGGACAGCGTGCGCAAGGCTGCGGACAACGTGCGCAGGGCTGCGGACAGCGTGCGCAAGGTGCGGACAACGTACGCAGGGCTGCGGACAACGTCTGCAATCGCCGCGGACAGCGTACGCGGGACGGCCGGCAACGTACGCAAGGCTGCGAACGGCGTAGGCAAGGCCGCGAACGGTGACAGGCGCGGCTGGGGACAAGGGAAGCAGATCTGCGGCCGGCCCACGTAGGGCTTCGGACAAGCTACGCGATCCGGCGAACCCGCACCGCAATGAGGAGCTCATTGCGTTTTCCGACTTTAGGTGTCAAAGCCTCTGGGCGCCACCTCCAGGCAACCCGGGTGCGGTGATGGTTCGGCCGCGCCGGACACCGATGTGCTTACCTACTATCCGCTTACTTCCATCCGGAACACGTTCCCTTCCGGATCGGCACAGTCGCTGCTGCCATCGGCCGTTGCGAGCAGCAGGCCACCCAGCTCCACCACCCGGGCCTGGGCTGCGGCGACGTCGGGGACGGCGAAGACGAGCTTGATGGCCGTGTCGGTGCGGGGCCGGGGCGGGGTGGTGATGGAGATCGTGACGGCGAGGGCGGGCGGGATGGCGTGGAGGGCCAGCGAGCTGCCGTGGGATTGCAGTTCCACCCATGACGGCGTGGCGGTTTCGGCCGAGGGACGCAGGCCGGTCACGGTCGCGTAAAACGACGACATCCCCGCGAGGTTCTTGGTGAAGAGGATCGCGCGCTGCAGCATGGTGGCACGGTACCAGAGGTGGGACGACTTCACGCGGCCCAGCAACCAAACAACCCCAGCAACCCGGGCAGCCTGTAACAAGCCCGGCGCCCTCAAACATGTATTATTTGTCACCCAAATTTTCACCCTTTCGTGCGACCCTATGGACATCACGTTCCCGCCGGCCGTACTCAGCGGGAGATGGGTCCCAATTTTCAGTTATGAGTAGAAATGCAATCCTCGCCGTGCTCGGCACGGTTCTGCTGTCCCTCACCCTCCCGGCTGCGGCCGGTGGAAACGGGTCCCGGCAACCGGTGCTGCTGCTGACCGGCGTGCCGCAGCTCCAGCAGTGCCGCGGCATCCTCACCGAGGCCATCCTTGACAGCGTCATCGCCGCGAAGGAAGACCCGGGCCTGACATTCGAGAAGGCCCGGAGGGCCCGGCCCAACATGGCCGAGGTGCCGCCCTGGATCGAGTGCGAGAGCAAGCTGTGGAAGGCCCTCAGCCGCGACACGGGGCTCTTCAAGGTCGTACGGCAGAGCAGCGGCCCGCTCTCCCTCCAGTCCCCTGATCCCGCGGCCGAGGAGCTCATCCGGGCCCAGGCGGCGGGGGTGGGAGCCAACGTCGACCCGGGCGGCGGCGTCGGCGACTACCAGGGCGAGATGCAGATCGCCGTCAACCTGAACAACCCGCAACAGCTCGTGGCGGCCGCCAACACGTTCTTTCAGGACACCACGCCCAACTGCCTCTCGCCCACGGGCGGCTTCTCCGGCACCTACGGCACGCAGGCCCTGTACGGCTCGACCGACGGCGGCGCCACCTGGAAGTACAACTGCGCACCGTGGCCCGCGTCGCTGACCGGACCGGCGGGAGGGAACTTCTTCTTCGGCAGCGACCCCGCCGTGGCCTGGGACAGCCAGGGCCGCGCATATGCCGCCTACATGCTCCTGGCCGGCGCCAACTCCACGGCCATCGTCGTGGCCCGCTCCACCGATGCCGGGCAGACCTGGAGCTCCCTCGGCACGGTCGTCAACGATCTCGCCAATCCCTCCCTCTTCGACGACAAGGAGATGATCGCCGTCGACAACTCGGCCGGACCACCGTCGGCGAAGTCGCACCCCGGCCGCCTCTACGTCATCTGGGACCAGAACAACATCGAGCGCGTGGCCCACTCGGATGACGGCGTGTGGTGGACCCAGGTCGTCCTGCCCTCGACGGGCTTCGGCACGTACGACGTCGGGGCGGACGTGAAGGTCGCTGGCGACGGTACGGTCTACGTCATCTGGAACCGCCTCATCTACCCCGGCGGCGGTCAGACCGGGGAGAAGATCGTCTTCTCGAAGTCCATCGACGGCGGCACCACATGGTCCGCGCCGGTGGTGGTCGTCTCCGCCGCGCTCCTCTCCTTCGGGAACAACAACAACCCGCCCGCGCAGGATTACCGCGGCGTGAACGCCTTCGGATCGCTGGACGTCGACCGCAACCCGGCCTCCCCGTTCTTCGGAACGCTCTACGTGGCCTACTGCGACTTCCCCGCGGGGACGAACAGCGGCACGGACCTCAACAGCTACGTCGTCCGTTCCACGAACGGCGGGGCGACGTGGTCCCTGCCGGTGAAGACGAACGACGACACCGGCACGGCCTCGCAGTTCTTCCCGTGGCTCTCGGTCGACCAGTCGGACGGCACGGTGAACGTCTCGTGGTACGACACGCGGCTCGATCCGAACAACCGGAAAACGCAGATCTTCTACGGCCGCTCCTCGAACGGCGCCGTCTCCTTCGAGCCCAACCTGCTCGTCACGGACAGCGGCGCCATCGGATGGCACAACGCCGTCAATTATTCCGACGAGAACTCCAACAACGACAATTTCAGCAGCAACGCCAACCAGTACGGCGACTACGGCGGCTGCGTGGCCGCGAACCGGCAGGTCCATCCCTTCTGGACCGATTCGCGCCAGTTCTTCCCGAGCGCCGACAACGTTGCGCCCTCGCGCCTCGAAGATGCCGGCACGGCCACCATCGTCAACTGCTCGGCGCCCACGGGAATCACCGCACCGGTCCTGAGCAACACCTGCGCTCCGTCGCCCCGCATCCACCTGTCGTGGGCCGCCCCGGGCGGCTGGGGGACGAACGGCACGGGCGGAACGTACGCCGTCTACCGCTCCACGACCGCGACGTTCCCCGGTGGTACGGCGCTCGCCTCGAACCTAACCGCCACAACCTTCGACGACACCACCGGTCTGGCCGGGGCGACCTACTACTACTTCGTCGCGGCCACGAACAACTGTCCGGGCACGATTCTCACGCCGATGACGGCCGTCTCGGCGGCATCGGCGCCCGCGGCGTTCCCGCCATGCGGAGCGTCGCTGGGCACGTTGAGCGGCCACGTCACGGTGAACGCGATTCCGATCGCGGGCGCAAACGTCGGGGCCGGTCTCTACGCCGCCGTCACCGACGGCACCGGCGCATACGGCATCACCCTC
Source organism: uncultured Thermoanaerobaculia bacterium (assembly GCA_964650405.1). GTDB lineage: Bacteria > Acidobacteriota > Thermoanaerobaculia > Gp7-AA8 > Gp7-AA8 > CAZYTO01. The sequence goes on along the minus strand of CAZYTO010000006.1, from coordinate 13,995 downwards.
GTCACCGGTACCTACACCGTGACCGCGGCGGCCGCAGGCTACGACACCGCCTCGCAGAGCAACGTCGTCGTCAGCAACGGCGTCACCACGACGCAGGACTTCGCCCTCTCCCCCACCACCACGGCGGCCTGCTTCACGGACACGACGCAGGCCGACTTCCAGGCCGGAACGGGCATGACCAACGTCGACCTGACGAGCAACCCCGGCAGCGTGAAGCTCGCCACGAGCGCGCCGTCGGTCTACCGGACTTCCGGCTCCCTGGTCTCATCGCTCAAGGACAGCGGCGCCGTCGTCCCCGGCGCCGGGATGACGTGGAAGACGCTGACCTGGGCCGCCACGACGCCGGCCGGCACCTCCGTGACCTTCCAGATCGCCGCCAGCAACGCGGCCTCGGGGCCGTTCACGTTCGTGGGACCGGACGGCACGAGCGCCACGTTCTTCACCACCAGCGGCGCCTCCCTCGCCCAGTTCAACGGCCGGCGCTACCTGAAGTACACGGCCTACCTGGCCACGACGGATTCGTCGGTCACGCCCTCGCTCGACAGCGTGACGCTCTGCGACCAGATCAGCGTCTGCGACGCGGTGACGCCTCCGGTCATCACGCCGTCCGCCACCCAGGTCTGCCCGTTCTCGACGGGCAATACGGCCACCGCCAGCGCCGGAGCTATCGCGTATGCATGGTCGATCGTGAACGGCACGATCACGGCGGGAGCGAGCGCGCCGACGGTCACCTTCACGGCCGGTCCGTCCGGCACCACGACCCTGATCCTGGTCACCTCGACCGCCTCCGGCTGCAATGCCGGAAGCACCGCCGACATCGCCACCCAGACCTCCACGCCGACGCCGTCGATCACGGCCGGCGGCCCGACGACGTTCTGCAACGGAGGCAGCGTGCTGCTCACGTCGAGCAGCCCCTCCGGCAACCAGTGGTACGTCGACGGCACCGTCATTCTTGGCAGCGTCGGTCCCACCTACAGCGCCACCGCCGCCGGCAACTACACGGTCACCGTGACCACGGCCGGTTGCAGCAGCTTCCCGTCCGCGCCGGTCGCGGTCGCGCTCCAGACTCCGGCTCCCACGCCCTCGATCGCGGTCAGCGGCGCGACGACGTTCTGCGCCGGCAACAGCGTGACCCTGACCTCCACCGCCGCCTCCGGGAACCAGTGGTACCTCAACGGCTCCCCGATCAACGGGGCGACCTCGACGACGTACAGCACTGCCGCCTCCGGGAGCTACACCGTCACCGCCACCCCGGCGGGCGGCTGCACGAGCTCCCCGTCGAATCCCGTGAGTGTCACCGTGAAGACGCTGCCCGCCACCCCCACGATCACGGCGGGCGGACCGACGACGTTCTGCGGCGGCGGCAGCGTCACGCTCACCTCGAGCAGTGCCACCGGCAACTCCTGGTACAACAACGGGCTCTCTCTCGGGTTGACCACGCCGAGCATCAGCGTGGGCGCATCGGGAACCTACACGGCCATCGTCACCGCCAACGGCTGCGTCAGCAGTGCGTCCGCTGGCGTCGTGGTCACGGTCAATCCAAACCCGCTCCAGACGCCGACCGTCTCCGCCGACGGCCCGCTCTCCTTCTGCACCGGCGGCAGCGTGACCCTCACGTCGAGCTACGCCACCGGGAACCAGTGGTACGTGGACGGAACGCCGATCGCCGGCGCCACCGCTTCGAGCCTCGTCGCCACCACCTCCGGCAAGTATGAAGTGGTGGTTACGCAGAGCGGATGTTCGGTGACGTCCGCCGGGACCTCGGTCGCGGTATCCGCACAGCCGCCCACCCCGACGATCTCGGCCAACGGGCCCACGACGTTCTGCCAGGGAGGCAGCGTAATCCTGACCTCCAGCAGCGGGAGCTCCAGCCAGTGGTATCTGAACGGCTCCCCGCTCCCGGGCGGCCTTTCCCGCGTCCTGTCGATCTCGTCCAGCGGCGTCTACACAGTGGTCACGCTCAACGGCGGTTGCCCCAGCGGCCCGTCGGCGCCCGTCACCGTGGCCGTCAACGCCATCCCCGACCGGCCCGGCATGAACTTCTCCGGCTCGCTCACGTTCTGCCAGGGCGGCAGCGTCACCCTGACCTCGACCACGGCCCTCGGCAATCAGTGGTTCAAAGACGGCCAAGCCCTCTCCGGCGCCACGAGCCAGTCGTATCCCGCCACCGCCGCGGGCAGCTACACCGTGGTGGTCACGCAGAACGGCTGCAGCAGCACGCCCTCGGCCGCCGCGCCCGTCATCGTCAATCCGATCCCCGCCACGCCAGCCATCACACCGGCGGGCTCCCTGGCCATTTGTGACAACGCGGCTGTGACGCTCCAGTCCAGCAGCGCCACGGGCAACCAGTGGTTCCTGGAAGGCAGTCCGATTTCCGGTGGAACGCAGAACACGTATCCCGCCTCCACCCCGGGCAATTACACGCTGCAGGTGACGGCGAACGGCTGTCCGAGCGGCATCTCCGCGCCGGTCACCGTGACCAGCGTGCCTAAACCGGCCACGCCGTCGATCACGACGACGGACAGTCTCACCTTCTGTACCGGCGGGAGCGCCACCCTCAAGTCGAGCAGCGCCACCGGCAACCAGTGGTACCGCGACGGTCAACTGATCGCCAGCGCCACGGGGGCCTCGTACGCAGCCACTGCATCCGGCACCTACACCGTCGTGACCACCGCCGGCGGCTGCAGCAGCAGCGCTTCCGCCGGCATCCAGGTGACGGTCAACCCGTATCCCGCCCAGCCGTCGGTCACACCGGGCGGCTCGGTGACCTGGTGCAGCGCCGATCCGCCGCTGCAGCTCACGTCGAGCAATCCCGCCGGCAACCAGTGGTACCTCAACGGCGGCCTCATCGCCAACGCCACCGGGCAGGTCTACAACGTGGCCCAGGCGGGCGTCTACACCGTCGGCACGACGGTGGCCGGCTGCGCCAGCAGCATCTCGGCACCGGTGACGGTGTCCTTCGCCACGTCGCCGGCGGCACCGGCGATCAGCATCAACGGACCGGCGTCGTTCTGTTCCGTCACCCCCACCACTCTCACCTCGAGCAGCACGAGCGGGAACCAGTGGCTGCGCAACGGAACGCCCATTGCCAGTGCCACGGGCCAGTCCTACGTGCCCACCTCCTCCGGCTTCTATGCCGTGCAGTTGACGAACGGCACGTGCACGGTGACCTCCCTCGGCGTGAACATCACGGTGGCCCAGTCGCCGTCGCAGCCGTCGATCGCCACGAGCGGGCCGACGAGCTTCTGCGGCAGCGTCTCCGGGGTCACGCTCACTTCGAGCAACGGCAGCGGGAACCAGTGGTTCCGGGACGGCTCCGCCGTCAACGGAGCCTCAGGAGTCACGTACCAGCCGGCCACCGCCGGCACCTACACCGTGCAGACGGCGGGGAATGGCTGCCTCAGTCTCGTCTCGTCACCGGTCGTCATCACGTCGGCGGGCCTGGCCGGCGTCACCCCGCAGGTCACGGCACCGAACGGACTGTTCGGCTGCGTCAACGTCAGCCTCTCCTCCAACTACCAGAGCGGCAACCAGTGGTTCCTCAACGGCGCGCCCATCTCCGGCGCCACCGGGAACACGTACAGCGCCACGGCCACCGGCAACTACAGCGTGCAGGTCAGCAGCGGCTCCTGCTCGAGCCTCATGTCCTCCACCCTCCCCGTCCAGATTGCCAGCGCACCGGCCAAGCCCGTGGTGACGGCCACCGGTAGCCAGACGATCTGCACGCCCGGTTCCATCACCCTCCACTCGACCCTGGGCCCGGTCGATTGGTACCGCGACGGAACGAGCCTCTTCTGGAGCGCCGATTCCTACGTTGCGACGGTACCCGGGAGTTACCAGACCCGATACGTCTCGAATACTTCCTGCGGTCAGGTCATCGTCTCTTCCGACCCGATCGTGATCGGCGCCGCCCCAACACCCACCGTCACCATCACGACCGCAACCTCGGTCGTCACCGGGACGGCCGGGACTGCCTCCGTCGCCCCCATGGCCGGGGCCACGTATCTCTGGACCATCACCGGCGGCACGTTCACCGGCAGCGCGACCGGGACCAACGTCAGCTTCACGGCTGGCAGCATCGGCACCATGTCCCTGAAAGCCACCATCACCGGCTCGGGCGGCTGTGCCGCGTCGAAGACCGCCCTCGTCCCCGTAACCCCCATCCCCGGTCAGGAAAAGTTCGATCCGAACGGGGACGTGACGGTCGACCCGGCCGACATCTTCTACCTCGTCAACTACCTCTTCACGAACGGTCCCGCGCCGAAGGGCACCGGGGGCCCGGTCGCTTCGGGAGACGCGAACGGCGACGGCGTCGTCGATCCGGCCGACATCTTCTACGTCGTGAGCTATCTCTTCAACAGCGGCCCGCATCCGTACGGTCATCTCGCCGGCGCCAGCGTGGCGCCCGCGACGGGTGTACCCAAGGCCCGGCCCGCACTCAAAGGCAGCGTCTCCCTCGGAACGCCGCAGCTCCACGACGGCCGTTACGTCGTGCCGGTTCTCGTCTCGACCGGATCGGGCACGGCGCAGGCGGTCTCGGTGAAGGTTCGCATCGCCGGCCTCGCCGACGGCGCCGCCGGCGTCACCATCCACCGCGCCGCGGCGCTGGCAAGCCTCACTCCGGCCTTCGAGACAACACGGGAATCGGCGAACGCCGTCTCCTATATCGGCTCGTTCGGCGAGAATGCGCACCTCGACGGCGTCGTCGCCGAGATCGAGCTCGACGCGCCACCCGCCGGCACTCTCCGCCTTACGCTCGACTCCGCCGTGACCACACTCGGCAACGCCACGGGCACGCTCGAGGCCACCGTCGGCAACGGTACACTCACGCTCCACGGCACCACCATCTCCATCACTCGCCCAGCCCGGGCCAAGGACAGGGACTCCGAATGACACTCGTGCAGCGCCACATCGTTCTCGCGTTACTCCTCGTCGTTTCTCTGGCCGCGCCCTTCGCCAGCGCGCAGCAGGACGTCATCACCGTCGGCGCCGTCGGCGCCAACGCCGGGACGAGCGTCGACGTGCCGGTCTACATCCGCGACGTCTCGGGCACGCCGCTGGGGATCGACCAGCCCACAGGCTCGAAGATCCAGTCGTTCAGCATCAAAGTCGACTATGCGCCGGCCGCGGCCGTCACCTCGGTGACCTTCTCCCGGGCCGGGATCACTGCTTCATTGACGCCCACCTTCGAGACCTCGCCGCAGTCGGCGGGCTCGATCTCCCTGCTCGACACCTTTCAGGAATCGACCAACCTGATTCCGTTCACGCTCAACGCCGCCGCGCCGGGCAACCAGGTCGCCCACCTCGTCTTCCAGCTCAGCGCGTCGTCCACGCCCGGATCGACGATCACGCTGACCCTCAACGCCGGCACGACCCAGCTCACGGACGCCGGCGGCTCCGCCGCAACGAAAGAGACGCAGGGCGGCGGGAACCTGGCGCTGGTCAACGGCGCCATCAACATCGCTCCGCTGACCGTGACCCTCACCCCGTCGGCCCTCACCGCGCCCCTCCATTCGGCGTCCACCACGCTGACCGCCACGCTCAGTGGCCCGGTCGGCTCGTCCACCAGCGTCGCGCTCTCCTCCTCCAACACGGGCGTGGCCACCGTTCCGTCAAGCGTCACGATCCTGCCCGGCGCGACCACCGGAATGTTCGCCATCAATGCCCTCTCCCTCGGCCAGACGACGATCACCGCCACGCTTCCGCCGGGCAGCGGCGGCGCGACGTCGCAGGCCACGGTCGACGTCGTCCCTCCCGGTCTCTTCCTCAACCCCTTCAATCAGACCGTTCCCCTGGGCGGCTCGGCCACCATGACTCTCGGCATCACCGCCGCCCAGCCCAGCGACACCGTCGTCACCCTGAGCACCGCCGACCCCGCGGTGGCCACCGTGCAGTCGACCGTTACACTCACCGCCGGCACGACCAGCACAACGTTCCCCGTGAACGGGATCAAGCTCGGCGCGACGACCCTCATGGCCACGCTCCCCGCCTCGCTCGGCAGCGGGTCGAAGAGCGCCAACCTCACCGTCTCCACGGTCTGCCTCACTCCGGCGGCGCCGGTCGCTGCCGCGCCGTCCGAGGCAGGTTCGGGCATCGCGTACGACGTCTCGTGGCCGGTCGTCGACAACGCCAGCGAGTACGCAATCGACGAGGCGCTCGACACCAACTTCACCAATCCCGTCACGACCACCGTGACCGCCACGCACGCCACCTTCACGCACACGGCCACGGCCGACACCCGTTACTACTACCGCGTGCGCGCCCGCAACCACAGCGGGTCGTGCGACAACACCTCGCCGTCGTCCGCCGCCGTCTCCGTCCTGGTGAAGGCCGGCATCCCTCCAATCGTGCGCATCCTGCCCGTCGTCGGCTCGCTGCCCGGGGCGAACGGCTCGTTCTTCAAGACCTCGCTCCAGCTCTACAACGCCAAGGGCGTCACCGTCACCGGCAAGATCATCTTTCACACCACCGGCACCACCGGCTCGAACAGCGATCCGTCGCTAACCTATGCGCTCGCGCCCGGAAAGACGCTCAGCTACGACGACCTGCTGCCAGCCATGTCCAAGAGCGGCCTCGGCTCGGCGGACATCATCGGCGACGCGAACTCGCCGCTGCCGGTCAGCTCCGTGCGGGTCTTCAACGACGCCGGCGCCAACGGCACGAGCGGCCTCAGCGAAGAGGCCGTCAATCCTGCCGACGCACTCGTCACCGGCGACTCGGGGGCCATCATCGCCCCGGCGGACTTCGCCAAGTTCCGGCTCAACATCGGCGTCCGCACCCTCGATCAGGGCGTGTCGTTCACCGTCACCGTGCGCGACAAGGACGGCATCGTCGTCAAGACGACCGACAAGACGTACGGCGCCACGTTCTTCACGCAGCCCGGCTCGGCGTCGCTGCTCGACGGTTTCACCTTGTCCGGCGGCGAGACCCTGACCTTCACCATCAACAGCGGGAGCGCCATCATCTACGGCTCGACTACCGACAACATCACGAACGACCCCAGCCTGCAGATCGTGAGGAAGAACTAGATTCGCTGATTCGCTGATTCGCCTATTCGCTGAGAGGGCCAATTCACTCGGGCGGTTCGTGTGGTGGCCACCGCCCCGGTGGCCTGGACCGTTGACGCCTTCGGATCCCGCGAGGTGCAGCGCGGGCCACCGGGGGCGGTGGCCACCACACGGAACCCGATGTGGACACTCACTTCCGGGGAGCTGTACTAAGAGGCTTCGCTGATTCGCTGGTCGCGGTTTCGCAGGATCACCAAAGTACGACAAGCAACGACCAACGATCAACGAAGAACGACCAACGAAGAACGGCTCAGAACGCCTCTTCCGCCGCAGCTCTGTCCCGCTCGCCGCTCGCCTTTTCGTTCCGCTCGCCGGGTCGTTGCTGGCCTGTGTGTTGCTCCAGCACAGAGCGGAGGTATGCAATGAAGAAGTCTCTTGTATGCATGTTGCTGAGCACGGCCCTCGTGCTCCCGGCCTGTTCGAACTGGAACCGCGCCACCCCGAAGGCGCTTGACAACAAAGCCATCGAAGAAGAGATCCGCAAGAACATGCTGACGGATGGCATCACCGGGCTCTCCATCGACGTCGACAACAGCACCGGTGTCGTCACGCTGAGAGGCCGTCTCTCCGCGTCTGACCGCCAGAAGGCCGTTTCCGACGCACGGAAGGTGAAGGGCGTCAGCCGCGTCGTCGACGAGATCACGATCCAGTAAGAACGCCTCGGGAGAGAGGATTGGGCAAGAGGCCGGCAAACACGCCGGCCTCAATCGATGGAGATTAGACGGGCGGCGTGATCCGCGACCAGCGACCCCTCACTTCTCCCCGAACGCGTCCTTCGGCACTTCGTGCGCGACCACCAGATCATCGAGGCTGATTGTCTGATTCTTCCCGACCATCTCCCGCCGCGTCGAGAAATCGATCCCGCCCACCTTCTTGAAGTCGTGGAAGAGCACGACCAGCTCCGGGTCTTCCGGCTTCGTGCCCTGCAGCCTCATGTGCCACTGATCGACCAGGCCGCTCTCGCTGTTGATCCAGGCCCAGTACTGATCGGCGGGCGTGAGGCCGACGCCCTGGTCGAACCACAGTTTCACCACGTCGTACGTCTTGCCGTTGTCGCTCTTCGTCCCTTCGTAGCTGCGGTGCACGCCGGGATCGAGCATCTTCAGCGGCATGAGCAGCCAGTACGTGTCGTTGATGAAGCGCTTGTAGCCGAAGTCCAGCATGTCCGCGGCTTCCTTCCATTCCGCCGTCTTGCCGTTGAGCCACACCTTCCCCTGCTTCGTGTTCGTGTTCATGGCTACCACGAAGTCGCGGCCCTGGCGGTCCTTGCCGCTCACGCGGTAGTCGCCGGTGTAGCGGTCCCAGCGCTGGGCAAACGACGCCACGCGGGCCCCGGCGCGGTCCACGTCGAAGGAGAAGGCGAAGTAGCGCGCCTTCTCCCATGCCGCACCGGCCTGCTTGGCGATCGTCTGCCGGGCCAGCGCATCCGGATCGGGGGTCTGCGCGAAGGTCGGGATGGCGAAAAGCGACAGAAGGGTGACAACCAAATGGCGGCGCATGTGCGGAATCGTAGAATGCAAACTCCAAAATGCAAAATACGATGACGTCACGGGTTGTCATCACCGGTCTGGGCGTGCTCAGCCCCAACGGCATCGGTCGGGAGAATTACTTCCGCGCCCTGGCCGCCGGGCGCAGCGGGATCCGCACCATCACCCAGTTCGACGCCTCCCATCTCCCCTGCCGCGTGGCCGGCGAAGTCGACTTCGATCCCCACGCCTGGGTGGACGAGAAGAACATCCGGCACGTCTCGCGGGTCGTGCCCATGGCCATCGCCGCCAGCGCCGAGGCCCTGCGGGACGCCAAGATCGACCCGGAAGCGCTCGACCTCGAGACCCGCCGTTCCATCGGCGTGATGCTAGGGTCGGGCGGCGGTGCCATCGAGTTCAGCGAGCGGATGTACGAGCTCTGGTTCAAGGGCTCCACCAAGCAGGCCTCGATCTACTCCATCCCGTCCGGCACCATCGGCACGATCGCCAGCGAGATCTCCATGGCGTACGACTTCCATGGCTTCTCCCACCTCATCTCCACCGGCTGCACCTCGTCCACCGACGCCGTCGGCTATGCATACCGCAACCTGAAGCTGGGCGTGATCGACTACCTCATCGCCGGAGGCGCCGACGCCACCATCACCGAGGCCGTCATGACCGGCTTCTGCATCATGCGCATCGTGGCCAACTCCTTCAACCACGCGCCGGAGATCGCGTCACGCCCCTTCACCCGCAACCGGGACGGCTTCGTTCTCTCCGAGGGGGCGTGGATGTTCGTGATGGAACGGGAGGAGACCGCCCGCGCCCGCGGCGCCCACATCTACGCGGAGGTGGCCGGGTACGGCTCGACGTGCGACGCCTACCACCGCGTGCGCATGGACGACTCGGGCGAAGAACCGGCCCGGGCCATGTCCCTGGCCATGAAAGACGCCGGCGTCGCCCCAGACGACATCGGCTACCTCAACTACCACGGCACCTCCACCGACCTGAACGACCGGATCGAGACACGCGCCGTCAAGCGTGCCTTCGGCGCCCACGCCACCCGGCTCCCCGGAAGCGCCACGAAGTCGATGATCGGCCACCCCCAGGGAGCCTGCGGCGCCGCCGGCATCGCCGCCACCCTCATGGCCTTCCGCGACGGCATCCTGGCCCCCACCATCAACCTCGACGCTCCCGACCCCGAGTGCGATCTCGACTACATCCCGGAGCTCGGCCGCCGCGCGGAGCTCGACGTCGCCGTCTGCAATACCATCGCCTTCGGATCGAAGAACTCGGCCCTGGTACTGAAGAGAGTGTGAGTCGCTGTTCGCTGTTCGCTGTTCGAACGACAACAGACAAGAGCGACGAATCGATCAATGCGCAACGAACAACGAACAACGAACAACGGACAACGAACATGAAGCGCATCGACGAACCCGAGCTGCTCGACGAGCACGACGCCCCCCGCGAGGACGTCGAACGCTCGCTGCGCGACCTCCGCCGCATCAACCGCTATCTCGGCGGGCTGCGGGTCTACCGCCGGCTGCTCGCGCGGGTCGCGCCGGACCGCGGCGCGCCACTGCGCGTGGCCGACCTCGGCGCGGGAACGGCCGACTGCCTCGAATCGCTGCGCGACTATCCCCGCCTCACGGCCATCGCCTTCGACTTCAACATCGTCCACCTTCGCTACCAGCGCCGCGGCTCCCGCGTCCACCGCGTCGTGGCCGACGCCCTCCACCTGCCCCTGCGCGAGGGCGCGGTCGACGTCGTCACCTCGGCGCACTTCTTTCATCACTTCACTCCCGACCAGAACGCGGCCATCCTCCGCGACGCCCTGCGTGCCGCACGGCGGGCCGTGGTGATCAACGACACCCAGCGCGCCCGCATCCCCCTGCTCGTCACCCAGCTCCTCGGATGGCTACGCCTCGTCGGCCGCATCACCCGCTACGACGCTCCCGCCTCCGTCCGCCGCGGCTACACCGATGCCGAGGCGCGGGAGATCGCCGCGAAGATGCCGGCGGCGAGGGTGCAGACCACGCGCATCTGGCCGTACCGCTTCGGACTCTTCCTGTGGAAGTGAACGTCGATGTCGCCGTCATCGGCGCCGGCCCGGGCGGTTCCACGCTGGCCGCGCTCCTCGCCGGTAGCGGGCGCCAGGTCGCGCTCATCGACCGCGACACGTTTCCGCGCGACAAGGTCTGCGGCGAATTCCTTTCTTACGATGCCCTGCCGCTCCTCGACGAGCTGGGCGTCCTGCAGACGATCCTCGAGGCCGGCGCGCCGGAGATCACGCACTGCCGCGTCGTCTCGCGCCGTCACACGTACGAATTCGACTTCCCGCGCGCCGCACGCGGCGTGTCGCGCCACCTGCTCGACGACCTTCTTTACCGGACCGCCGTCGCTCGCGGCGCCCTTCCGCTGGAAGGGCGTACGGCCACGGCCCTCGGCGCCGGGCGTCTCACTCTCGACGACGGCACGGTCGTCCGGGCCCGCGTCCTGGCGGGGGCGTGGGGGCGGTGGGGACGCTTCGACCAGCAGCTCGCCCGGGCGTTCGTTCGCGACCGCTCCCACCGGAACTTCGGCTTCAAGCGGCACTTCCATGGCACGCCCTCCGGCGTCATCGAGCTCTACTCCTTCCGCCGCGGCTACCTCGGCGTCTCCAGCGTCGAGGGCGACATCGTCAACGTCTGCGGCCTCGTCCACGCCAAGCGCCTGGCGCATCACAAGGGCCGCTGGGACGCCTTCGTCGACCAGATCCGCAACGAAGAGCCTCCTCTCGATGCCATGTACCGCCGCGTCACGCCAGCTCAGGAGCAGTACCTCTCCTCCGAGCCCGTGATCTTCCGCTCCCGGTCGGCCGTCGAGGAAGGGATCTTCATGCTCGGCGACGCCTCCGGCGTCATCGACCCGCTCACCGGCAACGGCATGGCCATGGCCATCCAGTCCGCCTTCCTGGCCGCGCCGCTCATCGAAGGGGCCTTCCACGACCGTACCCGCGCCGAGAACGCCTACCGCGAGCGACACCAAGCCACCTTCGCCCACCGCATCACCTGGAGCCGCCGCGTGGCCTTCGTCCTCTCCCGCCCGCGCCTGCTCGATACCCTGCTGGCCGGCCTGCGCGGCCGCGCTGTGGGCGAATTCCTGCTGCGGAAGACGCGGGGACCGGGCGACTAACGGAGCGCGCATGCCACAGGTCCGGGCACGAAAAAGGCAGAAGCGGCGCCGCGCCACTTCTGCCTTTTGCCTTCAGACTTCTGACTTCTGACTTACGTAAGAGCCGGTTCCAGCTTCTCGACCTTGAAGGCCTCGATGACGTCACCGACTTTGATGTCCTGGAACTTCTCGATGCCGATGCCGCACTCGAAGCCCTGGCGCACTTCCGCCACATCGTTCTTGAAGTGGCGGAGGGAGCCGATCTTGCCTTCGTAGATGACGCGGTTGTCGCGCAGCAGGCGGACGCTGGCGGTGCGGGGGATGATGCCGTCGATGACCATGCAGCCGGCGATGACACCCGCCTTCGGCACCTTGAAGGTGTCGCGCACTTCGGCGCGGCCCTGGAACACTTCCTGGAACTTCGGATCGAGGAGGCCGGTCATGGCCGACTTGATCTCATCGACCAGGTTGTAGATGACGGTATGGAGCCGGACGTCGACCCCTTCCTTTTCGGCGAGATCGGCGGCATTGCGCTCGGGGCGGACGTTGAAGCCGACGACGATGGCGTCGGAGGCCGTGGCCAGGAGCACGTCGTTGGTGGAGATGGCGCCCACGGAGGCGTGCATGACGTTGACCTTCACCTCGTTGGTGGACAGCTTGCGCATCGTGTCGGCCAGCACTTCCACCGAGCCCTGCACGTCGGCCTTGAGGATGAGGTTCAGCTCCTTGACCTTGCCCTGCTGCATGCGCTGGAAGAGCTGGTCGAGGGACATGCGGCCGCCCTTGGTCTGCGCGGCCTCACGCGCCTTCTCGGCGCGCATCTGGCCGATCATCCGCGACTGCGTCTCGTCGTCGACGACCTGCAGAGAATCGCCGGCGCCGGGAACGTCGTCGAAGCCGGTGATCTGCACAGGAGTGGCCGGACCGGCGTCCTTGATGCGCGCGCCGTTCTCGTCGGACATGGCCCGGACGCGCCCGTAGGTCGCGCCGGAGAAGAAAGGATCGCCGATCTTCATGGTGCCGTCCTGGACGAGCACGGTGGCCACGATGCCGCGGCCCACTTCCTTCTCCGCCTCCAGCACGACGCCCTTGGCCGGCATGTCGGGATTGGCCTTCAGGTCGAGCAAGTCGGCGGTGAGGAGGATCATGTCCAGCAGGTCGTCGATGCCCTGGCGCTTGACGGCGCTGACCTCGACGGAGACGACGTCGCCGCCCCACTGCTCGACGAGGACGCTGGCGTCGGCCAGCTCGCGGCGGACGCGCTCGACGTTGGCGTTCGGCTTGTCGATCTTGTTGATGGCCACGATCATGGGCACCTTGGCGGCGCGGGCGTGGTCGATGGCTTCCTTGGTCTGGGGCATGACGCCGTCGTCGGCGGCGACGACCAGGATGACGATGTCGGTCACCTTGGCGCCGCGGGCACGCATCATGGTGAAGGCCTCGTGGCCGGGCGTGTCGAGGAAGACGATCTTCCGGCCCCGCTTTTCGACGTGATAGGCGCCGATGTGCTGGGTGATGCCGCCGGCCTCGCCGGCCGCCACGTTCGCGTTGCGGATGGCGTCCAGGAGCGAGGTCTTGCCGTGGTCGACGTGGCCCATGACGGTGATGACCGGACCGCGCGGCATGGTGCCGGTGGTCGCGGCCTTCTCCATCGCTTCGAGCTCGACGGCGGTCTCGAACGAAACGATCTCCGCGTCGATGCCGAGCTCCTTGGACACCTCGAGGGCCAGCTCCGCCCCCAGAGGCTGGTTGATGGAGACCATGAGGCCTTTCTTCATGAAGAGATGCTTCATGAGGTCGTTGGCCTTGATGCCCATCTTGTCGGCCAACTCCTTGACGGTCGCCCCTTCCGTGAGCGCCACCTTGCCGCTCGGCTTGGTGAACTCGAGGACGCGGCCAGTGACCGGCGCCGCCTGCTTGCGCGCATCGCGACGCGACGATGGGGTCTTCGGCTTCTCTTCCTCACCGTCGACCATCGGGATGTCGGGCCCGAGCTCGTCGGCGATGATCTGCGTCCCGCTGAAGGGACCCTTCGTGAACAACTCGTTGTCGACTTCTACCGGACGTTCGCTCTTGCCGCGTTTCCCGGTCGTCTTCTTCTTGGCGCCAAGCTCGTCGCCGCCGTCGGTTCCGGACTTCTTGCGGCGGACACCCATCGGACCGGCCGCGGGCGGAGGAGGAGGAGGCGCGCCCATCGGACGCGCTCCGGGACCACTGGGACGGAAGCCCTGACCAGGGCCACGGGCGCCGGCCGGTCCGCCCGGACCACCGGGACGCGGACCCATCGGACGCCCGCCCGGGCCGCCCGG
>CAZYTO010000005.1:22450-55187 GCA_964650405.1 uncultured Thermoanaerobaculia bacterium | reverse complement strand
CTCCCCCGTCGCTACAGCGCCGCCGTCGGCTGCGACCTCCACGTCGGCCGCAAGATCTTCACCCTCCTCCACGACCTCGGCATCACCGACATCGCCGCCGACTACGTCGTCGTCGACACCCTGCGGGTCGACCGCGAGATCTTCGCCCGCATCTGGGAAGCGTGGCGCGACGGCTATACCGACTCGATCCAGGAGCACGGCCGCATCCCCCGCGAGGAGCTCGAAGAGCGCTGGCGCCAGATGATCGCCGTCGCTCGCGACCCGCGCGGCTACGCGCTGTGGCAGGTACCGGTGTGGACCGGGCGGCGCCCGACCTAGCGTTTGGCGGCGGGTGCCGGGTGCCGGCGCAGACGGGGTCATATCTCCGCAGACGGGGTCATGGCGCAGACGGCGTCACACAGACGGGGGGTCACAGACGGGGTCACATCTCCACACTGTCCCCACCGCGGAATGGAGGTGTGACCCTTGCGCCTCCTTGCTTGACCCTTACACCTCGCTCCTCGCTAAGATGACACGGGCATCATGCGGGTCACATCATGGGGGTCAGGTCACATCATGGGGGTCAAATCTCCATGCTGCTGTCGTCGCGAAGTAGAGATGTGACCCTGCCTTCCATCTTAACCCTGCCTTCCATCTCGACCCGCCCTCCATCTCGAGCCGGGAAACCATCCGCGGGTCCACCTCCTTCTCATCCGAATCTACAAGGTGTGGATGGCTGGCCCCGAAAGTTTCCATTCCGAGGAGCTTTGAAGGTGTTTTCTCTACCCCAGGCGCCTATCCTCAGGAGCTCTGGACCTCCCGAGGTAGCCTCGGTGCATGGCAAGACCTCTTCGACTCGAGCATCCAGGCGCCGTGTGGCATGTCACCTCTCGCGGCAACAATCGCGAGGACATCTTCAGTGACGACGAAGATCATCGGACCTTCCTCGCCATGTTCGTCGAGGCTGTCCGGCGCTTTCGCTGGATCGTTCACGCCTACACCCTCATGACCAATCACTTCCATCTCGTCATCGAGACCCCTGAGCCCACTCTCTCCCGGGGCATGAAGTGGCTCAACGGCAAGTACGCTCAATGGTTCAACAGGCGTCATGGGCGCTGCGGCCATCTCTTCCAGGGGCGCTTCAAGGGCATCCTCGTCGAGAAGGAGAGCCATCTGCAGACTCTGATCCGCTACGTCGCCCTCAATCCCGTCCGTGCGCACATGGTCGATCGGCCGGAGCAGTATCAATGGAGCAGTTACCGCGCCACGGCCGGACTGGACGAGACACCTCACTGGCTGACTACTGAGTGGGCTCTGACTCCGTTTGGGCTGGATCTGGCCTCGCAACAACTCGGCTATCGGCAGTATGTCGACGACGGGGCGGGCATCGAACGCTCCCCACTGGAGGATGCCATCGGCCAGCTCTACCTCGGCACCGAGGCCTGGATCGAGAAGATGCGGGCGCTGGTGGAAGAAAGACCCCGCTGCACGGAGCATCCGGCCGAGCAGCGGCTCATCGGACGGCCGACCGTGGCCAGGATCATCCAGGTCGTGGCCGAGGTGTTCCGCAACACCCAGGACGGGATTCGAAATCGACATGGGGGAACCGAGCGGAAGGTCGTGTCGTGGCTCGGGTGCTACGAGGGGGTCGCGCGATTGTGCGGGATCGCCTCAGCGCTCAGGTTGCAAAGCACCAGCCGAGTGTCAGCGATGATCGCGGAATGCGATCGTAAACTCGGCAAGGATGCCACCCTGCAGGCCGATGTGGACCGTTGCCGCGAACTGCTCCGTCTCGGGCCGGCACTCGTACTGACCGTCTCGCAATAGCGCCAACCTCGGCCACGACGATACGGCGGTTGAGCCCTCCGCCGCAGTTCTGAGCCGCACGATTGGCCCAATGCACAGCTTGGAGACTCTCGCCACCCTCCAAATGACGAACTGAGAGCGCGTCCTCGTCTGTTATCAACAATGTTCGCTTGCTGCCGCCAGCGGCTTCTCGCGGAAACCGCGTGTGCGGGTGTGCGAACGGAAGAGATGATTCTCTCCTGACCATTCCTTGCTGACCACCTTGAGCCAGCGACGGTCGAGATGCGACCCCGTCTCGCCGGACCTCGGAACGGAGATGCGACCCCGTCTCACGACCCCCGTCTCACCAGACCTCGGAACACCAGACCTCGGAACGGAGATGTGACCCCTCCTCGGACCCTGGGAAGGAACGGAGACGTGACCCCCGTCTCGCTGTGACCGGACCTCGGAACGGAGATGTGACCCCCGTCTCAGCCCCGTCTCAGCAGACCTCGGAACGGAGATGTGACCCCCTCTCGTGCTATGACCCCGTCTCGTGCTATGACCCCTCCTCGTGCTACCCCTACCCATGCGACCCGTTGATCTTGTCCGTTGATCGTTCCGCAGGACTCCGGCGTCCGGCGCTAGCCACGAACAACGGACAACGACCCACGAACAACGAAAAGGGCTACTTCCCCAGCTCGTACAGGTACTCGACGAACGACAGGACGGCGCCGTCGTAGCCCTGCACGTTCGGGTTTGTCGACTCGATGACGTAGTACTCGTCGGGGGCGTGGGCGCCGCTGCCGTGGCCGAGGCCGAAGTGGCCGGAGGCGAGCTTCAGCGGCTCGCCGGTGAAGACGTAGCCGGGATAGGAGCCGGCATTGCGCGGCCAGAGGACGGGATCGATGCCGGCACGCTTGAGCACCGAGACCTGCGCCTGGATGAGGGGCGCGGAGGCTACCGTGCTGGTCGGATCGTAGCCGCCGCTGACGTTCACCTGGATGTCGCCGAAGCCTCGCTTGGCGAGGTGCGCCTTGAGTGCAGCGACGGCATCGGCCATCTTCATGTCCGGGACGAGGCGCATGTCGATCTTCGCCACGGCGCGGTGCGGCAGGACGGTCTTGCCGCCGGGCCCCGTGTAGCCGCCGACGAGGCCTTCGATGTTCACGGTCGGCTGCGACTCGAGGCGGTCGTTGGCCTGTTCCCATGGCAGGTCGTCGATCCAGTGCTGCACGCCGAGGGACTTCTTCGACTGGGCTTCGCTCCGCCGCTGCGAGGCGATGGCGATCATGGCCTTCTCTTCGGCACTGATCGGGCGCGGCGCAGGGTAGCCGTCGATGGTGATGGTGTTGCCGTCGGCGGAGACGAGCGTGTCGAGCGCCTTGACCAGGCGCCAGGCCGGGCTGTCGACCATGGCCTTGAGCGAGGAGTGAATGTCCTTCACCGGGCCGCGTCCCCACGTCTCGCCGCTCGAGACCAGCTCCAGCTCGACGACGCCCTTCGCCCCGAGGCTCACGGTCACCACGCCGTCCAGGTCCTGCGACGCCGCCGGCATGAAGACGCCGGTGGTCTTGCGCAGCATGGCCTCCACTTCGGGGCGGTGCACGAGCTGGCCGATGTGCGGCGAGCCGATCTCCTCCTCCCCTTCCGCGACGAGCACGAGGTTCACCGGCATCTTCCGGCCCGCGCCGCGGATGGCGTGGAGCGCCGCAAGGAAAGCCGACTCCGGGCCTTTCTGATTGACGGCACCGCGGCCGACGACGGCCTTGCCGATGCCCGGTTTGTCGACGATTCGCGCCTCGAGCGGCGGCGAGGACCACTCGGCCGGGTCGAACTGCTTCACGTCATACATGAAATAGAGGCCGACCGTCTTCGGCGCCCCGGCGTCCAGCGTGGCGAAGACGCCCGGCTTGCCGTCGGTCGTGATCACCGTCGCCTGCTGGAAGCCGGCATCCCGGGCCAGCTTGGCCATGTACTCGGCGCCGGCAGGGTAGTTGCGGTTCTCCGCCGCGATGGAGGGAAGGGCGATCCAGTCCTGCAGCCGCTTCACCGCCTCGTCGTGCCGTTTTGCGATCTCGGCACGAATGGCGGTGAGGTCGGCGTCCGCCGCAAACGCGGTCTGCGCGACAGCGACTGTGGCAATGGCGGAAACGAGGAGAGTCCGGAGCACGAAGGAGGGAGAGCGACGCATGTTGACCTCCGCACAAACGATGGGAGCAATCGAGTTGCGGGATGTTACCTGATCCGGGAGATACTCGGTCGGTCATGTGTCTGGAGATCTGAGTGACAAGCTTTCAGGATCGGAGCCAGCAATGTCGAGTGACATCTCTCTACTGATCGTTCAACGTGAGAGCGGCCTGGTCGTGAGCCACCGCTGGATCGGAAAGAGCTCCACGCGAGATCGAATGCTGGACGTCATCTCAGACAGGGAGCCAGAGGCAAGAAGCCGTGGCTACGCCTGTTATCTGGTCAGCTCGAAAGAGGTACTGGTGATCACGGAAGATCGGTACATTGACGGGCTGACGGCTGCGGAATGGGGAGCCCTTGCCCGCAACTTCCCCGAAGATCAATACGCCTGGTCGCTCATCCACGATTCCTGAAGACACCATGGAACTGGCCGCACTCTTCGTCGTGAGAGTATCCGACTCGGTCTGCGTCGATTGGATAGCTGTCGGGCCGGCCGACCGTGAGTCGTTGACTTCGTTGTTCGGACGGCTGGCTAACGTGGAGTGGATGGACTGCTGGAACCTCAATGCCGCGTGGCTCCTGTCACCGGAGGAAGTCACGAACAACCTGATCCCGAGGTTTGATCAGGAGGAATGTCTCTCGGGCAGGTTGAATGCATACCCGCCGGCAGCCTTCGCTCTGACGCTCTACGTCCCGACTCCGATCTCGGAGCTGCCGCCCTGCGAGTGACGCGAACCGCGGTGGGGCATCTCCCGATCTACCCTCTCCAGCAGCGGCTTACAACTAGATCGGTGCACTGATCGGAACCCCCTGCTGTCCGAGAATGAACGTCTGCCCGCTGCTATCGACGACGGTCACACGAACGTCGACCGTCCTATCCACCGGCCACTTCGGGCCGCCACCCCCGAAGAAGTCCTTGTACGGGACGCCTGGCCGGCCCGGTCTTTCATAGACAGAGCCCGGGGACCAGTGTTGTCTGGTCGCGTTGTGCGTTACGGCGATCGCTCGGACGCTGATGTTCGATGGGAACGGCGGCGCAGCTACCCAAAGGCGTGCCACCACGATGAGCCATGTGTCGGGAGAGTCGCCCGGCTGCATGTCTCGGTACGGAAAGGCTTCCAGCGTCACGGTGGTACCACCGATGACCGCCGACGGCGTCCCCGGAGACGTAATCTGCGGCTCGGTGGGCGAGCCGCAGCCTGCGAGGAGCCAGACGCCGGCGGCAAGCGCAAGCGCATATGTGTGACCGCTCGTCGGTCGCTGCATTCCTGAAGAGTAGAACACGCCCGAATGTCATGCGACTGAATTTGACGAACGCGGCGGCTTGGCACAGATCGAGTAAGGCCCGAGCGCTCGACCTCTGCCCCGCACATCGCCCGAATCTGTGTGGCGCGATGTCGCACGCGTCGTGAGAACGAGCAGTCGCTCAACGACACGCAAGCACGTGCGCCGGACGGGAAGGTCCACGAATCACTCTCATCGCTGCGCGAAGCGTGGACGCGGCCGGCGCGCTCAACTCACCCGCTTTCCGGAGACTCACGCTCTCGAGCTCGTATCGAGTCCGCGTGACCTCGCACCGTGCCGGCGCTCAGCGCTCATCGGGCGAGCTGCGAGCAGCGACGAGCGAACAACAAACTGCAAACAACGAACAACGCGCGGCGACCAGCGAGCAGCGGCCAGCCAACAGCGACCAGCGAACCAGCCATTTCAAAACTATTGAATTGACTTCCTCCCTCCCCCATCCGATCATCGTCCCCGCGATGAGTAACCCGAGCCGTATGTGCGCCTGTTGCTGTACCTCCATGGCACTCCCGGCGCGAGGTCTGCTCTGACGACGTAAGCAACAACGTTCATCGACGACAGCCCACCGCCGGAGTGCACCGGCGGTGGGCTTTTTCATTTCTCCCGAAACGAAGAGGCCCGCGGAAACGCGGGCATTTCCTTTTATGACCGAGACGAAGACACAACGAGTCGAACGACTGAAGCGCGAGAAGAATCCGTGGGAGGCGCTGGACGAGCTGCGCGCGTACGCGCGGCGCGGCTTCGAGGCCATCCCGCCGGAGTGGATCGGGACGTACCTGCGCTGGTGGGGCGTCTACACCCAGGGCGACGGCGCCGGGGTGGTGGGCGGGAAGGGCGGCGAAGGGAAGTCGACGCCGTACTTCATGACCCGCATCCGCGTGACGAACGGACTGCTCACCGCGCCGCAGGTGCAGGCCATCGCCGAAGCGGCCGACCGGTATGCGCACGGCATCGCCGACATCACCGTCCGCCAGAACGTGCAACTCCACTGGGTGACGGCCGAGGCGCTGCCCGACCTGCTCGACCTCCTCTGGCGCCATGGCCTGACCACGATGGGATCGTGCGGCGACGACACGCGCAACATCACCGGCTGCCCGCTGGCGGGCATCGACGGACACGAGCTCGCCGACGCCTCGCCGCTGGCGCTCGAGGCGACGCGCGCGCTGGTCGGCAACGCCGAGCTCTACAACCTGCCCCGCAAGTTCAAGGTGACCATCACTGGCTGCAGCGTCTGGTGCTCGTATCCGGAGATCAACGACGTGGGCCTGACCGCGGTGCGGGCGCCGAACGGCGAGATCGGCTTCTCGCTTCGTCTCGCCGGCGGCCTCTCCACCGAACCGCACCTCGGCAGGCGACTCGATGCGTTCGTGCGCTGGGAGCAGGTCGTGCCCGTCGTGCGGGCCGTGGCCGAGGTCTTTCGCGATGCGGACGTCCTGCGTGAGAACCGCGAGCGCGCGCGGCTCAAGCAGCTCTTCCTGCGGCATGGCTGGACGGCGGAGTCGGGGCTCGAGGCGATCCAGCAGCGGCTTCCCTTTACGCTCGATCGCGCCGTGCCGGAGGTTCCGCCGCCGGGCGTCTTTCGCGACCACGTCGGCATCCACCCGCAGAAACAGGCCGGCTACGTCTACCTCGGCGCAGCGGTCCTGCGCGGCCGGATCTCCGCGGCACAGCTCCGCACGGCCGCCAACCTCGCCGAATGCTTCGGCGCCGGCGAGCTCCGCACGACCATCCTGCAGAACCTGCTCATCCCGCACGTGCCGGAACGGCACGCCGAAGCGGTCGCGCGCGAGCTTCATGACGCGGGGCTGCGCGTGGACGCATCTCCGTTTGTGCGCGGCATGGTGGCCTGCACCGGCACGGAGTTCTGCAAGCTGGCCATCACGGAGACGAAGGGCTTCGCCCGCTGGCTCGTCGAAGAGCTCGACCAGCGTCTGCCTGGCTGGGGCGAGGGCCTCCGCATTCACGTCACCGGATGCCCGAACAGTTGCGGCCAGCACTGGATCGCCGACATCGGCATCGAAGGAAAGAAACTGCGCGTCGACGGAGAGCTCGTCGACGCCTACTACTTCTGCGTGGGCGGGGCGGTCGGCCTGCACGCCTCCATCGCCCGGCCGGTCGGCTATCGCTGCACGGCCACGGGAGTCCCTGCCGCCATCGAGCGGCTCCTGCAGAGATTCGAAGAGCGGCGTACGCCGCGGGAGAGCCTGCGCGAGTTCTTCGTCCGCCACACGGACGACGAGCTCCGCGGCTTCCTGGCCGGGCAGCCCGTCGCGGCCGAAGAGCGCGACCCCTCGCCCGGGCGCGTACCCCACGGAGTGGAAGGCTGAGCGGCATGAGGCATGAGCAATGAGGCATGAGTGGCTGTTGCGGCGTGCCTGGGGTGGCCTTCTTCGCACCCGCAGCACGGACAACAGATTTCTTCCCATGATCTGAGAAGAGAAACGAAGGAGAGAGAGAGACGACATGGCCCAGACGATCCGCATCTCATCCCGCGTGCTGAACGACCTCGCCCTCATCGCCACCGGCGCCTTCGCCCCGGTCACGCGCTTCATGACCTTCGACGAGGCGCGGTCGGTCGTCGACGGCCTGGCGCTGCCCGGCGGCGAGGTATGGCCGATCCCCATCCTGCTGCAGACGGACGACCTCCCGCACGACACGACCCTCACGCTCGTCCACGGCGACGGCACGGGTCGCGAGGCCATCGCCGGCTCGCTGCGGCTCATCGAGGCGTATCCCATCCCGCTCCGCGAGTGGGCGAAGAAGATCTACAGCACGGACGACGAGCAACATCCGGGTGTCGCGGCGTTCTACCGCGGCGGAAGATTCGCCGTCGCCGGTGACGTCGAATGGCGAACCGACCGGCGGCTGGTGGCGAACGGCATCGAGTGGAGCACGGCCACGGAGGTGCGCGCGGAGATCGCCCGCCGCGGCTGGTCGCGGGTCACCGGCTTCCAGACCCGCAACCCCATCCACCGCGCCCACGAATACGTTCTGCGCGTCGCGCTGGAAACCGGCGACGGCCTGCTCGTGCATCCGCTGGTCGGGGAAACGAAGGACGACGACATCCCGGCCCGGGTGCGGCTGCGCTGCTACCACGCCCTGCTGGAGAATTACTTCCCGGCGGACCGGGTGCTCTTCACGCCCCTTCCGGCCTGGATGCGCTATGCCGGACCGCGCGAGGCCGTGCTGCACGCCATCATCCGCCGCAACTACGGCTGCACGCGCTTCATCATCGGCCGCGATCACGCCGGCGTGGGGCGCTACTACGGTCCCTACGACGCGCAGGCCCTCGTTGCCTCGCTGCGCGACCGCCTCGGCATCGAGCCGCTCTTCTTCGACGAGGTCTTCTACTGCCACCGCTGCCGCGGGGTGGCCAGCGCGAAGACGTGCGGCCACGAGGCGGCGGACCGCCTCCTGCTGAGCGGCACGCAGGTGCGGCAACTGCTCCGCGAGGGCGTGGCCCTGCCGGAGGAGTTCACCCGTCCAGAGGTGGCGGACGCGCTGCGCGAAGCGTTCCGAGAGGAGCTCGTCGATGCGTGAGATCGCCTTCGGACTCCTCGGCGGAACGCTCATCGGTGCCACCGGCATCGGCAGCGGCTCGCTCCTCACACCCCTACTCATCCTGGCGGGCTACAAGCCCACGGTGGCCGTCACCACGGGTCTGGCCACGCTGATCGTTTCGAAGCTGGCCGGCTCGCTCGCCCATCGTTCGCGCGGCAACTGGCCCGGCCGCCAGGGCTGGTTCGTCGTCTTCGGCGGCATCCTCGGCGTGGCCGTGGTCTCGCTCATCGCCCGCGCAGGCTTGTCGCCGAGCGAGTTGTTCATCCGCCGCGCCGTCGCCATCAGTCTCTTCGCCACGACGGTGGCGGTGTGGCTGCGCGCGCCGAAAGGCGCTGTCTCCACGCCGCCGGAGGGCGAGCGCGCCGATCCCCGCGCACTGTTCGTCACCGGCGCGCTCGTGGGCGGCTTCGTGACCCTCACTTCCGCCGGCTCCGGAAGCCTGCTCGTGCCGCTGCTGCTGACGGTCACGGCCTGGGGTGTGCCGCAGCTCGCCGCCACGAGCAATCTCTTCGGGTGGGTCGTGGCCCTGCTCAGCTTCGCCCTGCACATCGGCCAGCGCAGCTTCGACCCGCACCTCTTCCTGCTCGTGCTGGCAGGGCTCGTCCCGGGAGTCCTGGCCGGCGTCTTCCTTTCACCCTGGATCGAGCGCCGCTCCTTCGCGCCGGCCCTATCGCTGTTCACGCTCTATCTCGCCGTGCAGCTCATCTAAGGGGGTAACGGGTAACAGGTAACGGGTATCAGCGGTAACTACGACCAACGAACAACGGACAGCGCACAACCGACAACGATCAACGAACAACGGAGAACGAAATGACCGTGACTCTCGATCTCGAGCTCGACCAGGTGGAATCGCTCACCGCGGCGACGCTCATCACCCGCGTGCTGGAGCGCTTCGGCTCGCACATCGCCATCGCCTCCAGTTTCGGGCCGGAAGACATCGTGCTCATCGACCTGGCGGCGAAGAGCGGCCTGCCGTACCGCGTCTTCACGCTCGACACCGACTTTCTCTTCCCGGAAACGTACGTACTGATCGATCACCTCGAGGGACGCTTCGGCATCGAGGTGGAACGTTGCCGTGCGGCGCTCACGCCCGAGGAGCAGGCGGCGGCGCATGGCGACGCGCTCTGGTCCCGGGACCCGGACCGCTGCTGCGGCATCCGCAAAGTCGAGCCGCTGAAGGCGAAGCTGGCCACGCTCGAGGCCTGGGTGACGGGCATCCGGCGCGACCAGGCGCCCACGCGCGCGAACGCGAAGAAGCTGGAGTGGGACGACAAGTTCGGCCTCTGGAAGGCCAACCCTCTGGCCGACTGGAGCGCGGCCCAGGTGTGGGAGTACATTCGATCGCACGAGCTGCCGTACAACCCGCTCCACGACCGGAACTATCCGAGCATCGGCTGCACGTACTGCACGCGGCCCGTGCAGCCGGGAGAAGACCCGCGGGCCGGCCGCTGGTCGGGCTTCGCCAAGACCGAGTGCGGCCTGCACAGGACGTGAGCGATGGAGTTCAAGCAACTGGAGATGTTCGTTCGCCTGGCCGAGGAGCGGAGCGTGCAGCGCACGGCTGAGCGAGTCTTCCGCACCCAGGCCGCGGTGAGCATGGCCATCACCAAGCTCGAAGAGGAGGCCGGCCGGCCCCTCTTCGTCCGCTCCCGGCGTGAGCCGTTCCGCCTGACGGAGACGGGCCAGGCCTTCTACGGCTACGCGAAACGGCTGCTCGCGCTGCGCGACGAAGCGGCAGCGGCGCTGGCCGGGCCGCGGCTCGTCGATCGGAAGGTGGCCGGCGGATGCTGATCCGAATGAGCGACCAGCGAATCAAGAGAACAGCAACCTCGGCGCGACTAACAAACAACGATGAGCAACAGCGACCAGCGAATCAGCGACCAGCGAATAAGCGAATAAGCGAATAGGCGAATAAGCGAATAAGCGACCCAGCAAACGGCGTCAGCCGTTATCCTGTCCGCCGATGTTCGGACTCGAGACTGACCGTCTTCTCATCCGGCCGTGGAACGCCGGCGACCGCTCCGCGTTTTATCAGCTCACCTGCGATCCGGCCGTGATGCACTACGTCCACGCCGGCCTCCCCTACAGCGAGGTGGAGGTCGACGAGTGGTTCTCCCGCCAGGCCCGGCACATGGCGGAGCACGACGTCTGCATGGGAGCGGTGATCGAGAAGGGGAGCGGGCAGCTCATCGGCATCGCCGGCACGCAGCCGCTGGGGACGACCGGCAACCTGGAGATCGGCTGGATCTTCGCCCGCGAGTCGTGGGGCCGCGGCTACGCGACCGAAGCCGGCGGCGCGGCCATGCATCACGTGCTGGAGACCCTCGGACATCCGCGTGTCGTGGCCATCATCGATCCTGGCAACGAGCCGTCGAAGCGCGTCGCCGCCCGCCTGGGCATGTCGTACGAAGCCCGCTACACCGGCACACAGCTCGGCCACCGCAAGCCGGAGATCGTCGTCGACTTGTTCTTCCGGGAGCGGTGATTCATTTCCCCGCGATCGCCGCGTGCATCCCGGACAGGCTCCGGACCGGCGGTTGGGGCGCGTCGCCTTTCAGCATCAGCCAGAGCACCTCGTTGAACGCCGCGTCGTCGATGCGGTCGGGAGCGGTGAGATCGAACGCCTCCGAGAGCCTCCCCGCGGCGGTCTTCTTCGGATTCATCTCGTCCGTGCTCGCTGTGGGCGTCAGGGCGATGAACGGCGTCGGGTCCGGTTTCGCGGCGAAGACGTCGGCCAGGGAGCGGCTGAAGTAGTCGAACTTCGACAGGCGGGACAGGCCGAGGATGTCCTCGATCGCCGCAACGACGTCGGTCGTGTTGGCGAAGCGGTGAATGGTGCCGGGGTGGTTGTACGCGGAGATGACGAGGAGCGGCGAGCGGTGGCAGTCGACGTGATCGGGTCCGGCCTGGGCGTCGTCTTCCAGGACGAACATCACCGTATCCCGCCAGTACGGCGACTTCGACAGCGCCTCCACCATGCGGCCGAGGGCCAGGTCGTTGTCGGTCATGTACGCGCGCGGCGAGTGAAAGCCTTCGCGCCCGCCCGCAGTGTGGTCGCTGGGGAGGTGCAGCAGCTCGAGCTGCGGCATGTTCCCGTCGGCGGAGAACTGCTTCAGCTCCTCGATCCAGGCGTCGGCCCGTTTCTGATCGGGAATGACCAGGTTGAACGGCGGATAGGTCGGGCTGATGTCGCTGCCGAGGTCCTTCTGCGTGACCGGCCAGCCTTCGTTCGCCGCCATCATCTCGCCGTAATCGCGGAAACGGATGCCCTTGTCCGCGGCGAGGTTCCAGAGGAAGCCACGGGCCGGCTCATCGGCGTCCTCGCCGTCGAGCGCGCCGCGTTTCCCTGAGTACGCCGAGGGCACGAACTTCTCGCCGAAGTCCGTCACGTAGGCGGCCGTCGACCAGATGTGTCCCTGCGAGCTGACCTCGGCGTTGGTGAAGAAGCGGTCGAAGAGGCCGAAGCGCCTCGCCAGGGCCCGGTGATTCGGCGTCGAGTCGTCATGGAAGAACACCAGCGACGGATCGCCGTCACCTTCCGGCAAGTCGCCGAAGACCTGATCGTAGGTGCGGTTCTCTTTGATGATGTAGACGACGTGTTTGAACGGCGGATAGCGCCGCGCGGCGGGCGGCCGGTTCCAGTTGTTCGCTACGGCCACGCGTCGCGAATACTCCGCGAGGCGCGCCGCCGGGATGTCGTTCCCGACGATCCGCAGCGAGCCGTTGAGCAGGCCCAGTGCGTACCCGAGCGGCCGGTTGACTCCCTGGCCGGGTGTCGGGCCGTCCGGATTGGCGTGGCTTCCCGCTCCCTTGCCCGTGACGATGAACAGCTCCCTGCCGGCGTTGAGGACGGCCGTCGGATACCAGTCCGTCGGGATACGTCCGAGAAGCTTGCGAGTGGCCACCGAAAAGACGGCCACGGCATTGTTGTCGCCCTCGGCGACGTAGAGCTTCGACTCGTCGGCCGACAGGGCCAGGGCATTCGGCGTGCTCCCCTCGGACGGCGTCGAAGGGGCGGCGTCGCTGAGCGTGGCCACGATCTTCTTCTGCTTCGTGTCCAGGACGGCGATGCGATCGAGACCGCCGAGCGCCACGTAGAGCCGCGCGCCGGAGCGGCTGGCCAGCAACGCCGAGGGATGGCGCCCGACCGTGACGCGGCCGGTCTGGAAGAGCGTGCCGTCGCCACGCGTGCCGAAGGTGGCGATGGTGTTGCCGCCCCAGGCCGAGACATAGACTTTCCCGTCCGCAGCCAGCTCGACCGCGTACGGGTAGTGATCGGTGGGCAGGCGATCGATCACCTCCCCCTTCGCCAGATCGAGCACGGCCAGATCGTCGCTCACGTTCTCGACGATGTAGAGGTACTTCCCGTTGCGCGACACCGCCACACCGGCCGGATAGCGCGAGCCGCTCTTGTCCTCCTTCGGCTTGCCCACGACGAGCTTGCGGTCGAACGCCGCTGCGCCGTTCTCCCAGCGGTAGCAGTAGACCGAGTCGTCGTTGCCGCCGGAGACGTACAGCGCCTTGCCGTCGGGCGAGAACGCCGCACCATAGAACGCCGCGTCCTGCTTGAGCGTCTGCGTGACGGTGTGTGTGGCGAGGTCGACGACCTGGATGCCCTGCTCCCGCCAGCCGCTGAGGACCACGACGAGCTTCTCCCCGCCCGGTGCCGGCAGCAACGCCAGCGGCATACTGCCGAGCTTCACGGACTCGCCGGCCGGGTCGAGTCGGACTCCGGTGGCGACCGGCTGGGTCGCTCCCGCGGCGGAAAGACTGGCGGCGGCAAGGAGGAGGATGGTAGTCAGCATGTTCGTTGTTCGCTTAATCGCTTAGTCGCTTATTCGCTTAGTCGCTTAGTGGCTTAATCGCTTAATCGCTTATTCGCTTGGTCGCTTAGTCGCTGTTCGCTATTCTCTCTTCGCGTTTTCGCTCACCTTGGTATCGGTGATGCGGGTGAAGTCGCTGGTCCAGTTGATCTCCCAGGTCGCGCCGCCGTCGGCGGAGTAGGCCTGCTCCCAGTGGGCGGAGGTGGCGGTGATCTGCGACCAGCGGACGCGCACCTTGATGGGACGGCCGTTGAAGGTGTCGTCGGCGAGGAAGGTCCCGACGCCGTCCTTGAAGCCGCCCTTCATCGGCGGGTCGATAGAGGGTGACCGCGTGTCGAGCCACCAGACCGCCCACTGGCTGGTGCCGGTGTCGAAGGAGCGGATGCCGAGGCCGCGAATGGTTGCGCCCGGACGCTCCATGACGTTGTCGCCCACGTTGCCCCGGCCACCGAGCGTGGTCCAGTTGACGAGCGTTCCCGGGAAGTCCTCCCACTCCTGGCTGCCGGCCAGGCGCTCCTTCAGCCGGTGGTGGCGGACGGCCCAGCGTCCGACCAGGAAGTCGAAGTCGTGCACGTCGCCGGTGGGTGCCGGGTCGACGGTCGCGGCAGGCGCCTGTAACCCGGGCGGCACACCGCCACGCGCGGCCGCTGCGGACAGCGCCGGTGGCATCTCCATCTGGAAGATCCGGCTCGGAGCTGCCGCACTGCTGGAACCGGCGGAGCTCGACGGCGCCGGCACCTCGGCAGAGAAGTAAATGGTCTTGAGGTCGGGACTCAACCGCGCTTCGAGACCGACCGTGGCTGGCTGCAGCGCCGTGGGCGCCGTCCACTGGCCATTCCGCGCGAAGGAGACGAACAAGATCGATCCGTTCGGAACCGCGGGAGGGCGGTTCGATGAGAACACGAGGAAGGATTCGTCGGGCGCAACCGCGGCGTCGAAATCCCCGAGCTCTCCATGGTTGAAGGGGAGCGCCACGGGCGGCAGGAAGCCGTTGTTCGTCGCCTGTGCGCGATAGATGTGGCTCTTTTTCGTGACGGGATCGGGCTGGTTGAAGTAGATGCTTCCGTCCTGCGCCACCGCCGGCGAGTAGATCGCGGAGTGGCTGTTCACGACGTCGGGAAGCCGGATGGGCTCACCCCACCTTTCACCGGCCCGATTCACCCGCCAGATGTTGCCGCCGGCACCGGGCCTTGGCGCGCCTCCGAAGAAGCCGGTCAGGGCCTGGCCGCCCGGCAACGCCGGCCGGTTCGAGATGAAGACGAGGTAAGAGCCGTCCGGAGCCATGGCCGGCTCGATGTCACGCCAGGTTCCCGAGAAGGACGCGACTTCCGGCGCCGACCAGGCGCCGTTCGCGAAACGGGAGACCATGATCGTTCGCGCAGCGCCAACCGCATGCGTAAAGAAGACGGTGCGGCCATCGGGAGTGAACGCAGGCGACGCGTCCGACCCCGCCGGCCAGTCCGCCTCGGGGGCGAACAACTTCGGCGCCGCGCCGCTGGCCGTCGCACCCGACGGAGCCGGAGCGTCTTCCGCGCCGCGCCGGCGGTCCACGGCGCCTGCCAGCAGCGCCTGACGGTCAACAATTTGACCATCATGGATCACCACGCGAATGTCATCGACGGCCGAGACGTCCAGCCTCGGATCGCTGCCGAGGACCAGCAGATCGCCCGCGCGCCCGGCCTCGATCCGGCCGACGTCGCTCCAGCCATAGACATCCGCGAAATTGCTCGTGGCCGCCGCCAGCGCTTCCCTCGGCGTCAATCCGATGTGCTGCAGGAGGCGCAACTCCTGGTGCACCCCTCCGCCAGGCAGGATCCCGAAGGCCGGTGCGCCGCTTCCGGCGAGGTAGGTAGCGCCCTTCCGATGCAGGGCGGCATCGATGTCCTGACGATGCACCGCGCAGGAGCGGAGCGCCTCACGCCGGTCGGGGTGACTGTCGAGATACGGTCTGGCGCCCGTCTTCGGATCCACCGGATCGTCGAGATCGGCCGGCTTCACGAAGACCGCCGATCGCGAGAGCCAGGGATTGGGAGCGCCGACATCGTCGGCGGTGGCCTCGATCGACAGCACCGGCATGAGCGCGGTGTGCGAGCCTGCCAACTGCCCGCCCAACGCTGCCAGGGCGGGAGATGCGAGGTCGACGCGGCAGACGGCGCGGAAGGTGCTGACCGCGCGGGTGGGATCGTCGGCGTACGCGGCCAGATCCTCCGGCGGAGCGAGCGCCGTCTCATAGTGATCATTGCGCAGCAGCGACCCGACTCCCGCGTGGATGGCGTACGGATAGGACGTGAAGGCCGGCTCCGCGCTGGTGGCGAGGTGACGCCGCCGCGCCGCACCGAGGATGACCTCGAACTGCTCGGGCAGGACGTCGAGACCGATCAGGAGACCGCGCACGCCGTGATCGGCATAGCCGTCAATTTCGTGAGCGAGCTCCGCGTCACTCAGACGCCGGTCGTGCAGACGATGCTCCGTCCAGGGATGGGTCGCCGGCATCGCGCCGGTCGGGGAGTAGCCGCTGATCGTGACCCCGCGCAGCAGCCGTGGGCCGCGCGACGTCTCGGCGATGACCTGCTCTCCATCTCCGCCGGCGGGCGACTGGAGGACGTAGACCGCCGTCACGCCTTCGTAGAGATAGGCGTCGGCAAAACTCTGCGACCGCATGCTGCCGAAGCCGTCGATGAGACCCGGCACGACATAGCTCCCCGAACCGTCGATCACGGGAACGCCCGCAGGCACGGTGACCTTGCCGCGATCCCCCACCGCCGCGATCAACCCGTTGCGGATGAGGATGGTCGCGTTCGGACGATCGTGAGTGGAGCGCCCCGCCCCGGCCACGTCGACGATCGTGACTCCCACGATCGCCACGTCGTTCTCCCGACTGGCGCTCGGGTTTGCCATTCCGGCCAATGAGAGCAGCAGCAATCCCGAAGCTGTGGAAAAGCGCAGACTCCCCTTCATGAAAAACCACCCTGAAAAGCATTCACCACTGTGAACACGCCAGCTCCCGCAGCCGCTCAGCGGCCGTGTCATTACCGGCGTCCATGCTGACGAGGTTCCGGCAGATGTATAGTGCCAATTCCGTTTCAACCGGCATGACCATTCTGGCTTCCGTCGCGAACGTTCTCTCGGACAAGCGCCGGTCATGGTGTCGTACCTCATCGGCGACGTGGTCGAATCGTTCTCCGGTCAATTGGCCCGATCAGCAACCGACCGCGGCGCGTAGGCGCTGGTGGTCGCTCCGATAAACCACTGGCTCATGGGCGGCGGGCAGACATCGATCCGGGCAACTGTCGCATCGATGCAACGGGCTGACGTATCGATGTGACAGTTCCAGGACTGCATGCCACAACTTGTTACATGCAGGTCTGGCAGAGCTACATCGATGTCACAAGCTGTGGCATCGATGTGACACTCTGTGGCATCGACGCAACTCTTCCAGGGATCGATGCCTAGGACGCAGGCATTGATGCCTACAGCGTAGACATTGATGCCTGCAGCGTAGACATCGATGCCTGCGAGCCAGGCTTCGACGCCTGCGACATAGACATCGACGCCTACGAGCCAGGCTTCGACGCCTGCGGCGCGGAGATCAATGCCTATGGCACAGGTCTCCATGCCTATCGCCTGAACACCGGCCCCTGATGCCAAGACATCCTCGCGAACACTCAAGATCTCGTTGCCAGCGATCAGCGAATCAGCGAATCAGCGACCAGAGATAAGCGATTAAGCGATTAGGCGATTAAGCGAATCCGCGATTCTGCCAAACTCCCGCCGTGAGCTCCTTCCCTCCCGGCGCGCTGGCGCTGATCGTCATCGCGGCGTTCGTGCACGTCGTGCCGCACGTGGCCATCAAGGGGGCGCGGGAGCGGACGCCTTTCGTCTGGTGGATGCTGCTCGTCAACGGCGTGGCCTATGCGCCGCTGCTCGCCTTCGCGCGATCGGCGCCATCGCCCTCCACGGCCGGCTTGATCGTGGCCAGCGGATTGGCGGAGGTGGCCTTCCTCCTGGCCCTCAGCCGCGCCTATGCCACGGGCGCGCTGTCCGTCGCCTATCCGCTGTCGCGCGGGACGGCCCCGCTCTTCCTCCTCCTCTTCGCCATCGTCTTCCTGCATGAGCGGGTCAGCCCCACCGGCGTCACCGGCCTGCTGCTGATCGCGGCCGGCATCTACCTGCTGAACCTGAGAACGGCTCCCGGCCCGAACGCCGCCGCGACCCTCGTCCCGTCCTTCCATACGCCGGCCGCGGCATGGGCCATCACGGCAGGATTCTGCACGGCCGCGTACACCGCCATCGACAAGGCGGGCGTGGCGCGGATGCATCCCTTTGCCTACCTCGAGGCGGTGATGCTCGTGGCGCTCATCGCCTACACGCCGCTGGCCTGGCGGTGCGGGTGGGCGAGCCTGCGCAGCGAGGTCGTGCACTCGCCCGTCCGCGTCCTCATCGCCGGCCTGACCATGCCCC
This sequence comes from uncultured Thermoanaerobaculia bacterium, assembly GCA_964650405.1. GTDB lineage: Bacteria > Acidobacteriota > Thermoanaerobaculia > Gp7-AA8 > Gp7-AA8 > CAZYTO01. Next base: position 37,086 of record CAZYTO010000005.1, on the reverse strand, counting down.
TCGCCTATGCCCTCGTCCTCTGGGCCATGCACCTCGGCGCGCGGGCCAGCTACACCGGCGCCGTGCGGGAAGTGAGCGTCGTCGTCGCCGCGGCCGTCGGCGTCCTCGCCTTCCGCGAGCACCTGAGCCTCACCCGGATCGCCGGGACGCTGGCCGTGCTGGCGGGAATCCTGGCCATCGTCTGGCGCGGGTAGACCGTGCGCAGTTCCTCGAGCTTCGCCTGGCTCATTTGATCTCGACCACGTCCTCCGCCACCTGTGGATAGCGCTTCATCACCTCGGGATCGTGGCCCGGGACGATCAGCCGCGCGCTGCCGGCGAGCTGCTTCATGTGCTCCTGCGCGGCGAGGTTGGAGCTCGCGTCGAAGGTCTGGGCGATGGCCAGGTGCTTGTCCAGGTTCTCGTACAGGTACGCGTTGTCGGAGGCAAGGACGATCGTGCCGTTCTTCGAGATCACACTGACGAACTGCGAGGCCCAGGTGTGCCGGCCGCCGGTCCAGACGCGGATGCCCGGAAGGATCTCGCGGTCGCCGCCGACGAGGTGGAGGCGGCCGGCCATGTTCGCGGCCAGAAGGAACTGCATGTCCTCCCGCTCGATGCCGCCGTGCTTCCCGCCCGGCTGCCAGGCCGCCCCGGTGTAGTAGGCGTACTCGTCTTTCTGAATCCAGATCTGTGCATTCGGGAAGAGGTCGGCGCCGTCGGCGTGGTCCCAGTGCGCGTGCGTGAGGATCACGTCGGTCACGTCGGCCGCCTTCACCCCCGCGCGGGCGACCGCCTCGTCGGGCCGGACGAAGTTCTTCACGTTCCAGCTCTTGAAGAACTGCGGGCGATAGAAGCCCGAATCGACGACGACGTTGTGGCCGCCCCCGCGGATGAGCCACACCATCATGGCGATGTCGATCTTCCGCCCGCTCTCCGCTCCCTGAACGAGGCCGGACACCGCGAAGTCCGGGACCGTCGCGTAGCGGATCGCGAACACGTCGTACGACTGCGCGAAAAGGGGCGTGGAAAGAAACAGCAGGGCGAGAATCAGGCGGCGCATGCGGCGATCGTACGCGATCCGGGTGCCCGCGGGGCTTCCGTCGCAGCGTCGATTCGCTGATTCGCTGATTCGCTGAATCGCCTATTCGCTGATTCGCTTAGTGCTTTCATCCCGTGCGAACGTCGCCGTCTTCAGGGTAGAGGGCGACGCCGGCACTGGCGTGCGTGCTCTCCTCGCCGGCGAACTGTTCCTCCAGGCGATGGCGCAGCCGCAGCGTGGCCTCGGCGGCCGTGTCGCGCGAATGCAGGCCGTCGAGGAGGACGACGAACTCGTCGCCGCCGATGCGGGCCACGAGATCGTGCTCGCGGATGACGGCGGTGAGGCGGCGGGCCACGCACTGCAGCACGGCGTCGCCGGCGGCATGGCCACGCTCGTCGTTGATGCGCTTGAAGCCGTCGAGGTCGAGATAGACCAGCCCGAAGGGACGATGCGAGCTGACCTTGGCCGCTAGCACGCTCTCGAACTGATGGCGGTTCGGCAGCCCGGTCAGCGGGTCGTGCAGCGCGCGCAGCGAGAGCACCTCATGCTCGCGGGCGCGGTGCATGGTGGCGGCGATGATGCCGACCAGCAGGCGCAACGCGGCCGCCGTCATGGCGTTTCGCGGTGCGCACGCCCGGCCTGTGGAGCGACACCGTGACGGTTTCTGTATCGGACCAGCCGGTTGCCGTGCGCCTGGAGGCATTGCCCAGTTCTCGAATCAGGGGCACGGTCTCAGACACGAGTGAGGGCCCGAAGATCTCCGGCATGGAAGTGGGGTTCACCCTCGAAGGCGCGTCCCCTTTGACCGCACAAGTTCAGTGCCCCGTCAACGCGGACGGCTCATGGACGTGCGATCTGCCTGCCGGGACGCTCGATCTTCGGCTCAAGAGCCGAGGGTACATGGCGCAATACCGCTGGAATGCGAACCTGCCAGCAGGTGGCGAATCCGATCTCGGCGCTTTCACACTCAAGCAGGGCGCCTCCGTGGTAGGCAGGGTCGAGATCGACGAGCGGAACGTGTCCGGCCGAATCCCCCGGGTGTCCAGCCGGTTCCCCCGGGTGTCACGCCGGTTCCCCCGGGTGTCACGCCGAATCCCCCGGGTGTCACGCCGAATCCCCCGGGTGTCACTCCGGTTCCCCCGGGTGTCACGCCGGATCCCCCGGGTGTCGCGTCGAATTCCCCCGGTGTGGGGCCGAGTCTCCAGGGTGGCAGTCGGTTCCCCCGGGTGTCACGCCGAATCCCCCGGGTGTCACGCCGAATCCCCCGGGTGTCACTCCGGTTCCCCCGTGTGTCACGCCGGATCCCCCGGGTGTCACGCCGGTTCAGTGGCCCTGCCCTAGCACGGCCCTTCATCCTTCGCCCTTCGTACCTCGGACGGTCTCACCAGCGCGATGCCCTTCGCCGCGACGGCTTCGCGCACGCGCGGTTCGCAGAGCGCCTCGGTCTCGGCGTCCCACTCGTAGCGCCAGTGGGCGTAGCCGCCGACGTCGATCCCGGGATGGGTGACGAGCTCCGTGAGGCCGTCGACGTGGTCGAGCAGAGCGATGAGGCGTTCGGCCTTGAGGTGCCCCGCCTCGGCAATGCCGATGGTGTGGTCGTTCGTGCCGCGCGGGGTGAGCATGCCGAGGGCGCGGACGGCGAAGCGGCGGGCCAGACCAGCCCTGCCGCCGCGGTCGCGCGGAGTGCGGATGTAGCGGATGCCGTACTCGTCCGCGAGGCGGCGCACGACGCGGAAGACGGCCGGGACGCCGTGCAGGTGCTGGTGGCCGTTGACGTGCGTGACGGGGAGGCCGGTGGCGAGGACCCGTTCGAGCTGGGCGCGCAACTCCTTCTCGACGTCGACGCCGCGCCGCACCATGAGGAAATCGACGTAGTTGCGGGCCATGGGCCTGCCCGTGGTCAGGGCCAGCTCCTCCACGAGGGCGAGGTGGACGCCGACTTCCAGCGACGGTACATCGCGCAGGCGGGCCACGGCGTCGTCGAAGGCGCGCCCGTTCGCCACGAGGCTGCAGGCGGTGACGATGCCGTCGCGGTGGGCGCGCAGGGCGCCTGCGGTCATGCCTTCGTCGAGCCCGACGTCGTCGGCCGTGACGACGAGGAGCCGGGGCAGAGTGCCGAGTGCCGAGTGCCGAGTGCCGAGGGTTGAGTCCTGAGTCCTGAGTGCCGAGTGCCGAGTTCCGAGTTCCGAGTCCTGGGGCTCGTCTGCAACGCTCGTCGCGGCGCCGTCACTATGGCGATAAGGAGATTCCGTCATGCGCCGATTCTTGTCCGTGCTCATCCTGATCGCGCTTCCGTCCCTCGCTCACGCGCAGTCGTTCCAGCTCCAGTACGCCGCCAAGTTCGTCTGCGGCAAGGCCGACAGTTCCGCCCAGAACTTCGCGCCGGGCACGTACTTTACGACGATCAACGTCTACAACACGTCGTCGCCTGCCATCGACAAGCGCATCGTCGTGGCGCTGCCCGACGAAAAGGCAGGCGGCAGCACGAAAACATCGCCGTCAACCTGCCGGCCGGCCGGGCCATGCAGATCGACTGCAAGAACATGCTGGATCACCTCAAAGCCGAGGGCGTTCCGACCACGTTTCCGGCGGACGGCTTCGTCATCATCCGGGCTTTGACCCCGATCGACGTCGTCGGCGTCTACACCACTGTCGCCTCGGGCGGTATCGCCAGAATGACGATGGAGCGCCCGCCGGCGAGGAAGCTGCCGTAGGCGGGTACCGGGTAACGGGTACCGAGGTACCTGGCACCCGGTACCCGGTACTCGTCCCCTCAAACCCGTGAGGCGTGTTGCCCGTCCCCATCCGGCACCTCGGTGGGTTGCTCGCGCGGGACGCGGCGGCGCATTTCGGGGTAGAGCTGGATGAGCTCGCGGAAGATCTTGAGGATGACCTTCGGCGACGAGAGGCTGGAAGTACCGCGGATGCGGGGGAAGTAGTCGAGGCCGATCTGCTGGATGGCGAAGCCGTGGTTCTTGGCCTTGACGATGAGCTCCGCGTCGATGAGCGAGCCCTCGGATTTGAGCTCGATGGCCTCCAGCACTTCGCGCTTCATCAGCTTGAACGAGAAGTTGATGTCGCGGTGCGGCCAGCCGAAGAGGATGCCGATGAGGGCGTTGTAGAGATACGAGTAGATCGTCCGGCGCAGCCCTTCCATGGTCCGGTCGTGGCGGTAGCCGGCGATGACGTCGGCGCCGGTGAGGTACATGGCCCGCACGGCGCGGTTGATGACGTCGGGATCGAACGGCAGGTCGGCGTCCATGTAGAGGACGAGCTCCATCGACGCGGCGGCGAACCCGCTCTTGAGCGAGCCGCCCAGTTTGCGGTTGGTCTCATGCCGGATGACGCGGATGCGCGGGTTGGCGGCCGCCCGGCGCGCCACGAGCGAGGGGGAGTTGTCGGTCGAGGCGTCGTCGACGATGAGGATCTCGTACTCGGCGGTGTACTTCTCCAGCGACGCCACGGCTGCGTCGATCGCGTGCTCGATGTTCAGCTCCTCGTTGAACATCGGGATCACGAGAGAGACCGTCGGTTTGTGCATGGTGAATGGACCCTGTCATCCCGGGCAATGCGGGAACGGACGCTCCATTTTACTCGCTGTTCGCTGGTCGCTGGTCCTGGTCGCGGATCGCAGTGCGCCTTTCAACGGGTTTCGGCGCGGAGGAGTTGCACCGCCAGGATGCGCGGGTCCTGGTTGTGGAGCACGCTTCCCGGGGCGAACGAGCGCGCCGAAGTGATGGTCACGTCGACGACGGGCGTGTCCGGCAGGGCCACCGTCGCCGTCGCCGTTCCCTTACGCGCCACGGTCACGGACGGGCCGGGCCGGCCGTTGACGGAGACGCGGACGTCGTTCGTCTCGTACGGCACGTCGTGGGCGAGGCCGAAGGTGAGGACGAGCGTTGTGCCGTGCGCGCGCGGCAGGCGGATCGCCGCGGACGGCTGCAGCCACCGCCACTCGAGCTGGTCGGTGCGCTCGGTGACGTAGACGCCGCGCAGGGGGAGGAAGCGCTCGCGGGGAGCGATGGGGTCGAGGGAGATGACGCGGTAATGGCCGCGCGTCAGCTTGCCGTACGCGTCACTATCCGGCCAGGGGAACGTCGTCGCCTCGGAATCAAACGCGCCGCCGTCGCCGAACGCCACGAGCGGCACGTCCGGGCGGTCGTAGTAGGCCGCCAGCCCCTTGTCCAGCGCCACGGCCGGGAAGCGCGAGAAGAGCACCTCCGCCTGCGGCCGCAGGGAGAGGTCGTAAAGGATCACGGTGCCGGGCGAATACGTCGCGTTCGCGTACGCCGCCGCCGCGGCGCCGGGCGACGGCGCGCGATGGCGCGTGGCCACGATCGGCGCGACGTAGACCCATGACACGACGGCGAGGAGCGCCACGACGGCAACCGGCGCGGCCCGGAACCGGAGGCTGTCGCGGACGATGCCGAGGCCGAGGGCGGCGAAGAGAGCCACGGCCATCAGCCAGGGGAGCGCGTAACGCGGACCGTCGGCCGGGTCCATCACCGCCAGTGCGAAGACGAGGTGGATGGCCGCGAAGGCCACGAGTGGGAGCGCCCGCCATCTCCGGGCCGCCGGCACCTTGCGAAAAAAAACGATCACGCCGAGGAGAGCCAGGAAGAGAACCGGCAGGGCGATCGACTTCGGACCCCACGGGTGGAAGACGAAGCGCGAGGCCACTTCGCCGGCCGAATGCGCACCGCGCGAGGCCGCCGCGTCGTGCTGCGCCACGTACGACGCCTGGTGCGTCTCCCAGGCCAGGAATTTCTCCCACCCCTTGCACGCCTCCACGAGCTGCGCGAACCAGGCGATGGAGAGGAAGGTGAATGCCAGGAGACCGGCCAGGATCTTCCGCACGTCGCGCGACCACAGCAGCACGAGCACGAATACCGGAAGCAGCGGCACAACGAGCTGCGGCCGGATGCCGATGGCCGCCGAGACGGCGAGGCCGAGACCGATGGCGGTCCGCTCGGTAGCGACGCCCGGCGCGTCACCATGGAGGACGGACAATCCTGTCTGTGCCTTCTCGTCACTCGCATCACCGTGGAGGACAGACAATCCTGTCTGTCCCCCCTCGGCATTTGCGCGACCATCGGCGTTTGCCGCGCTTGGACGGACAGGATTGTCCGTCCCCCACGGACTCGCGAAATAGGTCATGGCCAGCAGGGCCAGGGCCGTGCAGGCGATGGCGGCGCTGTCGGACATGGCCAGCGTTCCGTGCACGAGCATGGCCGCGCCGAAGTAGTAGAGCAGCGCGCCGCTGACAGCGAGATCCGCGTCTCCGGTGATGCGGCGGAACGTGAGCGACAGCGCCACGACGCCCACGACGCACGCGGCGATGCTGATCGCCACGAGCGCTCCGAAGAGGTCGGCGATGAAGGCTGCCGCGAACTTGCCCAGTCCGACATAAAACGGATAGCCGGGCGGGTGGGGATGGTTGGCCAGCGGCTCGAAGCTCTTCACCGCCGCGACGAAGAGATGCTCATCGGCCTCCCACAGCGTGCGCGGAGCGGTGAGGATGCGGGTGACGAGGACGACAACGGCGGCGAGGAGCTCGCGCCAATAGAATTGCAGAATGCCGAGTGCCGAGTGCCGAGCAGTCATCTGTATCCCGGCACTCGGCACTCCGCACCCGGCACTCCTACAATGCTCCCCTTGCGTTTCATCCGCGCCCTAATCGTACTGCACCGCACCTTCGGCTCGCTCCCGCTGAAGGCGCGCGTGCACATGCTCCTGCGGTTTCTCTCCGCGCCGCTTCTCCGCGTGGCGCGCGAAGTGCCGCCCGGCGCGATGCTGCTGGACCTCGGTGCGGGCCACGGCGTCTTCGCCCGCCTGGCGCTCGACGCCGGCGCGCGGCGGGTCGTGGCCGTCGAGCCGGACCTCCGCAAGCTCTTCGGCCCCCTCGGCGGCATCGACTTCGTGGCCGGGTACGACGCCTGCCTGCGCGGCACGTTCGACGCCGTGGCTGTCATCGACGTCCTCTACAAGATCCCCTCCGAGGAGTGGGACGCGCTGCTGGGGCGTGTGGCGGCGCGGTTGAAACCCGGCGGCCTGCTGCTCATCAAGGAACAGGACCCAACCGCGCGGGTGAAGAACGCCTGGAACCGCCTGCAGGAACGGCTGGTCTCGCTCATCGGCCTCACCCTCGGCGAATCGTTCAGTTACGAATCGCCGCGCGACTTCGCGGCGCGTCTGGAGCGGGCGGGCTTTTCGGACGTTCAGTCGCGGCGGATCGATCTGCTCTATCCGCACTCGCACGTGCTGTATACGGCGCGTAATCAGTTTATCCCGAGCGCAGCGAGGGATCTGGATCGCTGACTGCGCTGCTCGACGATCTGCGCAACTGCCGCCAGAGCCCTTGCTGCGCTCGGGATAAGCACAATGCGATCAGCAGCGGATCCGTGAACGGCTGCCGGAAGCGCATGACGACCTGATACGGCAGGTGGGCCAGCCAGACGATGGCGAAGTAGACGACGATCGCCGCAGCCAGCCGGCGATCGGGCAGGCGCACGAGGGCGATCGCGGCGAAGGCGTATAGCAGCAGGTTGAACGCACCGCTGGCGGCGACGACCGGCCACGAGTACTGCTCGGGTGCGAGCCAGGGCCGCCAGTAGAGCCACGCCTTGCGCAAGGTCCAGCGGACGGCGGCGGCGGGATGGCGGCGGACTTCGTCGAGACCGGCCCGCATCCACCCGTCCCGCCCGATGCTCTTCCGCGCCGCGGCGACGCGCCGGGCATCGAACTCCCACGAGGCCCGGGCGATGGCCTCGCGGTCGCGCATGCCGTCGATAGCCATGATCTCCGGCGCATATCCGCGCCAGAAGTTGAAGCCGCCAGCGTCGTTGACGACGATGAGCTGGTGAAAGTGGACGGCGTTGCGGATGGTCCAAGGCGTCAGCGTGAGCAGCGCGGCGAGGATAAACGTAAGAGTGCGGCGATGGCCGGGAGCGCCGCCTTCCAGGCGGCTGGGGCGGCGGCTTCCAGCCGCCGTGTCCGCACTGGGCGTCCGAATGCCGCCCGTCCAGCCGGCAGGAAGGCGGCGCACCAGCAGTTCGTACAGCGCGAAGAGCGGGATGCAGACCAGTCCCGCGGGCCGGACCAGCGACGCAAGTGCGACGGCAATCCCAGCCCAAGCCGCCCGTCCGCGCAGCAGGCACCAGATGCCGAGCGTGAGCAGGGTCATGAACAGCGGCTCGCTCCGGACGTCGCAGACGCCGAGGATGAAGAAAGGGTTCAGCACGGCGAGGAGGCCGGCGAGCCACGGGCCAGTGCTGAGTGCCGAGTGCTGAGTGCCGAGAGAGGCCTGAGTGCCGAGTGCTGAGTGCCGAGTGCCGAGAGAGTCCTGAGTACCGAGTGCTGAGTGCCGAGCGGTCGTCCGCATCATCAGGAGCATCGTCAGCTCGGCGATGAAGACGACCGTCAGCGCGTCGCATACCGCCAGCGCGATCTTGATCACGGCCACTGCTCCGGGGTGGCAGGCGGTGACGAGGGCGATGAAGACGGGCAGGCCGGGGGCGCGGAAGAACGGCAGGCTCCCCGTCAGCGGGTAGGCATGCGTCGCACAGAGCGCCTTGGCCGTGTCCACGTAGTCGATCCCGTCCCCAAAATGGATCGTCCCCGCCCCCGTCGCGAAGATTGCAACGATGCGGATTGTTAGGGCGAGGAGGAAGAGGATGACCGGGCTGCGCACGGAGACGGGAGCATACGAGGTTTGCGAGGTTGCGGAGGCAGAGGCCCCGACGCCGGCTCTCGTAACCCCGCAACCCCGTAACCCCGCAACCCGGTACCTAGTTTGAGCACAACATCCGGATAGCCGCTCCGCGCACCAGGCTCTATCTTGCCCACATGATCGACACCAACACCGCCTGGCAAGCCGTCCTGGAGCGCGACCGGCGCTTCGACGGCAAGTTCGTCTTCGCCGTCCGGTCGACCGGGGTCTACTGCCGGCCGTCGTGTCCGGCCCGGAGGCCGCGGCAGACGAACGTCCGTTTCTACGACGACCCCAACGGCGCGGAGCGGGAGGGGTTCCGCCCCTGCCGGCGCTGTACGCCCCGTGGGGACGCGCCGGCTGCGGCCATGGCGCGCCGGGCCCGCACGATCCTGGACGGCGTGGCGGCGAAGACGGAGACGATCACGCTCGACGCCCTGGCCCGCCGGCTCGGCGTCAGCCCGCATCACCTGCAGCGAGTGTTCAAGCGTGAAGTGGGCGCGAGCCCGAAAGAGTACCTGGCCGCACGGCGCAACGAGCGCCTGCGCCGCGAATTGAAGGAGGGACGTTCCGTGACCGACGCTATCTACGAATCAGGCTTCGGCTCCAGCAGCCGCGCCTACGAGCAGCCCCACCTCGGCATGAGCCCCGGCCGTTACCGCGCCGGCGGCGAAGGGGTGCACATCCGCTACACCATCACCCCGACCTCCGTCGGACCGGCGCTCGTGGCCGCCACGGAGCGCGGCCTCTGCGCCGTCTCGCTCGGCGATGACGTCGAGCGCGAGCTGGCCGCGGAGTTCCCGAATGCGACCCTGGAGCGGGCGGACGGCGACGACTCGCTGGCCACGCTGGTGCGCGAAGTGGTGGCCCGCATCGACGGCGAGGCCTCCACCCGCGAACTGCCGCTCGACCTCAAGGCCACGTCGTTCCAGCTCCGGGTGTGGAACGCCTTGCGCAAGATCCCCCACGGCGAGACCCGCACGTACAGCGAAGTGGCTGCGGAGATCGGCGCCCCGACCGCCGGACGGGCCGTGGCCGGCGCCTGCGCCCGCAATCGCCTGGCCGTGGTCATCCCCTGCCACCGCGTCGTCCGCGCCGACGGCAACGTGGGCGGCTATCGCTGGGGCGTGGGCCGGAAGAAGAAGCTGCTCGCCACCGAACGCGGGCGGTGAAAAACCGTCATCCCGAGTCCTTCGGACTCGGGATGACCGGCTCAGTGTTTCGCCGAGGCCCCCGCCGCCGCCGCGTGAGTCGTCGTGACCGGCGCGGGGCTCGAAGGCGCGGTCATGGGACTCGGCGCCATACCCGTGGTGGTCGCCGGCGCGGCCACTGTCTCCTGTTTCTCGTAACCGCCCGCGTAGCCGCTCGAGGCCGAGTACGAGGCCACTCCCGTGGAGTTGGAGCGCGAGCCGGACGACGAGGCCCAGGTCGAGCCCCACGCCGGCGGCTTGTTCCCGCCGCCGTGCACGAACGGCGAGGCGTTGTCGTGGTAGCAACCGAGGGCCAGGACGGCGGCGACGAGCGACACGAGGGAGCGTTTCATGGCGCGAAGAGTAGCACCGGGAGATTCCCCGACAACAAGAACCGGGGAGCGAGGAAGGCTGGAGAATTGAAAGCTGGAAGGAGCACAGCGAACAGCTCACCAGCCTTTCAGCCTTCCAGCCTTCCAGCCTTTCAACGTTTCTTCGCCGCCTCTACCATTACGCCATGCGCCATCCGGTCTGGCAGCACGCGAAGAAGATGTGGGAGCTCGGCCTCGTGGTCGGGTCGGCGGGGAACGTCAGCGAGCGCATCGGCGGAGGCCGCCTCGCCATCACGCCCACGTCGGTGCCGTACGAGGTGCTGCGCGAAGAAGATGTCGTGTTCGTCGACCTCGCCACCGGGCAGGCGGTCGACTCGGTCCGCGCGCCGTCGTACGAACTGCCGATGCACCTGGTCATCTATCGCGAACGGCCGGATGTGCAAGCCGTCGTGCACACCCACGCCCCGTTTGTCACGACCCTCTCCGTCCTCCGCCGCCCCCTCCCTCCCGTCATCGACGAGATGCTGATCTACTTCGGCGGTACCGTGGAAGTGGCCGGCTACGCCTTCACCGGCACGGAAGAAGTCGGCCGCAACGTCGTGGCGGGCGCTGGGCGATCGCAGCGGCGCGCTGCTCGCCAACCACGGCAACGTCTGCGTCGGCCGTACGCTCGCGGAGGCGCTGCATGTGGCCGTGACGATGGAAGCGTGTGCCCAGGTTTACGTGCAGGCGCTGGCGGCCGGCACGCCGGCGGCACTGCCGGAGTCCGCCATCGCGGCGGGCCTGCGATTGCGCGAGGAACGGCGAAAGTAGCTCCGGAATTTGCATGGGGCTGTATTCTTTGAGACGGTCGTGACGTTCCTCGCAGCGCTCCGTGATCTCGCCCGCCGCTTCCCCCTGGTCACGGCCGTCGGCATCGGCGTGGTCTGCGGCATCGTGGCCGTGGGCTTTCACGAGCTCGTGGAGCTGGCCCGTCAACTGCTGATCGGGCCGGCGCTCGAGGGGCACGGGACGGTGCGCACGATCCTCACCGTCGTCATCCCGGCCGCCATGTTCGCGCTGCTGGCCCTGGCCGTCCGCAGGCTCGCCCCGGGTGCCGTCGGCGCGAATCTGGCCCGCGTGAAGATGGCCTACAGTCGCGATATCGAACTGCTCGGGCCGCGCAGCGTGGTAGCGACGTTCGCGGCCACACCGCTCTCCCTCGGCGCCGGCGCGCCGCTCGGCCCGGAAGGCCCGATCGTCGTCATCAGCAGCGGCGTGTCCATGGCCCTGGCCCGCTGGCTGAAGCTCCCCCGCAAGATGATCCGCGACATGATCCCGGTCGGCGTGGCCGCCGGAATCGCCGGGATCTTCAATACGCCGATCACCGGCGTAGTCTTCGCCCTCGAAGAAGTCCTCGGTTCGGCGGAGCGCGGCGTGCTCGGCACGGTGCTCGTCGGCGCAGTCTCCGCGGCCGTGGTGGAGAAGGCGCTCCTCGGCGGCAGGCCACTGCTGGCCGCGCCGCCGGCGGTCTGGAACGACGCCCGTGAGTTGATCGGCTTCGCCGTCGTGGGCATCCTCTCCGGGGTCATCTCCGGCATCGCCATCGGTACGTCGCATCGCCTCAAGGCGTGGCTGGCGCGGCGCCTCCCCTCGTGGCCGCTGCGCGCCGCGCTGGCCGGCATGGTCATCGGTCTCCTCGGACTGGCCTCGCCCCAGATCCTGGGCGTCGGCTACGGCCAGGTGGGCATCTGGCTGCACGGCGGCGGGACCGGAAGCGCGGCCACGATCGCCTTCTTCGTGAAGACCATCGCCTTCGTCCTGGCCATCAGCGCAGGCGTCCTCGGCGGCACGTTCGCCCCGTCGCTCTTCATCGGCGCGGCCCTCGGCGCGGCCACCGGCCAGGCGCTGCGCGTGATCCTGCCGCACGCCACGATCGATCCGCGCACCTACGCGCTCCTCGGCCTCGGTGCCTTCTTCGCCGGCCTGCTGCGCTCGCCGCTCGCCGCCGTCCTCATCGCCGTGGAGCTCACCCATGACTACGAGCTGATCGTGCCGCTGATGCTGGCCGTATCGCTCTCCGTGGCCATCTCCCGCCGGATCTCCCCGCTCAGCGTCGTCGAGCAGCAGATGATCGACGAGGGCTACGTCGAAGGGCCGCATCGCGAGGACCCGCTGGCACAACTGACCGTCGGCCAGGCCATGACGGCGAATCCCATCGCCGTTTCCGCCGGCGCCACGCTCCTCGAGGCCGCCCGTACCGTGGCCGGCACACGCCACCAGTGGTACCCGGTCGTCGACGAAGGGCGGTTCATCGCCGTGCTCTCGCGCGACGAGCTCGATCGCGCGGCCCGCGAGGGCCGTACGCAGGAGCTGGTACGCGACCACGCCATCACGCCGCGGGTCATCGCCATCGCGTCGGAGCCCATCACCGACGTGCTCCTCCGGATGCAGCTCACCGCCGTCGACCGCTGCCCCGTCATCGACGACGTCCAGTCGCGGCGCATCGTCGGCTTCCTCAGCCCCAGCGACCTGTTGCGGGCTCGCATGCAGCGAATGGAGGGGGCGTAGAGGCAGTGCCGAGTGCCGAGTGCCGAGTGCCGAGGGGGCATGAGGCATGAGGAATGAGGCATGTGTGGCGTTGGGGTTTGCCTCGGGTGGCTCATCTCGCAACCAAGGCGAGCACTTTCGATTCTTTCACACGCTCTTGAGTGCCGAGCGCTGAGGGCGCACAGGCACGAGGAACGAGGCATGAGCGGCTGTTGCGCCGTGCCTCCGTGCCTCCGTGTTCCACCCTCTCCCGGCGGGAGAGGGTCGGCCATGGAGCGCGCGATCTCTCGCAAAGCGGAGTCGGCTCCGGAGCCGTCAGCGCGGAGTGGCCGGGGTGAGGGGATCCCCTGGGAGCGGCGATGCGACCGTGAGCGACGCTTTCCCGCGTTTCGGAAGACCCCTCATCCCTCACCCCTCTCCCGGGAGAGGGTGGCCTTCGCGCCTCGCCCCGGGAGTCGCGGAGGGAAGCGCTCGCTTCGGTTGCGAGGTGAGACACGCGAGGCAAACCCAAGGCCACACATGCCTGATGACTCATGTCTCATGCCCCTCGGCACTCGGCACTCGGCACTCAGCACTTTCCTCAGCCCGTGCGCTCCAGCAGGCAGACCGCCGACCAGGGCTGCCTTCCCTGCTTGTGCCAGGGGCGCTCGGGGAAGAGCTTGAAGAAGCGGAGGAAGAGCGGCATGCGCTGCGAGGGTGCGTTCTTGAGCATCGAACGCACATCGATCGCGCGCCAGCCGTGCGATTCGAAGAAGCGCGGGCCGTTGGGAGGGGCGAACTTCAACGGCGCGCTGGCGGCGTCGAGGTGCTTGCCCACCTCGCGGTTGAGCATGTCGCGCAGGCCGGGGGAGCAGATGTCAATGACCCAGCGCGGAAAGACGACGAGGTCGTCAGCGAGCGACGCCGCTCCCTCGTCGCCGAGGTAGATGAGGAGGCCCTGAGTGAGGACGAGGGGACGCTTCGACTCGGAAGCGAGGCGCGCGAAGAGCTCGCGCCGCGCCGGAACGTCGGCGAGGTCGAGGGCCACGCGTTCCAGGCGGCAGTTGGAATTGGCGTCCGCCAGGAGGCGTGACTTCCACTCGATGAGCGGCGGCAGGTCGACTTCCACCCACCGCAGCGACGGCGGCAGCATCATCCGGTACGGCCGGGCGTCGAGGCCCGCGGCGAGGTTGAGCACGAGGTCCGCCCCCGCCGCCACCTCCGCCGTGACGAAGGCGTCGAACAACAGCTCGCGCGTCACGAAGGCCCAGGCATTGCGATCCTTGCCGAGCGTGGCCGCCATCTGCTGGCCGCGGGCGTCGAGGAATCGCTGGGCGTACGGATCGCGATAGAGCGCGTCAGGTTGCCGGCTCTCCAGGGCGCGGTAGTGCGCCATCCAGATGGCCGTGTCGGAAACGTCGCGCAGAACAGGCTCGGTCATTTTCGTTGTCCGTTGTTCGTTGGTCGTTGGTCGTTGTTCGTTGTTCGTTGTGCCGAAAGATAAAGCGGCAGGAGCGCGAGGTCTTGTAAAAAAGCGACCCTCGGAATGGAAGCACGAACAACGGACAACGACCAACGAACAACGAACTTCACCGCGGCAGCTTCACCATGAACGTCGCCCCCCGGCCGCGCTCGCTCTCCAGCTCGATGGAGCCGCCGTGCAGAAGGACGAGGTGCTTGGTGATGGCCAGGCCGAGACCGGTGCCGGCCACTTCCAGGGAGCGGCTCTTGTCAAGACGGTAGAAGCGGTGGAAGATCCGCTCCTTCTCCTCGGCAGGGACGCCGGCGCCGTGATCCGTCACCCGGACGACGGCGGCGTCGCGAGTGACGGCCAGGTCGACCTCCACCGTCGTCTCGCGGCCGCCGTACTTGATGGCG